>JAJTXU010000176.1 GCA_021462845.1 Anaerolineales bacterium
AAGACTTCTTTCAGCGTTTTGGTGATCTCGCCGATGGTGGCGTACGCGCGCACCGCTTCGATCAGCGCGGGCATGGTGTTCTGCCCGTCCCTCGCGGCGTCGCGGACTTTTTGAAGAGCCGAATTAACTGTCCCTGCGTCACGACCCGCGATCACTTCCGCTGTGCGGCGAATCGACTCTTCCGCCTGTTTCGAGTCATACGGATGCAGCGCCACGTCGCGCTTTTCCTCCTCCATACGAAAGCGGTTCACTCCGACTTTTGGAATTGATCCGTCCTGGATGCCTTTTTCAAACTGATAGGCTTGACGCGCCACCTCGCCCTGCAAAATTCCCGCGCTGACCGCCTCCACAATTCCGCCCCACTCTTCGTCCACGCGTTTGATCTCGTCAGCCATGCGGCGCTCGAATTCGCCCGTCAAACTTTCGACGTAGTACGAACCGCCGAGCGGATCCACAGTGTCGGCGATGCCCATTTCGTCAATCAATATCTGCATGGTGCGGAGCGAGATCAGCGCGGCTTTTTCGGTGGGGATGGTGTATGCCTCGTCGTAACTGCACAGCGCCATCGTCTGCGTGCCAGAAAGCGCGGAGATGAGCGCGTAGTACGCGCCGCGCACGATGTTGTTTTCAGGCTGTTCGATGGTGAGACCTCCCCCGCCGCCGCCCGCGATCATCTTCATCATCATCGTGTTGGGATTCTTCGCGCCGAACTCGTCTTTGATGATCCGCGCCCACAAACGCCGCGCGGCGCGGAACTTTGAAATTTGCTCGAAGAAGTTGCCGTAGATGTCGAAGTTGAACGAGATCTGCCCCGCGAAGTCGTCCACGTTCAAGCCGCGCCCGAGTCCGCGCCTGATGTATTCGCGCGCGATGGAATAGGCGTAGGCGATCTCCTGCACGGGGTTCGCGCCCGATTCGCGGATGTGGTATCCGCAGACCGAAACGGGATAATATTTCGGCGCGTTGCGCGCGCAGAATTCGATCGTGTCGCCGATCAAGCGGACGGCTGGCTCAACGGGGAAGATCCACGCGCCGCGACCGATGTATTCTTTGAGGATGTCGTTCTGCGCCGTGCCGCGCACTTGATTCAACGGGACGCCCTGCTTCTCGGCGGCGACAAAATACATCGCCATGATCGGCGCCGCCACCGCGTTGATCGTGAGCGAAACGCTGATCTGGTCAATGGGGATGCCCGCGAAAGCGACTTCCATGTCGGCGAGCGTATCCACCGCCATGCCCACGCGACCCACTTCGCCTTCCGCAAGAGGATCGCTCGAATCCAATCCCATTTGAGTCGGGAGGTCGAACGCCACGTTGAGGGCATTCTGTCCGTTTTCGATCAGGAACTTGAAGCGCTGATTCGTCTCGTGCGGCATCCCGAACCCGGCGTACTGACGCATGGTGAACGGTCGCTGACGATACATGAAGGGATGGATCCCGCGCGTGAACGGAAACTCGCCCGGCTTGCCGATGTCGCTCGCGGCGTCGATCTCTTTCAAGTCTTCGGGTCCGTACACGGGTTTGACCGGGATGCCCGATTCCAGAATCACATCTCGAATTTTGTCTGCCATTGGAACTCCTATGGGCAAAATTTTTTCAAGCACAAAGGGCGGAAGATGTTTGGGTTTATTCCTTCGTGACCTTCGTGTACTTCGTGTTTAAGACACTTTATCCGCGACGTTGTTTCGGATGAACGCGGCGATCTCTTCGAACCTGCTGCTGCTGGGAAACACGCCCGCCACGCCGAAGGCTTTCAGCGCGGGGATGTCCTGTTCGGGGATGTTGCCGCCGACGATGACGAGTTTGTCGTCCATGCCCGACTTGCGGAGTTCGCTCATCAATTTTTCCGCGATGGGCAGGTGCGCCCCAGAGAGGATGGAGAGACCGATCACGTCCACGTCCTCTTGCAACGCGCTTTCGACGATCTTGGGGACGGTCTGATGCAAGCCTGGGTAGATCACCTCAAAGCCCGCGTCTCGCAAAGCCAGCGTGACCAGTCTCGCGCCGCGGTCGTGACCGTCCAGCCCTGGTTTGGCGATCAGTACTCGGATGGGTTTGTTTGTCATAGATTCGATTCCTTAATTTGGCTCAATAAAATCGGGACGCAGATTCACGCAGATAAACGCAGATTCATTTTTTATTTTGGGCGATGTGCCATTCCTTGCGAGTATTGTCGAATGCGCGGCGTTTGGTTTCAGGTTTTGGACCAAAGTTGAGGAGCAAGCCCACTTCGTAAGGCGTTGCCTTTAGGTAGTTCAGTAGTTGCGCTTCATGTTCAGCCGCCAAGGCTTTCGCAGCTTTGATTTCAAGAATCACCAGTTCGTTTACGACAATATCTGCGAAATACTCTCCAACCAGTTGACCGTCATAATATACATGGATGGGAAGTTCGTCTCGAACTTTCAAACCGCGCTTTTGTAACTCAATCATCAAAGCCTTCACATAAACATTTTCGAGAAACCCGTAACCCAGGACGGAATAGACGGCATAGAATGCGCCGATGATTTGCTCGGTCAGATCCGCGTGCTTGTACAGCGATCCATGATACAAAGGCTTTTTCTCCATCATTCATCCAAATTAAACATCAGCGTTTTTCAGCGTTCATCAGCGTCCACATGAGTTCTTCGCGGTTAATTTTTTTTCGGAGCATCGCGGAGACCCCGTCGAATGAAATTCAGACGGGGTAGTCATTTCCGCGACTCAGGCGCGCCCATCGCCTTCGAGATGACGTTCCGCAGCACCTCGGACGTGCCGCCGCCATATAAAAGGAAGCGGGCGTCGCGGTAGTAGCGCTGCGCGTCGTATTCCATCGCAAAGCCGTAACTGCCGTGGATGCGCGTGCATTCGTCGGCGATGAAGTTGGCGGTTTCGGTGGCGAATAATTTCGTCATGGATGCGAGTTTGACATCCTTGTGTCCCGCGTCAATATCCTTCGCCGCCTGATAGACCAGCGCGCGCGCCGCCTCCAGGCGTGTCCCCATCTCGGCGATCTTGTGCGAGACGGCTTGATAATTTGCGATCGTCTGCCCAGACTGGACGCGCTCATTGGAATATTTGATGGACGATGTCAACGCCGCCTCGCCCAAGCCCAGCGCCAGCGCGCCTGTCATCACGCGGATCTGGCACAGGATATCGCCCAGGTTTTTGAATCCCGTGCCTTGTTTGCCGAGCATGTTTTTGGCGGGGACGCGAACGTGATCCAGAATCAACTCGGAGGTTTCGGAGGCGCGCACGCCCATCTTCTCGATCTTGCGCCCGACCCGCACGCCCGCTCTTTCCTTCTCGACGAGGAAAAAGTCAATTCCTTTGAAACCAGCCTCGGGGTCCGTTTTTGCGGCGACGGTGAAGAAATCCGCCACCGTCGCGGAGGTGATCCACATCTTTCTGCCGTGAATCTCCCAGCCACCATCCTTTTGAATCGCGCGGGTGGTGATGCCGCCGAGGTCCGAGCCGAAGTCGGGTTCGGTCATCGCAATCGTGCCGATCTTTTCGCCGCTCAACGCGGGCATGAGCAGGCGTTGACGATGCTCATCCGTGCCGAAGCGATGGATCAGGTCGGTGCCCATCAGCGTTTGCATGGCGACCGCCGCCCCCAGCGAGAGCGAACCGCGCGCGATTTCTTCCATCATCAGGCAATAGGTGAGGAAGTCCGCGTCCATGCCGCCGACGGATTCGGGATAACGCAGGGCGAAGTAGCCGTTGGCGGCGCAGCGTTTGAACAACGCGCGCGGGAACTCGCCCTTCTCGTCCATCTCTTGCGCGGCGGGAATCACTTCCTTATCCACAAAACTGCGGACGGAGTCGCGGAATCGTTTTTGTTCTTCGGTCAGGATGATGTCCATTGGTTAGCCTGTTGTAGTTGCAGTGAAGAACCGTCCACGAATTTTTTCACGAATACTCGAATGTGTTGCGCCAATTCGTTTATTCGTGGTTTTATTCGAGGATGGTTTTCCAGATTGTCGCCACTCGAATCGGGACGCAGAAAAACGCTGATTTCGCTGATTCAAAAAAGAAAATCTGCGTTTTCAGCGCGCTTCGCGTCAGCGTCCCAAAAATTATGTAAGGTCATTAGATGATCCCTTTCTCTTTCAACTCATTCACATCACAGCCCAGCGGCTCGAACACGCTTTCATTCTGCTCGCCCAAACGCGGAGGGAATCCCAGCGTCAGACCTTTCTCTTTCAAATGTGTCGGGATGACCGCTGGCGGCGGGATGGCGATCTCGACTCCCGAACGCGGATCGCGCGCCTTCACCAATTGATCGGCGATCAACGGGTCGGCGCACACTTGCGGGATGTTGTTCACGCGCGAGATCGGCGCTCCGATCCTGTTGCACATTGCGATGATCTCAGCCGTTGAATATTTTTTGAAGATCGCGCTCAATTGCCCGTTGAGTTCATCCACCGACGCGATGCGCCCCGCGTTGAGTTTATATTTTTCGCAAGCAAGCGACTCGAAGCCCGCCTGCCCCGTCAACGCCTCCCATTGACGGTCGTTGCCGACGGCGAGATACACGAACCCGTCCGACGTGGGGTAGACCGACACGGGCGCGAAGAATTGATGCGTGTTGCCGCGCCGCGCCGCCTGCACGTCGAAACTATGCGAGAGCATCATGGGCGAGAGCATCCACGAGACGGCGGATTGAAACATCGAAATATCGAGTCGCGTCCCTTCGCCTGTGACCGCCCTCCGATACAACGCTTTCATCACCAAGCCGTAGGCTTGTTCGCCCGCGCCGAGGTCCACCATCGGCAAGCCGAAGACCATCGGGTCACCGTTTGATTCGCCAGTGAGTTCCATAAAACCCGCGCGCGCCTGCAAGATGGGATCATACGCCGCTTCGTTGCTCGTCGGTCCAAAGCCCGTGATGCCCACCCAGATCAAATCGGGCTTGACCGCGCTCAGGGTTTCGTAATCAATCCCCAGTTTCTTGTAAGAGTCGGGGCGTTGATTCGTGGCGAAGATATCAATCGGCGTTTCGCGGATCAAACGATGCAGGATGTTTCGTCCCGCCTCGTCGAGCAGGTTCAACGTGATGGATTCCTTCCCCAGATTATTCGGGAGGAAGTACGCGTTCATGCCTGACTCGAAGCCTGCCTCCGCTTTCGAGTCGCTCAACACCTGCGGACCCACCCAGCGATTCGGGTCGCCGCGCGGAGGCGACTCGAGGCGGATGACCCGCATCCCATCCATGACCAGTTTCAAGGTCATGTAGGGAAGCGTCGTCGCCTGTTCGAGGGAGAGGACGGTGAGAGAGTCGAGGTGGTTCATATTCTGTAAAAAACGCAAATCACGGAGACACTCCCGAAAATCATCGGGACAAGTGAGTCACGGAGTTTTTAAATTTCTGTGTCTCCGTGTCTCAGTGGTTCAGGTTTATTGTCAAGGTTGCGCGGGTTTCTTCTCCGCAAGATGGATCAACACGCCGAACGAATCCTTCGGGTGGACGAACGCCTCGCGCCAGACCTTTCCCTCGAACGTGACGCCTTCGCCATAGGTGTGACGATAGGCGATGCGACCGCCGCGCCGTTCCAGTTCCGCGATGGCTTCGTCGAGATCGTCCACCTCATAAGTGATGTGATGCACGCCAGGTCCGCCGTTGTGTTTGAGGAACTTCGCCACAGGGCTGTCTTCGCGCGTGGGTTCGAGCAATTCCATCAGGCTTTCGCCCACTTCAAACGGGCGGTAGCGGATGCCCATGTCTTCGATATTTTCTTCGGCGTGAAATTTTGCGTCGAACCATTGCTCGAAGAATTTCTTCGCCTCTTCCAAATTTGGCACAGCCAATGCGACCCGTTCAATGCGTTTGATGTACGTCACGCGGCGACTCCTTCCGTTTCCAGAACGTGTTTGAGGGTTTTGATGAACGCCGTGTTTTCTTCCATCGTCCCCACGCTCACGCGGATGGCGTTCTTCATCCCAAACGTGGTCAACTCGCGGACGATGAATCCGCGCTGCAACAGCAGTTCCGTCAGGCGAGCCGCCCCCAGCGGCGGGGCGATGACCGCCACGAAGTTCGCCTGACTCGGGATGGCTTGCAAATCCAAATCGGCGAACGACGATTCAAAATAATCGCGCCCTTTCAACACCGTGTTGCGCTGAAGTTCGTTGTACTCGTCGTCGTCCATGCTGGCGGCGGCGGCGCACATGGCGATGTCGCTGGTGTTGAACGGCAGGAGCGCGTGACGCACATATTCGGCGAGTTCGGCGGGAGCGATCATGTATCCCACGCGCAGATTCGCCAGCCCCGAAGCCTTGGAGAAACTTCGCAGGACGATGACGTTGCGTCCCTGCTCGACGTATCCCAGACTCTCGGCGTGAGACGAGTCGGTCACATAGTCGTAATAGGATTCGTCCATCAACACGATCACATGCTCAGGGACCCGTTTCATGAAGCGGTCGAATTCATCCTGCGTGACGACCAGCCCCGTGGGGTTGTTCGGCGTGCAAAGGAAAACGATGCGCGTGTCGTCGTCCATTGCGGCGAGCATCGCGTCGAGGTTGAAGCGGTGGTTTCCATCCAACGGAACGACCCTGCATTCGCCGCCGAACGTGGTGGTCAGGATGTGATACATCGGGAACGTCGCGTCTGCCATGACGTTGTTGCCGCCGTCGAAGGTGAACGCCTGCGTGATCATCCTCAACAAGTCCGTCGCGCCGTTGCCGATCAGGAAATTATTTTCAGTAAAGCCGCGCCCGAACCGTTCCGCCAGTTTGCGGCGCAGGCTGGCGTCTCCCACGCCAGGGTAACGATGCGCCTCCGCCATCATCTCCAGCGCGGCTTGAATCGCAAGCGGAGACGAACCGACTGGACTCTCGTTCGATGTGAGTTTGACGATTTTCTCAAGCCCGTACTTCTCGCGAATCTCTTGAATGCTCCTGCCCGCCACATACAACGGAACAGTCAGCAGGTCGGGGTTGAAGCGGGGTTTCGTCATTCTGACTCCTTGTAAATTCATCTTGAATAACTCTTCCGCCACAGAGCGCGCAGAGAACGCTGAGAAAACCTTTAAAAAATCTCTGCGAACTCTGTGTTCTCGGTGGCTTAATCAGATCGGAGACCTGCTCTCTTTTCCTTTTCATCCAACGCCGCCAGCACGCGCTCGGGCGTCATCGGCAATTGAGTCATGCGCACGCCGATCGCGTCGTAGATGGCGTTCGCGATCGCGGCGGCGGTCGGCGTGCCGCCCATCTCGCCCACACCCTTCGCGCCGAACGGACCGCCAGGGTCGTCGGTCTCGATGATGTGCGTTTCGATGATCGGCATATCGGCGGAGGTGAACAGGCGATAATCGAGCAGGTCGGGGTTCAACACTTTGCCGTCCTTCACGAGCAACTCCTCGGTCAGCGCGTACCCCAGCCCCATCTGCGCGCCGCCTTCGATCTGCCCCTCCACCGCCATCGGGTTGATCGCATGACCGACATCGTTCGCGCACGCCAGCCTCAGCACGCGCACCTTGCCCGTTTCGGTATCCACTTCCACTTCCGCCATTTGCGCGCCAAACCCGTACGCCGCCGAAATATTTCCTTTATACGTGTCCTTGTCCACCAGTTGAGTCGGCGGGTCGTACCAGCCTTCGCCGAGGATGACCTTGCCGCCTTCTTTGAAATGACGACGACGGGCAACCTGTTCCAATGAGATGGACTTCCCCGCTTCATTCTTAATGGAGACCTGCCCCGCCCTTGCGGACAGTTGATCCGCGCCGACGCCGAGCAGTTGCGAAGCCGTCTCGAAGATTTGATTCCGCGCGTCCAC
>JAJTXU010000177.1 GCA_021462845.1 Anaerolineales bacterium
GCGCGAATTGGAAATCATCAAACCGAACGTGATCGTTTGTCTTGGGCGCATTGCATTCGAAAGAATTCTCAAGATGGTTTCGATTCGAAATCCCGATTGGAAATTTGTTCATGGAGCGGTATATCAATTGCCCGCTTCATCCTTCATCCCTCATACTTCATCCTTGATTTGCTCGTATCACCCCAGCCAGCAAAACACGCTGACGGGAAGATTGACCGTGAAAATGTTCGACGAGATTTGGAAGAAGGCGAGAGAATTGTTGAAATAGACTTCTTGTGAAAGTCATCTTTGCCACAGAGATCACGGAGAAGGATGAGTTTTGAGAACTTTTCTCAAAGATCTCTGTGGACTCTGTGGCTGAGCAAGAAAATCTTATCCAAGCGGTCAAGCGAAAATCGTAATAGATGAATTGACCGCGTCATCCAACTGACATGGCTATCGGACAAATCGCATTCCTCGGTTCGGGCGAAACATCATTAGCGGGCGGGCGGATTTTTGAAACGCTGGCAAAAAGAATCAACGAGCCGCTTCGCATCGCATTGCTTGAAACGCCCGCAGGCTTTGAGTTGAACTCGTCGCAAGTGGTTGGTAAGGTGGGGGAGTTCATGAAGACGCGCCTGCAAAACTACAAGCCTGTTGTGGACGTGGTTCCCGCGCGCAAGAAAAACTCCGCGTTCAGCCCAGACGACCCTGAGATCGTCAAGCCGTTGTTATACGCGAACATGATCTTCATGGGACCGGGCAGTCCCACGTATGCGATCCGCAATTTGCAAGGGACTCTCGCGTGGGATGTGATCCGCGCCCGCCACCGCCTCGGCGCGACGTTGATCTTTGCCTCCGCCGCCACGATCTCCATCGGCGCTCATGCGTTGCCCGTGTATGAGATTTACAAAGTGGGGCAGGACGTCCACGCGGTGAACGGGTTGAACTTCTTCGGCGATTTCGGCTTGCATATCTCATTCATTCCGCACTGGAACAACGCCGAAGGCGGCGCGGACCTCGACACCAGCCGCTGTTTCATCGGCATGGATCGCTTCGCTGAGTGGTGCGACCTCCTCCCGGCAGAGAATCAAACCGTCGGCTTGGATGAGCACACCGGTCTCATCGTGGATATTGAGACTGGTCAATGCGAAGTAAGCGGCGTGAGCAGTGTCTCCATCGTCCGCGAATGCGACCCGGAGATGTACCCGGCAGGCTCAAAGTTCAACCTGAGCGAATTGGGCGAGGTGAAAATTCCCAGCCCTCTTGAAAAAGACATTCCGCCTCACGTGTGGGATATGGTCGTCAGCGCGTCGGGCGCCGAAGACGATAAACCTTCTGATGAAGTAATTGCCCTCGCGAAAGAACGTCTTGCCGCGCGGGCGAATAAGAATTGGGCAGAGTCGGATCGCCTGCGGGATAAAATTTCCGCGTTGGGGTGGACGGTGCAAGACGCGAAAGACGGATACAAATTAGTGAGATCATAAAAGTAGGTCGCGTTTCAAACGTGACCTACTTTGCAGAATGGGATACAATAATTTTGCAATTCTGAATAAGGAGCCTTCCATGCGCGCTGTAGACATCATCATCAAAAAACGCGACAAGATCGAACTCACCCGCGAAGAGATCGAATTTTTCATCAAAGGATTTGTGTCGGGCGACGTGCCGGATTATCAAGCCGCGTCGTTTGCGATGGCGGTCATGCTCAACGACATGACCCCGCGCGAGACCACCGACCTCACGCTGGCAATGGCGTACTCCGGCGACACGCTCGACCTGAGCGACGTGGTTGACCTCGCTGTGGACAAACATTCCTCCGGCGGCGTGGGCGATAAGACCAGCATCACGGTTCTTCCCACCGTGGCGGCGTGCGGACTGCCTGTCGGCAAAATGTCGGGGCGCGGGTTGGGCTTCAGCGGCGGCACGCTCGATAAACTCGAATCCATTCCCGGCTACCGCGTGGATTTGACCACCGAAGAATTCAAGAAACAATTGAGAGAGATCGGCGCGGTGTTGACCGGTCAATCGCTCGCGCTGGCTCCGGCGGATGGAAAACTCTATGCCCTGCGCGATGTGACGGGAACCGTCCCCTCGACGCCGTTGATCGCCTCTTCGATCATGAGCAAAAAGATCGCGGCGGGAGCGCAAGCGATCGTGCTGGATGTGAAAGTGGGACTCGGCGCGTTTATGGCGAATCTCGACGAAGCGCGTGTTCTTGCGAAACTCATGATGGACATCGGCAAGCTCGCCGGGCGCGAAGTGGTGGCGTTGCTCTCTGATATGAATCAACCGTTGGGTCATGCGGTGGGAAATTCGCTCGAAGTAGTCGAAGCCATCGAGGCGCTCAAAGGTGGCGGACCGCATGACTTCCGCGAACATTGTTTGCATGTGTGCGCGCATTTGCTAGTGATCGGGAAACTGGCAAAAGACTTGAACGACGGGCGCGCCCAAGCCGAAACAGCGATGGCAAACGGCTCTGCCTTCGAGAAATTCCGAGGGTTGGTGAAAGCGCAGGGCGGCGATGTCTCTTATGTGGATGACGTTTCCAAGTTCCCGCGTGCGAAATATGTCGAAGTGGTCGAGTCGCCGATGGAGGGGAACCTCTCCCAAGTCCATGCGCGAAGCGTGGGCGAAGCGTCGGTCATCCTCGGCGGCGGGCGCGCGAAGAAGTCCGATTCGATAGATCACGCGGTCGGCATCGTTGTCCATCATAAAGTGGGCGATAAAGTTCAAAAGGGCGAGCCGCTCTTCACCATCCACGCCGACGATCAATCGAAACTGGCGGAGGCGCGTGAAATGACTCTCGCCGGGCATACATTTAGTACGGATGTTGTTCAACCATTGCCGCTGTTCTACAATTAAGGTGAGTTATAATAGCGGCAGGAGTTGACACTCATGGCGAAAATATCCCTGCGGGCATACAACCGCGAAATCGAAACCATGTTAGACCGCGGTCAGGTGGATGAGGTCGTGGCTCATTGCCTTCATATTCTAAAAACATATCCAAAACATCTTGACACGTATCGCCTGCTTGGCAAGGCATACCTCGAAATGAAAAAATATGGAGACGCCGTGGATATTTTCTCGCGCGTCCTCGTGTGCGCGCCGAGCGACTTTGTCTCGCACGTGGGCATGGGTATTATTCGCGATGAGGAGAACAAACTCGACGATGCCATCTGGCACATGGAGCGCGCCTTCGAAACCCAGCCTTCGAATGCCGCCGTGCAAAGCGAACTGCAACGACTGTACACCAGTCGCGGAGATTCGACGCCTCCGCGCATTCGTATGACGCGCGGCGCGCTTGCCCAGATGTACGTGAAGGGTGAGTTGTATCCGCAGGCGATCTCTGAGATCAAGAGCGTGCTCGCCGAGGATCCCGGGCGCAGCGACATGAGCGCCCTGCTGGCAAAAGCCCATTACAAAAGCGGGCAAAAGACCGACGCCGCGGAAGTGGCTTCATCGTTGTTGAGGCGGTATCCGTATTGTTACGATGCCAACGCCGTGCTCGTCGAAATTTTCAGCGCCGATAAACCCGAGAATGTGCAAGCGTATCGTCAACGCATCATTGAACTTGACCCATACGCCGCGCATGTGAGCGGCTCGATCTTCGATACATCCAAAGCGCCCGACTCTGCCCTCTCGATCGAGAAACTCGATTGGAGCGGACAGCCTGTGGGGATGCCGGCAGATTGGCGCGAATCGCGCGGGATCAGCCTGGAACCGAAAGATGAACCGGAGCCAGCCTGGCTCTACAAAGGATTTGAGACGGAGACCCAAGCGCCGCCTCAACTCGACAGTGCGGCTGTTGCGCCATCGGATGACAACATCCCCGACTTTCTAAAGGACGCCGGTTGGGGTCAATCGACGGGCGAGTTCGATGAAAGCAAAGCGTCGCTCCTCAACGAGGAGGAAACACTGCCTCCTACTGCCGCCGCTCCTCTGGTGGCTGGAGAAATGCCGGATTGGGTGAAGCAACTCAAACCTGCGGAAGATTCGTCCGCGTCCGCACCGGCACAAGCGCCCGAATCAATACCGGACTGGATGAATCGCATCGACCCCAGCATCCTGCCCGGGAAAGAATCGACAGCGCTGGATGAATCTCCAGATTGGATGAAAGACCTCGGTCAACCGGCGAGTGCGGCGGAATCCGCTCCCGCCTTAAGTAACGAGCCCGATTGGCTGACATCGTTAGGCGGCGCGGATGCGAACACCGCCGCGCAATCCACCTCCGCCGAACAGCCGGACTGGTTGAAGTCGTTTGGCGGGGAGGATAAAACTTCTCAACCCGCCGCCGCTGAACAGCCGGACTGGATGAAGCCTATTGCGGATGAGGAAAAAACTAGCCAGCCGTCTGCAACCGAACAGCCGGATTGGATGAGATCATTTGACGCAGAGAATGTTGCCCAGCCCATTGCAAGTGACGAACAGCCGGATTGGCTGAAACATGGGGAGAGCGAGCCTGCAATTTCCGCTCCTGCCCAGCCCGCCGAAGAATTTGATTTTCTCAATGAGATTGGAGAACAACCCAAGGCGGATGCGGCACCGGCGGTCACAGCGCCGTCGGATACTTCTGTGATGAATTCGCAAACAGAAGACGATGCCTTTGCCTGGCTGGAGAGCCTTGCCGTCAAACAAGGCTCCACAGAAGGCTTGCTGATGAAGCCCGAGGAGCGTTCCTCCGCAGAACCGGAATGGGTGAAGCAAGCGAAGGGATTGACCGATGAACCTCAGTCCGAAGCCGCTGTTCCGCCGCCGGTGATGCCCGAGGCGATAGCCGAAGCGACCGCGTCTGTTGTTGAAGAGCCGGCGAAAGCCTCAAGCGCTGAAGATGATGCCTTCGCATGGCTGGAGAGTCTCGCGGTCAAACAAGGTTCCACCGAAGGTTTATTGATGAAGCCCGAGGAACGATCGTCGGATGAGCCTGAGTGGGTAAAACAAGCCAAGGAGTCCGTCGAATCTGCGCCGGTTGAAACGCCTGTGGCGCAAGAGGCGCAACCCGCCGTGGATACCTCCGCGTGGTTGAATAGCCTGGATCAGGAAACCCCGGCAAGCGAGCCGGTCTCTGAAAGCAGAGCCGACGAAACCGCCATGTGGTTGAAGAGTTTGGATGCGGAAACCCCGGCAAGCGAGACGGTTTCTGAAAGCAAAGCCGATGAAACCGCCATGTGGTTGAAGAGTTTGGATGCGGAAACCCCGGCAAGCGAGCCGGTCTCTGAAAGCAGAGCCGATGAAACCGCCATGTGGTTAAAGAGCCTTGACGAGCCTAAAGCCGAGCCAGTTTCCGGCGGCGGGGATGTCGATGTGTCGAGCTGGTTACAAAATCTGGAAGAGTCGGAGACCACACCGGAGCCTGTGGCTGAACCTGCGGCAAGTGATGACCTGCCTTCCTGGTTGCAAAGCGTCGACGAGGGCGAGGCGGCTCCAGTGGCTGAGACAGAACTCCCTGTTGAGGCGAGCGTGGATGATCAAGCGGAGTTGGAAGATGCCCCGCGGCTGAATACCGGCAGTCTGCCTGGTTGGTTGAGCGGAGTCGATGAGGAAGAAAAACAATCGCTGACCGGTGAACTCCCCTCGTGGCTGAGCGACGATAGCGGCGAAGCCATTGCCGAGCCGACGAAGATCGAGCCGACTCGCGCTGAGGAATGGCAACCTGCCGAAACGCCGGTGCCCGTCTCGTTTGAGGAGCCGAAGGAAGAACCGAAAGCCGAGCCGAAGCCCGCGCCGCGAAAACCCGCCGTAAAGAAAGCGGAGCCGCGCCCGACGACGCCTGTACCCACGTATCAGGAACCTGTCACTCGCAAGGCAACCGGCATGTTGACTTTACCTGTGGATATGACCCTGGGCAACGCGCGCAATGAACTTTCGCGCAGTAACATTCCCGGCGCGCTCGAGACATATTCGAAGCTCATCAAGAAGGGCAAGTATCTCGATGAGGTGATTTTCGATCTGCGCGAGGCATTGTACCGTTACCCGGTTGAAGTGAGCATTTGGCAATCGCTGGGCGACGCGTACATGCGCGCCAACCGTTTGCAGGATGCATTGGACTCGTATACGAAAGCGGAAGAGTTACTTCGTTGACAATCAGACCTGACAGGTTTCCAAAACCTGTCAGGTCTTTTTTATATTATTCTTTTGGAGGAATCTGTGGAACGTTCGCTTGTGTTAGTAAAACCTGATGGTGTTCAGCGCGGATTGATCGGCGAGGTCATCGCCCGTTTTGAACGGCGCGGACTGCGGCTCGTCGGCGCAAAATTTATGCAAGTAAGTTTGGATCTGGCGAAACAACATTATGCGGAACATGAGGGCAAGCCGTTCTATGACGGTTTGATCGCGTATATCACGTCTGCGCCGGTGATGGCGATGGTGTGGGAGGGCCCGAACGCGGTCGCCGCCATCCGCCAGACGGTGGGTTCGACCAAGCCGGTCGAGTCTGCCCCCGGCACGATCCGTCACGACTTTGGGCTGGAGGTGGGGCGCAACCTGATCCACGCTTCGGATAAACCGGAGACCGGTGTCCGCGAGGTTGAGTTGTGGTTCAAGAACGATGAACTCGTGGATTGGACGAGGGATGTGGATCGGTGGGTTTTTGAAAAATAGAGACTAGAGATTGGAGACTGGTTGGTGAGATGGAGAATTAGTGGATTGAGGTAAGTGGTAATTAGCAATTGGAGAATTAGAGAATTGGTTGTTCATCCCGCTGGCGAATTGTCGGCGGGATGTTTGATTTTATGTATTCGAGGATTTGACTCGCGAGGGGAGTTTTCTGAGTTGGACGATCAATGTCCCTGTGGCGGTGACGATCAGCCCGAGGATCTCTTTACCTGTGATGCTTTCTCCGATGAAGAGGAAGGCGAGGATGGGAACCCAGATCATCATCGTCCCGCCGATGACGCTCGATTCGGTGGCGGTCAGCGTGCGGAGGGTGTGATTCCAAAGTGTGAAGGCGAGCGCGGTGTTGACCAGCGCCAGCCAAATGATGATTCCCCAGCCCTGCAACGTCATGGTGGGCGGCTCTTCGGTGCCAAAGCCTGCGAGCAGTAAAATGATCGAACCTGCGCCCATGCTGATAACCGTCACAACGAGGGGATGATGCGCTTCGGCGCGGTTGATCTCCCTGCCCATCACAGAAGAGACCACGTTCGCCGTTACCCCGACGAGTCCGGCGATTACGCCGATCATTTGACTCTGCGGTATGACAACCGGCAGGAAATAGATCATGGCGCCGGTAATCGCCAGAAGGATACCGCCCCATTGCATCCAGGTCGGTTTTTCATTCAGCCAGAAAACGCTCAATGTTGCCACGCCGATCGCGCTGAAACTCATCAGCAGGTTAGTCGTCACGGCGGGGAGGTAGGCAAGCGTGACAAAGACCGCTCCCTGGGTGGCGGCGTACATGAGTGTGCCGAGCAGGATCAACCTCCACCACATTTTGATGGAGAGTTGTTTTATCTCGTGTTTTGCCTCGCTGAAAACTAATACTGCCGCCAGCATGAGAAAGGCGGTGAAATATCGTAGCCCCGCAAAAGTAATGGGAGGAATATCCGCGAGTCCGATCTTGACAAATACCCACGAAGTTGCCCAGAGGAAGACTACAAATAACGCTTGAAGGACGGCGATGCGATGAGGTTTCATTTTTCCCATGACTTACGCAGATCGAAAACCTTTTGCCGCGAATTTCACTAATTCACGCGAATTTTTAAAAAATTAGCGGAAATTCGCGTAATTCGCGGCTTGG
>JAJTXU010000178.1 GCA_021462845.1 Anaerolineales bacterium
AGCATACCGTCTCTTCCAGCGAATCAATGGTTTATATTGCCAGTATCCGACGTATGTTAAAACTCGCTACAAATTGACTTAAGAAACGCTCTCTCAGTGTCTCCGTGGTTCAAAACGGGTTGAAAGGATTGCCCTGATCTATTGGTTGTCGTATTCTGCAACACCGTCGCTCGGCGGCAAGTTATCCCCCAAAAAGTTTGTTATACTTCCCGTCGCTTATGACTGAAACTCGAACACCTAACTTCTTTGTACGAGACATCCCCATCTACGGAGATACGCTTCTCGCGCCCATGGACGGCTACTCGGACTGGCCCTTCCGTTCTATTTGCCGCGCGTTGGGTTCGGCGATGAGTTACACCGAGTTCGTGAAAGTGGAGAAGATCCTCAGCCGCTCGAAAGAACCTGCCAAGCGATTGTATTACGAAGAAGCGGAAAGACCAGTCACGTTTCAAATCTACGGCGACGACCCTGACCTGATCCTCAAAGCCGCGTTGATCGTGGAAAAGTGGAAGCCCGACATCATTGACATCAACATGGGATGCCCAGCCAAATCCATTGCGGATCGCGGCGCGGGCGTGGGCATGATGCCGAGTCCGTTGCGGATCGCGCGGACGTTCCGCACGCTGGTGAAGTCGTTGAAGGTTCCGGTCACGGGCAAAATCCGTTTGGGATGGGATGGAAATAAGAATTACAAACTGATCGCGCGGATCGTGGAAGAAGAGGGCGGCTCGCTCATCGCAGTTCATGGACGAACCAAAGAACAACGCTACGCCGGCAACGCCGACTGGGACGCGATCGCCGAAGTGAAAGCGGCAGTCAGCATCCCCGTGGTAGGAAGCGGCGATGTCCGCATGGTGGCGGATATCCAACGAATGAAGAGTCACACGCATTGCGACGCGGTGATGATCGGGCGCGGCGCGATCGCCAATCCATGGATCTTTATGGGTTTGGATCGCGAGGATGTCTCAACGCAGTTGTTGAAAGAAACGGTGCAGGAGCATTTGCAAAAGAGCGTGCAATTTTACGGCGAAGAGGACGGGCAACGACTCTTCCGCAAATATGCGGTGCAATATTTGTTGCTGAGAACGCTCGACCGAGATTCTCGAAAAGAGATTCTCAAAGAAAGACCATCGGGGGAATTTTTAGAGATGTTGAATCAAGTCTACGCTATGACGGCATAGAACATAAATTCTGTTATACTGTGGAGCGACTTGCTAAGTCGCTCTATTTTTTTCTGCGAGATACCTATGGCAAAAACACAAACACGATATGTCTGTCAGGAATGCGGGCGCGTTGCGGCGTCGTACATGGGAAAATGCCCGCAGTGCGGATCGTTCAACAGCATGGTGGAGGAAGTCATCCACGATGAGCCGGTGACGAAGTCCACTGCGGTTCGCGGGCTGACGGGTCGGTCTGCTCCGCGTTCCATCGGCGATATCTCCGCGGGTGACGAAGACCGCATCCATGTGCCGATCGAAGAGTTCGCGCGCGTGCTGGGCGGGGGAATTGTGCCGGGTTCGATCGTGTTAGTCGGCGGCGACCCGGGCATCGGCAAATCCACGTTGATGCTGCAGATGGCGATGGAGATGGCAAATCAAAAGCGCGTGTTGTATGTTTCGGGAGAAGAATCGGAACGTCAGATCAAAATGCGGGCGACGCGATTGAACGGCAAAAAAGAATTGCCGTCAAATTTATTGTTGGTCACCGAAACGAATCTCGAAATCATTCTGAATCACATCAACGAAGTGAAACCCGAATTGTTGATCGTGGATTCGATCCAAACCGTTTATCTCTCCAGCATGGACTCGTCGGCTGGCTCGGTGAGTCAAGTGCGCGAGTGTTCATCGCAACTGCGCGAACTGGCAAAGACCAGCGGCATCTCGGTATTCGTTATCGGGCATGTAACCAAAGAAGGGACCATCGCGGGTCCGCGCGTGTTGGAACATATCGTGGACACGGTGCTGTATCTCGAAGGCGATCGCTTCCAAGCGTATCGCCTGTTGCGCTCGGTGAAGAATCGTTTCGGCGCGACCTCCGAAGTCGGCGTGTTCGAAATGCGCGAGGGCGGACTCGTCGAAGTGACGAATCCATCGGAGGCGTTTCTCGCGGAGCGCATGGTCAACGCGGCGGGGTCTGCTATCGCTGTGACGATGGAAGGCACGCGCCCGATCCTTGTTGAGATTCAAGGACTCACCTCCCCCACACAATTCGGCAACGCGCGCCGCACCGCCAACGGCGTGGACTTCAACCGCTTGTTACTCATTTCGGCTGTGCTGACTCGCCGCGTGGGCTTGAAACTTTCAGAGCAGGATGTGTTCGTCAACGTGGTGGGCGGTTTGCAAATTGACGAACCCGCCGCCGACCTCGCCGTCGCCGCGGCAATTGCGTCCTCGTGGAAAGACATCTCGGTCAAAGCGGACGCGGTGTTGATCGGCGAGATCGGTCTCGCGGGTGAGTTGCGAATGCCCGGTCAAATGCAGGCGCGTTTGAAGGAAGCGCAAAAGTTGGGATTCAAGACTGCCATCGTGCCGAAGGCATTGCGAAAGGGCGAAGGGTATCCGAAAGGAATCGAGATCGTCGAAGTCCGCTCGCTGGATCAGGCGTTGAACGCGGCGTTGGGGAATTCAAAGGAAAAGTCGAAATCTCCTCCGCACATGGCGTGATCTCATGACGCAATACATCTCATCCGACATCGAACATCTCGACCTTGAAAAGTTCATGCGCGAGGCGCTCCTCGAAGCGGATGAAGCGGGGAAAGCCGGGGAATACCCCATCGGCGCGGTCCTTGTGCTGGATGGAGAGATTATTTCGCGCGGACGGGCGCGTCATGCTGAATACAAAAGCCAGTTGAGTCACGCCGAATTGAACGCGCTACTCAACGGCGGCGAAAAACTCTGGATGGACTACAAACGTGCTATCCTATTCACCACCGTCGAGCCTTGTCCTATGTGCCTCGGTGCAACGGTTATGGCGGACGTGCCTCATATCATTTATGCGTTACACGATATTGTAGTGCAATCGAATATCACCCTGGAATCAAACCCATACATCCGACGCCATATCCAGAGTTATTACGGCGGCGTACTGGAGGACGAATCGGCGGCGGTTATCGGGAAATACAACCCGAGGATCCTGAAATACATGCAGACAGGCAAAATCTGAACTGATTCACCATGAAACCCCTCGCGTGAGGGGTTTTGTTTTGCAACCCGTCTTCCTCTCCTCCGTATGAAGGGCAGAAGGAGAACCAACATGAACATAAAGATACTTTCAGCAATTCTTGCGCTCGCATTGGCGAGCATGGCGTGCGGATTCAGTGTTGACTTGCCCGAGCAGGTCAAAGCGGGACCTGAAGTCCAGGAAACGATATCGGTGGCAGACCCGGGAGAAGATGAGACGCGGTTGCTTCTCTCATTCGGCGCGGGTAATTTGAACCTTTCCACTGGCGCGAAAAATCTGGTGGGTGGCACAGCCGTCTATAACGTGGCAGACCTCAAGCCTGAAATCATCGAAGACGGCTCGCAGATCGAGATCAAACAGGGAAATTTTCAAAAACTTCCACCGTTTGATGGAATGAAGAACGAATGGGATCTGCAACTGGGCTCGTCGCCGATGGAGTTGGAAATTTCAGCAGGGGCGTACGAAGGCGACTTCGAACTGGGCGGACTGGCGCTCACTAACCTGGTCATCAACGACGGCGCGGCGGATGTGAGCCTTTCATTCTCCGAGCCGAACCTCGCGGAGATGTCTGAATTCAATTACTCCACCGGCGCGTCGGACGTGCGGCTGGATGGGCTGGCGAACGCCAACTTCGAACGTTTCATCTTCAACGGCGGCGCGGGTAATTACACCCTCGATTTTTCAGGCGATCTGCAACGCGATGCAACGGTCAGCGTCGATTGCGGCTTGAGCGATCTCACGCTCATCATTCCGCAGAATGTAAATACGGTGATCACCATCGACAGCGCGCTGGCAGATATCAATCTCGGCGACGGCTGGTCGCAAAAAGGCAGTGTTTATTCACAGCCAGGCGATGGGCCAACATTGACGATCATCGTCAACATGGGCGCGGGCGAAATCACCATCAGAAAATAAGACTCGCGCAATTTTGAGGCGGGCGCGCGTAGACGCCGATTCACGCCGAGCAACAAGAAGGCCTGCGCCCTTTGCGTCAGCGTCTCTGTCACGCGGTTAAAAATATGGCTCGACCCAAAAACTCAAGTTTGGGTCGAGCCATTTATATTTTGAATCGACGCGCCGGTTTACTTCACGAACGTTCTCGATTGCTCCACATACGCCAGGCTTTGATGCCTGAAGTAGGTGTTATACAACGTGGCATAATGCCCGCCTTTTGCAAGCAAGCCATCGTGATTCCCCTCTTCGATGATCGAGCCTTTTTCCATCACCACGATTCGATCCGCCGCCTTCACGGTGGACAACCGATGCGCGATCAGAATGCTGGTCGAATTTTTGAGGATGAGATTCAGCGCCTGCTGAATTTGATATTCAGTGAACGGGTCGATGCTGGCGGTCGCCTCATCGAGGATGAAGATGGCGGGCTTCTGCATCAGGACGCGCATCAACGCCACCAGTTGACGCTGACCCATCGAGAGATGCGCGCCTCGTTCTCCGACTTCGGTCTGGATTCCATTCGGGAGCGTTTCCAACCATTCGCCATCCCCGATCTCGCGCGCCATCTTCAACATCTCCTCATCCGACACGTCCGGCGCGGCGTAGCGAATGTTGTCGGCAACCGTCCCTGAAAACAAAAATGGGACCTGCGACACAATGCCAAGTTGCTTGCGATATTGCGCAAAGTCGAACGTGCGGATGTCGCGCCCATCCACAAGCAGGCGCCCCTGCTGAAATTCGTAGAAGCGCGCGATCAACTTCGCAATGGACGACTTCCCCGCGCCCGTGTGACCCACAAGGGCGAGCGTCTCTCCGGGTTGGATGAGCAGGTTGAAGCGGGAAAGAATCGGTTCTTTATCCGTATAGCGGAAATGCAGATCGTCAAAGTGGATCTCTCCCTTTAAGGGATGCACATCCTGTTTGTCGGTTTGAATCACGTTCGGGTCGGCGTCGATGAGGGCAAAGGCGCGTTCGGCCGCAGACAACCCCGCCTGGATCTGCGCCCAGAACGCGGAGAGGTTCAACACGGGGAAGAAGAACTGGTCGAGGCTCATGATGAAGAGATACCACGCGCCCACGCTGACGATGCCCTGCGCCGCGCTCAACCCGCCCACATAGATGAGCACGCCGACGAAAATTCCGCCGAGCGCGTTGAGTGTGGGGAACACAAGCGATAAGACAAATCCGCGTTGCACATTGACTTGGTACGATTGCTGGTTCGATTCGTTGAACGAGTTGAAAATGCTTTCTTCCTGTCGAAAATTTTTCGCGATGGAAATACCGCTGATGGTCTCTTTGATGGCGGCGTTCACGTCTGCCATGGCTTTCATGCCGCGCTTGGTAACGCGCCGCGCCAGCACGCGGAAGCCGCCAGCGATGGCAAAAATGATCGGCAGAAACGCAAACAATAACAACGTTAACTTCACGTCTGTGCGGAACAGCACCACGCCGAGGATCACCGCTTGAACCATCTGCGAGCTGATGTCGGTGACGATGACAATGAGTTGACCAAAGTCGTTGGTGTCGGAGGTGATACGCGAGACAATACGCCCCGATGAAAATTGATCGTAGAAGGAGAGATCATGTTCTGCCGCGGCGCGGAAGGCGCGCGTGCGCAGGTCGAGCACCACATCGCCCACCGCGCGTACCACGAGACTGCGCCGCGCCCAATTCAATGCCCACAAACCGACGCCCACTCCCAGCACCGCCAAGGCAACAAGGCTGATGGCGGTTAGGGATGGCTCGCCTTTCAACAGGTCGATCATGCGAGAGACAACCACAGGCAGCGACGCGCCGATGCCCGCGATAATGACGACCAGCGCAGTGACTGCCGCGAGTCGCTTAACTTGCGGTTTAAAGTAACCCAGAATGCGCCGCGTTAATTCGCGGTCGGTATATTGGCGGTCGTATTTTTCGTCGTTCAGTCCGGCAAAGAAGCCCATGGTAGTCCGTTAGTTAGTTAGTTAGTTAGTTAGTTAGTTAGTTAGTTAGTTAGTTGGTTAGTTGGTTGGTTAGTTGGTGATGAATAAAGGTGGCATACAAGTAGACAAGTAGACAAGTAGACAGGTATTTTATCTTCCGTGTCTACGTGTTTACGTGTTTACTCTCTAAATATCTTCGAATACGCATCTGACGTTTTCATCAATTCATCGTGCGTGCCGATGGCGGCGATTCTTCCTTTGCGGAGGACGATGATCAAATCAGCCCAGCGGATCTGCGACAGGCGATGCGTGATGATGAAGGTGGTGCGTCCGCGCGCCGCGTTGGAGATGGCGCGTTGGATTTTGTCTTCGGTAGCCGAGTCGATGGCGGAGGTGGAATCGTCGAGGATCAAAATGTGCGGGTCGGTGAGGAACGCGCGCCCAAGCGCAATGCGTTGGCGCTGTCCGCCGGAGAGCGTGACGCCTCGTTCGCCCACAACGGTTTCATATCCTTTATCGAACGACAGGATAAAATCGTCGGCTTGGGCAGACTTCGCCGCCGCTTCGATCTCACTTTGAGTTGCCCCGGGTTTCCCGAAGGCAATATTGTCGCTGACGGAGCGCGAGAACAGGAAGATATCCTGCTCGATCATGGAAATCTGCGAACGGAGCGAGGCGAGATTCCAATCGCGCGCGTCCACGCCGTCGATGAGCACTCGTCCCTGCGTTGTATCGTAGGTGCGGTTGATCAGTTTGACAAGCGAGGTCTTCCCCGCGCCGGTCTGTCCGACGATGGCGACGGTCTGTCCCTGTTTGACTTTGAACGAAATATTCTCCAACTCGGGGTCTGCGCCATACGCGAAAGAGACGTTTTGAAATTCCACTTCGCCTTTCATGGGTTCGGCATATCCCTGCGCGTTCTGGTCGAGGTTGGTCTCGCGGTTGATCAATTCCAGGATGCGGCGCGCGCCCGACATGCCCGATGAAATTTGCGAATAGGCAAAGGTGGACACAAAGGTTGGGAATTGAAGCAGGAGGAGCAAACCGAAATATGCCACCACGTCGCCGACGTTTATCTGTCCATTCCGAAAAAGCAGTAAGGCGTGAAACAAGCCGAAAGCGTAGGCGGAACCGAGCAACAACATGGCGACGTAGCGTCCCTCGAGGTCGCCTTGTCGCACGAAGGCATCGCGGACGCGGCTGGCGTTCATCACGAATTTATCCACTTCCGCGTTCTCTTGCGCCGCGCCTTTTACCACTTCCACGCCATCCAACGATTCAGAGAGATGCGTGTTCATCTGCCCGAAGGTGGCGCGCACTTCGTCGGTGATCGGCGAAAGGGTCTTCAGGTAACGCGCGAGAAAAACGAAATAAAGTATCGTGAACACGATGGGGGTAATCACCAGCGTGGGATGATATCGTCCCGCCACGAAAATGGGCATGAGGATAAAAATGAACGAACCAACCACAAGGTTCAGCCCCGGACTGAACATGTAATTGAGTTCGCGCACATCGTTGGTGGAACGCGCCATCGTATCGCCGACGGGTTGCAG
>JAJTXU010000179.1 GCA_021462845.1 Anaerolineales bacterium
ATCGTCTGCTCACCTTCACGCTGGAAAACCCCGGCTTCGTCGCTGGTTTTGTGACGAATCACTTCCTCAACACCGAGATCGGCGGATTGCTGTCCCTGCCGCTGTTCGAACCCTTCAATGGACTGCGCGCCCCGCTCAATTTGTATTGGATCGAATGGAACGGGACTCTCGAATGGTACAACCTTGCGCTGGTCATTTTCTATCTCGCGGTCATCGCCATCGGCTTGGGCGCATCATGGAATCGATTCAAATGGGTCGGGTTGACCCCGCTGGCATTCAGTGTCGGCTACGCATTGGCGAACGGCATCTCGCGTTTTTCCTCGTGGCGTTACAACCTGCCAGTAGATTGGATCGTCTACTTTTACTTCGGCATCGGCGCGATTGAAATTCTCGTCTGGGTCGCCTCGCTCTTCGGCGCGAAGGTCTCGAATCCAAACGTTCTTGACGCAGTGCAACTGCGTCAAGAACGTAAATCGAATTACGCCATCCTCGTCGCCGCGTTCGTACTGATCGGCTCGCTCCCATGGCTTGCGGAAGGGATTGCCCAGCCGCGTTACACGTCAACAACAGATGAGTTGAAAGCGCAGGCGATTCTCCAAGACCCGCGCGTGGAAGAATTTTTATCTCAGCCTAATTCTCTAATCATCGAAGGCAGGTTGCTCTACCCGCGTTTCTTCCGTCGCAACGATGGGATTTTTTCCACGACCCCGTGGGTGATCTACGCCGTGCGTGATTTTTCGCGGCTCGGATTCATCGTGCTGAACGACGGCGCCGCCAGCGTAATCTTCCCAGCGGATTCGCCCATCAAATTGCCTCACGGCGCGGATGTGATCGTGCTTGGATGCCAGCGCGATAAGTACATCGAAGCGCGTTGGCTTTTCTTCCCCGAATTGGATGAGGTATATCAAACGGAATCAATTGCCTCTGCCTGCTCCCCGTGATCATGACTTTCTCAAAGTCAAAATTTTGGTGATGGCTCAAACAAAATGATGGATTTCGTGGGGCGGGATGTTATCCCGCCAATTCAGTGGTGTGCGGGATGCCATCCCGCACCACGTCATTTATCAAATGCCACTACCAAAGTTTTCTAAACGCGAATAACGCGAACAGGCGAATGGCGCGAATAAGCCCTGAAATATTCGCGGAATTCGTTCATTCGAGACATTCGCGTTCCACGACCGCCGACCTGACAACCGATAACGAGAAGGCAATAACCTCCTGACATGCAACACTTCTCCTCTCGCCTCTTAAACTGGTACAACAAAAACAAGCGGACTCTCCCATGGCGCGGACATCGTAACGAGTATGCGGTGTGGGTCTCCGAGATCATGCTCCAACAAACAAGGGTGGAGACGGTGATTCCCTATTTCAAAAAGTGGATGAAATTGTTTCCGAATGTCCGCGCGTTGGCGAAAGCCTCCGAGCGGGAGGTGTTGAACGTGTGGGAGGGACTCGGCTACTACAGCCGCGCGCGAAATTTCCATAAAGCCGCGAAGATTGTCATTGAAAAATACGGCGGGAAATTGCCAAACGATGTAGTTGAATTGCGGAAACTGCCGGGCATCGGTCGCTACACGGCGGGCGCGTTGGCTTCGATCCTCTTCGGCATGGACGAGCCAGCCCTCGACGGCAACTTGAAACGAGTCTACGCGCGGTTGCTTGATGTGAAGATGCCGATTAACTCAGCAGATGGTGAAAAATTACTTTGGAAGATCGCTTACGAGAATTTACCCAAAGGCAAAGCGGCGGACTTCAATCAGGCGTTGATGGATTTGGGCGCGAGGATTTGCGTGCCGAAGAATCCGCGTTGTGGGGTTTGCCCGATAGCGAGAGATTGCGAGGCGAAGAAACGAGGCGTTCAACATTTGCGACCGGTGAAGGTGGCGAAGAAAATTGTGCCGCATTATGTGCATGCGGCGGCGGTTGTTGTGGAGCGAATTGGCAATTCGCTCTACGTTCTGTTGGCAAAGCGACCAGCGCGAGGTCTGCTGGCTGGGATGTGGGAATTCCCGAACGCGCGAGTCGAAGGCGAGTCGGTTGGGGAGGCGGCGTCGGCTCTCAGGGCGGCATACAGGCTGAACGTGCGAATGAAGCGGGGTTTGAATCCGCTTGCAACGGTTGAGCATACGTATTCGCATTTCAAGGTCACAGTCAACGCGTTTCGATGTGAATTATCAAAAGCCGCGATGGGCGAGAATCTGAAATGGATTCGATTGAAGGATTTGGGAAAATATCCGATGGGGAAAGTGGATCGCGCGATTGCGCGCAAACTAAAAAGTGACAGTCACTTTTGAAGTGACTGTCACTTTGTTGTCAATTCGCTCTACTCAATGTGACCAGCACCATCGGTCTACGTTTTGTCTCTTCGTAGAGATACGAGCGCACCGCGTTGGCGATGTCTTTTTCGCTTTCCCAGCCGCCGTTGTTGACCACGTCCATGATGTGTTTGCGGACTTCGGGCAGAAGCTCTTCAGCGTCTTCGGGCGAGACGAAGCCGCGCGTGATGATCTCGGGGTCGTGCAACAGGCGCCCGCTGAGTTTGTCCACGCTGATGTCAATGAGGAAGATGCCGGCGCGCGCGAGTTTTTCGCGTTCGCGCATCACGCCGAAATCAATCTCGCCGACCGAGTCGCCGTCTACGAACACGTAGCCGCCGGGGATGCGTTCGCCGAGCGTGAGGTTTCCGCCCGCGAGTATCACGATCTGACCGTTCTCGACGACCATCACGTTCTCTTCTTGCACGCCGACTTCGACTGCAAGTTTTCCGTGGCGTCTGAGGTGACGTAATTCGCCGTGGATGGGGATGAAGTGTTTCGGCTGAACGAGGCTGATGAGAAGTTTTTGCTCCTCTTGCGAGGCGTGACCCGAAACGTGCACCGGCGCGATCGCGTCGTAGATCACTTCGGCGCCGCGGTGCATCAGGCGGTTGATCGTGCGGCTGATGGTCTCTTCGTTGCCGGGGATGGGATGCGACGACAACACGACCGTGTCGCCTTTTTTCAGATCGAACTGACGATTCGTTCCGGCGGCGAGTCGTCCCACAATGGACGAGGGTTCGCCCTGTGAGCCGGTGCACATGATCGCCACTTTGTGATCCTGCATTTTTAATGCTTGGTCAATCGGCACGATCAACTCGTCGGGAATTTCCAAATATCCCAACTTGCGCGCGATCTTCACGTTATCCACCATGCTCGGACCGGCGAACGTCATCTTGCGTCCGTGTTTGGCGGCGGCGTCTGCCACTTGTTGCACGCGCGAGATCAGCGACGCGAACGTGGCGACGATGACTCGTCCCTCGGCTTCGGCGAATACTCTGTCGAACGCGGGCCCGATCACTTTTTCGGAGGGAGTCCAGCCGGGGCGTTCCGCGTTCGTGGAATCGGACAACAGCACGTCCACGCCGCGTTGCGAAAATTCCGCGAGTTTGGCGTAGTCGGTGGGCCAGCCGTCCACAGGCGTTTGATCGAATTTGAAATCGCTCATGTGGACGACGAGTCCGGCGGGCGTGGTGATCCCCAGCGCGACCGCGTCGGGAATCGAATGGCAGACGTGGAAGAATTCCACTTTGAAGGGCCCGATCTCCACCGAGCCGCCCGCTTCCACTTCGTTCAAGTCCGCTTTGGCAGAGGCGTTGTTGCGCGCCAGTTTGCCCTCGATCAAGCCGAGGGTGAGCGGCGTGGCGTACAGCGGCGCGTTGATATCATTGAGCAAATGATGGATCGCGCCGATGTGGTCTTCGTGTCCGTGCGTGATGACGATGCCGATCACGTTGCCCGCCCTGCCGCGTAAATATTCATAATCGGGGACGATGTAATCTATCCCGATCATGTCGTTGGAGGGGAACATGATGCCCGCGTCTACGACCAGAATCTTGTTCTGGAATTCGTAGGCGGTCATGTTCTTGCCTACTTCCCCGAGACCCCCCAGGGGAATGATCTTCAATTTTCCTTGCTTACTCATACAATTGTTTTATCCTTATTTGTTAAATTTTTTATCCGCCATTGGCGGTAAAGGTCTGATTATCGAATTAATAAAAAAGACCCCGCTGACTTGCTCGCGAGGGATTGTGGATCACATGCGATTGTTTCAAACAAATGACGCCGAAGGCGTCATACTAGTCAACTTCAATGGCTGAGAGTATAGCCGAGCGGGGGAGATTTGTAAAGCGGGGATTTGCTGAATCGGTGGTCGAGTCTTGTGTTGAGCTTGTCGAAACAAGTCCCGCATGAATATTGCGGGACGTATCGAGACCACGCGTCTTTCGCAGGGGATGTCTGATTCAGTTTCCCTCGGCTTTTTTCCACGCATCAGCCTCGCGCGGGGATAAATCCCAGCGCTATTCATACGAAGTCCCCTCAAGGGGGACTCCATGCTGTCTTTTCATAAATTGACATCCCTGCCCGCGTCATGTATATTCGACCAATGAGTTCAACGCTGGAAGTTCGATTGTTGGGCGCATTTGAAGTCAAACATAACAAGAAAACAGTTGGTATTTCCTCGCACCCAGCCCATCGGTACAGCGACGCTGGCTGGGGACTCAAAACGATTTTTACAAGATGGTTAAAAGCATAAACCTGTATTTCAATCGAGAAGCGCAAGGTTGTTTTCTGAAGTAGGCTCGCTCATGGGTACTTGATCTTCAAAACAATTGCGGGTGCGTCTTTTCTGGCAATGAATATCGTGCTGCCATCCGCGGACCAGGCAGTCCCACTTAGTTGGGCAATAACATTTTCAGGATCAATCGAAGAGATACGAAAAAGTTCAACTTGCTTCTGGGCTTGCCAATCTACTAGGATTAGCACGGTGTCCACAACATTTTTGCCGCTAATCTCCTCATTACCCTCAGCAGGGATTTCAGAACGTTCCCACACTGTAAGCAAGGCAAATTGACCACTTGGATCAAAGATCGCCCTGATGGTTTGTTGAAGCGGCTTTTCGGTATATATGGGAAGACGAATCGAGTATTCCTTATCAAAAGAAAAAATTTCAACAAGATTTGTGTTAACTTCGAGTCCGGGTACATAGGAATTCAAAGACACAACCGCAATGGGAAGATTCTTTTCTACATCCCATAAAAAAATGTCGTTTCCTTTTACGATCACCTTTTGAAAATCAATCATTCCCCAATTTCGAACTTCTGATCCATCATACACATTGGTTGGAGTCCAGTTATTAGTCATGAACCGTTCGCTGTTGACGGCAGACCAGCCGTTAAATACTCCCGGGTAATATTTTGCTGTATTGGTTGCCGCATCAATGAGGACAACAGGCTGATCAAGAATTGTGCTATCCGGAGCAAACACTACTTGTGTCGCCGCCAGATAACGCCTATCTATTGACCATCCCATCAGACCGCCTATACTGCCATAGCTAGTTAATCCAACAGTATCCCCAAACATCTGGCTTTGCTCATTGGTAATCAGGTCGGTCTGTGTAAATGCATCATCAATTACGGTATTCCCATCCGGCGATAAGGCGAAAATACCCCAAGGATTGATTTCCACTGACGAAATAAAGGAACGCTCCACTACAGGAAATCTATTTCCCGATCCAGAACTCGAACACGACGTAAACAGTAACGTAAATACCATTCCTAATAGAACAATTCGTTTGTTCAGTAACATTGATAACTCCTTCTTGAGAGAGACTACTTCAAAATATTCCATACGCCATTTACTTCATCCGCCCCCTGCGTATATCCAGACCCAAGCTGTTCTGCAATGTCAGTCCAACTGTCTGCTTGATCGCCTGTAGAGATGATTGCATCGCTAATGCGACCTTGCCCGGAATTGTAAGTTGCAACCCGCACTTTCCATTTTTATCAAGACAATATGGAACCTTGTTATTGTCTCGCGTCCACACGCCGTAATCATAGGTGTCCACCTCGCTTGTTGTGGTCGTGCGGTCTGGTCCGAGATAATCTGCCAGTACAGGTGTAGCGATGGTGAGTATCAAGACGAATAGAGCAAAGAGGAAAGGCTTTCGTTCCCTGGCACCGCCCGCCAGGGCAGGTGTGATGCGGATGAAGTTGCTTTTGTCTTGCATGATTTCCCTGTCGAATGAGTGAAATGTTAAGCGGCGGGATTGTACAAGCATTCAGCAAAGGCCGAATTTACGAATTCGTTAGGGGCGCTTACAGATATAGCAGGTATTTTGATGTGTTTCTCTGTAACGAAAATAGGAGAACCTCGCCTGTGTTGGTGGGCGTTGAAGATGTAAGTCTCCGGTCGCAGGGTTTCATCGCCAAGCATCTACTTCATCAGCAAATTGACATACCCTTCCTCCTCATGTAAACTCCCTGCATGGACATAGACCTCGACCTCTATCGTCACGAAGTCCGCGTTTCGACGAATCCGCTGGTGAGGCTTTCGGCGATTGACATCTCGCCGGATCATCCCCAGCGGACGTTTGTTTTCATTCACGGGTTCGGAGGTCAAGCCGCGCAGTGGCGCAACCAGTTGCAAAAGTTTGCGGTTGACAATCGCGTCGTCGCGCTCGATCTGCGCGGGCATGGACTCTCCGATAAGCCGACCAGCGGGTACGACATGCCGCAGATCCTTCAAGATGTCGAAACCGCGCTCACGTTGTTGCAGGTAAAAGGAAAATTTGTTTTAGTGGGACATTCATTCGGCGGGGCAATTGTCACTGAATACGCGTTGAAAAATCCAGACCGGGTCGAGCGGTTGATCCTGATCGCTACGGCGGGACAATATAAACTGAGGCCGCTGTTTCGCTCGGCGTTGAGTTTGCCGGTGTCCGTTTTGCGCTGGATCGGACCGTTCACCCGTTCGTGGTTGTCCGGCGCGCCGTACGCGCTCAAAAAACTGTACGCGGACAATATGTCGCAATGGAAAGGTTGGGATCGCTTCGCCGCGCTCGACGTGCCGACGCTCGTCATCCGCGGGCATCGTGATCGCGTGTTCGAGCGTCCATTTTTCGAAAGAGTGCCGGCGTCCATTCCACGGGCGGAAGATGCCGACATCGGCGTATCAGGTCACATGGTCATGTTGGAGCGGCGCGAGGCGGTGAACCGGGCGATAGAACGATTCCTCGAAGGCGAAGGTCAGCGTTCGTGGCGCGTGTCCAATAGCCGTCCGCAAAAGAAGAAGGGACGCGATCTGCTTTTGAAAGAACGCCCGTGGCTGGAGAATTACGAGCAGGGCGTGCCGTTCACGGTGGGTGTGCCGAACATTCCGCTTCATCATTTACTGCGTTCGTCAGTGCGACGGTTTCCGAATCGTCCCGCGATCTATTTCGAGGGAAGCCGCTTATCGTACCGGAGATTGAATCACGAGGCGAATCGTTTCGCCAACGCGCTGCTTTCGCTCGGAGTCGGCAAAGGCGCGCGCGTGGTTTTGTTACTGCCTAACGTTCCGCAAATGGTGATCGGATTCTATGGCGCGATGAAAGCGGGAGCGACGGCGGTCTTCGTGCCGCCGGTGATCGAACCGGAAGAGATCGTGCGGCAGGTGAAAGATTCCGAGTCCAGCGTTCTGGTCACGCTTTCGATGTGGGCGGGGCTTGCCAAACAAATTCAAGAGGGGAGCGGCGTGCCGCA
>JAJTXU010000018.1 GCA_021462845.1 Anaerolineales bacterium
GCCAGCGTCAAACCGCAGAGCAACGGTGTGTGGGGCGAGGGAACGGCGCAACTGTTGTACGATGTTCCCAACCAGCGCATTCAAGTCTGGATGTACGACACGGACAAAGGCTGGAGGCAGATCGGCAAGGATATTCCCGTCAAGTTCGTGGCAGGCGATACTTTCACCGTCCGCGTTCTCTCCGATGGCGCTCTCGAATTCTCCCGTAATGGGAAGCTCATCGCCAAGCGTAGGGTAAGCCCCTAATTGGTTAAAGCCAGATGAATTGAAAGGAGGCTCTCCCATCGGGAAGCCTCCTTTCAATGACAACTTACCAATTACGAAGTACGCACTACGCAGTACGCACTACTCCTCCTTCTTCCCCTCCATCTCCTTCTTATGCGCCTCGATGATCGCGCCCGCCACGTGCGTGGGCACAACATCGTAGTGATCGAGTTCCATCGTGAAGTATCCGCGCCCGCCCGTGATCGAGCGGAGTTGCGTGGTGTAGCGCGTCATTTCCGCCATTGGCACGTGCGCCACAATGACCGTGTTGCCGCGTTCCGAGTCGGTGCCTTGCACGCGTCCGCGGCGGGTGTTGAGGTCGCTCATCACATCGCCCATGTTCGCGTCAGGGATGGTGACGCGCACGTTCATGATCGGCTCGAACAACACAGGACCCGCATCCTGCACGGCGAGTTTGAACGCTTCGCGTCCCGCGATCTCGAACGCGACGGGTTTTGAATCCACTTCATGTTCTTTGCCGTCGAACACAATCACTTTCACATTACTCATCGGGTAGCCCGCGAACGCGCCGCGCTCCATCGTGGCTTTGATTCCTTTTTCAATGGGCGGCAAATAGGATTTGGAAAGATTCATGCCCACGAGTTCATCGTCGAATTCAAAATCAGCAGAGGGCAGAGGCTCAATGCGCAGATGCACTTCGCCGAACTGACCCGCGCCGCCCGTCTGCTTCTTGTGACGATACGTCGCCGTCGCTTTGCGCGTGATGCCTTCGCGGTACGGGATCTTCGGTTGGTGCGTGCCAAGCCCCACTTGAAATTTCGTCTGCGCGCGATTGATCGCCACGTCAATGTGCTGATCGCCCATGCCCTGCAACACGGTCTCATGCGTGATTGGGTCGTTCTGCCACGTGAGAGTCAAATCTTCTTCGCACAACTTGGTCAACGTCGGTGAAATCTTCGCGGCATCGGCTTGCGTTTTCGGAGTCACAGCCACGCGATACAACGCGGCGGGGAAATGCGGCTTGGCAACCGTCAGCGGATGTCCCTTGTCGCAGAACGTGTCGCCCGTCGCCGTCACAGCCAGTTTTGAAACGGCGGCGATATCGCCTGCGTGAACAACCTTCGCAGGGATAACTTCTTTGCCGCGCTGAAAATGCAAACCCGACATGCGTTCATCTGCGCCTTTGTTTTGATTCCACACGTGCGCGTCGGCTTGGATCGAGCCTTGCAACACGCGGAAGTACGTCATCTTCCCAACGAACGGATCGGCAGTCGTCTTCCACACGTACGCGGCGAGCGGTTCAGAGTCAACAGGCTTCAAAGCTTCTTCGCCATCCTTCCCTTGCGCGACTCGTTTCGGTCCGTGCGCGGGAGGCGGCATCAAGTCAATGATGTCGTTGAGCAAGGCGATCGTGCCGATCTCGCGCGCGCCCGCCGCGCAGAAGACCGGGACAAAACTTCCATTGTAGACAACGTCTTCCAAGCCGCGCACCATCTCTTCGTCCGAGAGAGAACCGTTCTCCAAATATTTCTCCATCAGTTCGTCCTCCCCCTCCGCCGCATCTTCCACCATCGCAAAGTGCGCCGCGTCCGCCGCCTCTTTTAATTCGGCGGGAATTTCCGCGGTCGTTTTGCCATCGCCCATGTACGCCTTCATGCCGATCACATCCACCACGCCTTTGAAATCCTGCTTCTCGCCGATAGGGATATGCACCTGCACCACGCGCTTCTCATGCGCCTCGACAAATTCTTTGATGGCATCGTATGTCTTTTGAAAATCGGCGTTATCGCGATCCATTTTGTTGATGACGAAAAAGCGCGGCAGATTGAACTCGTCGCAATAACGCCACGCGAGTTCCGTGCCGACCTCGATGCCCGCAACCGCATCCACGAGAATGATCGCGCCGTCGGCAACGCTCAACGCAGAGATCGCTTCGCCGACGAAATCGGTGTAGCCCGGCGCGTCTATGATATTTATTTTATGATCGCGATGTTCGATTGGGATAACGCTGGAGTAAATTGAAATTTTTCGACGATGTTCCTCATCGTCATAATCGGATGCCGCCGTGCCGTCTTCCACTTTTCCAAGCCGTGTGGTCGCCCCCGTCGCGCGCAAAAACGATTCCGTCAACATGGTCTTCCCCGCGCCGCCATGCGATACCAGCGCAACGTTGCGAAGAAACTCGGTGGTATACTCTTTCATCGAAAGACCCTTCCTATGCAGTTGGGATGTGAAGCGTCGCATGATTGTAAACAAACTCAATTGAATTGTCAAAAGCAAACGGGATGAAAACCCCGCTTCGCTCGCAAGGGACGGCTGATTCGCACTAGCCGATTTTTTCTCCCTTTGAATTTTTTCTCCTCCCCTCCGCTCTTCAACGATGACCTCCGCCGCCTCGAACGCCGAACTGTTCTATGAAGCCATGCTCTTCGAGTTGACCAAAACTTTTGCGCTCAAATACACACCGCGCTCGCGCAGACTCATCGAACTGATCTTCGGCAAAGCCGCCCACTCCGCAACAACCGTCGCCATGGACTTGGATCGCGTCGTCGGCGAAGGAGGGCATGCCGCTGGGGCGCGTTGGTTCCTGCCGCGTTTCGTCAAATCGCACGAGTCGTGCGGAGTCGAGATCATCCCCGCCAGCGGACCCTTCGTCATCGCCGCGAATCATCCCGGCTCGATTGATGCGGTTGCAATAACCGCCCATTCCACGCGCCGCGACCTGAAATTCATCATCGGCGATATTGAATATCTTAGACACATGCCCAACTCATGCGAAGGATTCATCTTCGCGCCGCCCAAAAGCGACACGGCTGGCAGGATGCAAGTAGCGCGCGAATCGATCCGACATTTACAAAACGGCGGCGGGCTTCTCCTCTTCCCGCGCGGCGACATCGAATCCGAACCTGAATTCATGCCCAATGCAGACAGCGAATTCCATCACTGGTCGCGCAGTTTGGAAATTTTCGTGAAGCATGTGCCGAACCTGCAAGTCCTTATCACCATCGTCAGCGGCGTGATCGCGCCCGCCGCCATGCGAAACCCGATCACGTGGTTCCGCAGAGATCGCCCGAATCGCCAGCGGCTTGCGTTCGTCTACCAACTTTCGCGTCAACTATTGAGCGGCAAACAACTCTTCAACCTCACGCCGCGAGTGACGTTCGGCGAGATCATTCAAGGGACGAACCACGCCGACCTGCTCGCCGACATCGAACACGCCGCCCGTCGTGCTCTCGTCAAGCACATGGCATGGTCAAGCGTATGAAACCCGAACTCCGCATCTTCCAAGATTCTGAAAGACTCAGCCGCCACGCGGCAAATTTGTTCATCGAAGAATCCAACAAGTCCATCCGCGAGCAGAATCGTTTTCTCGTCGCGTTGAACGGAGGCGGCACACCAACGCGGCTCTTTCAACTGCTTGCCTCTGAGTATCGCGATCAAATTGACTGGAGCAAGGTTCACGTCTTTTGGGGCGACGAGCGTTGTGTTCCGCCAGATGATGAAGGGAGCAACTATCATCAAGCGAACGAACTGTTGCTGAGCAAAGTATCGCTCCCTGAAAACAACGTCCATCGCGTGGAAGGTGAACTTGACCCAGACTCCGCTTCAAAAAAATATGCTGAAACGTTGAAGGCTTTTGCCGAACCCGATCTTGATTTTCCGCGCTTCGACCTTGCCTACCTCGGCATGGGCGAGGACGGGCATACGGCGTCGCTGTTCCCACACTCGCCTGTGCAAGTCAATGAGCCTGTCATTACCGTTACTGCAAGTTATCAAGATCGCCCCGCGAATCGAGTCACACTCACTCAACTCGTCTTCAACCAAGCGCGGATGATCGTCTTCATGGCGACAGGTAAAAAGAAGGCTGAAACGTTGGCTCACGTGTTGAGCGAAAGATATAATCCTGAGTTATATCCCGCCCAACGCATTGACCCGAAGGATGGTCAATTGATCTGGCTTGCGGATGAATCCGCGGCAGGCAAGTTGCCGAGGAAGATCAGAGGGTTGAAGATTTGTGAAGGTTAGTTTAAGACCTCACAGGTCTTAAAGACCTGTGAGGTCTGAGGAGATACTATGGAACTCGCAATGATCGGACTGGGGAAGATGGGGTTGAACATGACGACGCGGCTTATCGGGGGAGGTCACCGCGTGGTGGGGTATGATCGCACAGCCGCTAATGTTGAAGAGGCGAAGAAAGCCGGCGCAGACGGCGCAAGTTCGTTGAAAGAAACGGTGAGCAAGTTGAAAGCGCCGCGCATCGTGTGGACGATGATTCCCGCTGGCAAACCGACAGATGACACGATTCAGGAATTATCGGAATTGCTTTCAAAAGGCGATATCGTCATTGACGGCGGAAACTCCAACTACAAAGATTCCATCCGCCATGCGGCTCTGCTCGAAGCGAAAGGAATCGAATTCGTGGACAGCGGCACAAGCGGCGGGGTGTGGGGCTTGAAGGAGGGATACAGTCTGATGATCGGAGGCAAGCCCGAAGTTGTCGAAACGATTCGTTCCATCTTCGAGACGCTGGCTCCCGCCGCCGATAAAGGCTGGGGACGAGTCGGTCCGCATGGCGCGGGTCATTTCGTCAAGATGGTTCACAATGGGATCGAATACGGCATGATGCAGGCATATGCGGAGGGGTTCAGCGTGATGAAGGCGAAAGAGGAATTCGGCTTGGACCTCGCGCAGATCTCACACATCTGGCAATACGGGAGCGTCGTCCGTTCGTGGCTTCTCGACCTCGCCGCGCGCGCATTGGACGAGGACGCAGATCTTTCGGAGATCAAACCGTGGGTGGCGGATTCGGGCGAAGGCAGATGGACGGTATTCGAGTCCATTGACCTAGACGTGCCTGCGCCTGTGCTGACCCTCGCGCTTCAGATGCGACTCGCCAGCCGCGACGAGGAGAACTACACCGCGCGGATGTTGTCCGCCTTGCGTAATCAATTCGGCGGGCATGCGATTAGGAAGGAAGAATGAACAGCCACGAGAATTTAGAGAATTTGAGAATTAAACTCAGAGGACTCTGCGCGCTCTGTGGCTAAAGGACTTTTTATGGCAAACGGACTTCCAACTTCCATCATCATCTTCGGCGCGTCGGGCGACCTGACTCAGCGCAAACTCATCCCGTCGCTGTTCAACGGCTATCGCAAAGGACGCATGCCTAAACAGTTCCGCATCGTCGGCTACGGCAACACAGCCTTTACCGATGAAGCCTTCCGCTCACATCTCGAAGATGGCATCAAGAAGTTCGCTTCGTTCGAGGTCAAATCGGAACAATGGGCAGAGTTCGCGTCGAAAATTTTTTACCTGCAAGGGAAATACGACACGCTCGACGATTTCGAAAAACTTAGCGAAGCCATGAGCAAATGGGAGGATGGCGCGGGGAATCGTATGTACTACATGGCGACTCCGCCGGGCGTCTTTCCGAACATCATTGACCTGCTGGGCATCACCGAACAATTGACAGAAAACGGCGGCTGGCGTCGCGTCGTCATCGAAAAACCGTTCGGCACCGATCTTGCTTCGGCAAAGAACCTAAACCAACAAATCCATAGAACGCTGAACGAGAATCAGATATACCGCATTGACCATTATCTCGGCAAAGAGACCGTGCAAAATATTTTGATCACACGCTTTGCCAACACCATCTTCGAGCCGTTGTGGAACCGCAATTACATTGACCATGTGGAGATCACCGTCGCGGAGAAGGTTGGCGTTGAACATCGCGGAAAGTTTTACGATGGCGTCGGTGTGATGCGCGATATGTTCCAGAATCATCTTTTGCAATTGTTGTCGCTCGTTGCGATGGAACCGCCTTCGTCGTTCGAAGCGAACGCGTTGCGGAACGAAAAGGTCAAGGTGTTGTGTTCGATCCGCCCGATGAATGCGGAGGCGGTTGCGCAGAACGCTGTCCGCTCGCAATACAAGGGATACTTACAAGAGAACGGCGTCAGCCCTGAATCGAAAACTCCCACGTTCGCCGCGCTCAAACTGCAAGTGGACAATTGGCGCTGGCAGGGAGTCCCGTTTTATTTGCGGTCGGGCAAAGCGCTGAAAGAGAAGGTGAGTCAGATCACGGTCCAGTTTAAAGAGCCGCCGCATTTGTTGTTCAATGCGTCGAACGGAATCCCAACCCCGAACATGCTCATCCTCTTCTTGCAACCCGACGAAGGAGTGCATTGGCGCTTCGAAGCGAAAGTCCCCGATACGATCTCGGAGACGCGCTCGGTGGACATGGAATTCAAATACGCGGACTCGTTCGGCAAAACGGCGATCCCCGAAGCGTACGAACGCCTCTTGCTCGACACGATCACCGGCGACGCCTCCCTGTTCACGCGCGCCGACGAAGTGGAAACCGCCTGGGGGCTCATCGACCCGATCCTCGAAGCATGGAACTCCACCAGCCAACCCCTCGCCGCATACGATGTTGGCTCATGGGGTCCCGCCAAAGCGGACGCCCTGCTCGCGCGGGATGGAAAGATCTGGTCCATGTGGGAGGCGAGGAAAGAATAGTCGTTTCAGCCCACGCGCACGCGAACAGTAACGTCGAAAAGACTGGTAGAATCAAATCATGAAAACCGATTTCGTAGAACGCCGAGGAAAGATTGAAGAGATGGACAGATCGTTTGACTTGCGCTTCTGGCAGGCACAACTACCCAAGGCGCGTTTCGACGCCGTTTGGGAGTTGATCGTTCACTATATGAAGGTAAAGGGACAGGATGTTCGTCAACTCCGACTTCAGCGATCTGTTACGCATTTTCAACGACCGCAACGTTAGGTATATGGTGATTGGCGGGTACGCGGTTGTCCAATACGCCGAACCGCGCTTCACCAAAGACCTGGACATGCTGATTAGCACCGACATCGCAAATGCGGAAGCGGTCTACAATGCCTTGCTGGAATTTGGCGCGCCATTATCAGGTCTGACCGCAAAGGATTTTGCAGAGGAGGGATTTTTCTTCCAAATGGGCGTACCGCCCGTGAGGGTGGATATTCTGATGGGAATTCCCGGTATTCAATTTGAAGAGTGCTGGAACAGGCGACTGGAAGTTGATTTCGAGGGGCTGAAAGTAATTTTCATATCAAAACAGGACTTGATCGCATCCAAACGAGCCGCAGGTCGCCCACAAGATTTGATTGATGCGGATCTGTTGTCAGAAAATTAATCCGACCGAAGAATTCTACTCGTTGCGGAGAACTTCATTACATTGACTTCGCCAGAACATCGTCAAAGAATGAATGGGGTTATGTTAACCGACGAAGATGACACAAACGACGCCTAATTTTATGCAAAGAAACTGCCGGGCAATTCTCATCACGCTCGGTGTTTTGTTTTTATGCTGGCTGGCGCGCGCACCGCTCGAAACCTTCGCGCTCTGGGTCGTTGACCGCGAAGCGGTGGCGGAATATTTCCGCAGTTACGGACATTGGGGCATGACCGTCTATCTTGCCCTGCTCATCCTGCAAGTGATCGTTGCGCTGATTCCCGGGCAGGCGCTCGTCTTCGCGGCGGGATACGTGTTCGGATTCGTCCCCACACTGCTGATCACGATTCCTACCGCGGTGTTGAGCAGTCAGCTCGCTTTTTTTCTAGCCCGCAGATATGGCAAGCCGATTGCATATCGTCTCGCTTCACAAAAAGCGATTGACCGCTGGGAGAGGATGGCGCGGCATCAGGGAATCCTTTTCTACTTCCTCGCCTTCAATCTGCCGATCTTTCCCTCGGATGCGATGTGCTACGTGGCTGGCTTGGGCACGATCAGCGGATCGAGGTTCCTCGCCGCAAATTTTCTGGGGCGTCTCGTTTCGACCATTTTCACCGTCGCGCTCGGCGCGTACGGATTCAACCTCCCTGCCTGGTTTTGGGTAACGGTAATAATCGTGGTTCTGATTTTTTATTTCGGCTGGGCGTGGTATGCGCGGACAAACAACATCAAAATTGAAAAAGAAAACTAATTCTCGTCAAACGTTATACGCGATTCGCATTCGTAGATATCGCCGTTCGGCGTGCGAACCTGTACGGGCCATTGATTGTACCGAATCACATAACCCGCCAAGTATGGACGGACAATTTCCAGCGACTCTTTAGCCTGCCAACTCGACCAATTAAACGAACGCCAATCATGAGTGGTGATATGCGGAGAAACTGCATAATAACTGTAACAAGCCAAAATTGCTCCAACTCCCTGCCGTGCAGACGTAGGCATTTTGCCGTATAAAAATTCATTCGCTAAAGCAGGAATCGCATCCTCCGATAAAGACGATAAATGCGGGACATTCAGGTTTTTACCATGCCAGCTTCGATAGACGTTACGCTGGATGATCGCATTGTCTATATTGAAAAAGAAAAGCGATGCCCCAAAACCCAACGAAGCCATCAACGCGGCAAATGCAAAGTATTGTTCGCGGCGAACGACTTCAAGAACAACAACCGTGATCAAAAGTAAACCTAACCATACGAGAAAAATTTTGGGGTACAACCGCAAACGCGAGTAGCCGTGCCAGCTAATGCCAAGGTCAATCCTTTGATAAGCCGATGTAAGGATGATCATCACAAGAATAACCAGGGCGACACTTAATCCTGAATAGACGCGTTTTTGAAATTCATTCTCTCGTTTTGTGAGCGTACTCAGCCCCAAGATCATCACTAGACTGAAAAAGGCTACAGTAATCAATTCGTTAAATCCGCGACGGGCGTATTGAGAATAGGTGTATCCAGCAACACCGATATTGGTCTCGCCTCCAAAGAAGTATTGAAACTGTACAGCCACAAATATCAGAAACAATAGCGAAACACTGCTCAAAACAACCGCCGACTCGGTGAATCCCAAAAAGGGTTTAATTACTGGTTTCTCTTCACCGATCAGCTTTTTATCAGCGCTCCTTGACGCGCTATGCAAAAACACGCCAATCAGAAAGTAAGCGCAGAACAAAATCAGGATCAACCGCTTGATATTTTCTTCAGCGTCTTCAAAAAAATTGTCGAGTTTTTGATTAAACACAACATCAGCCGAAGCCAGCAAGGACGCAAAACACAAGACAATTGGCAGGGCAATAGCAAGTCCGCGTAACAATCCCCAAAGAGGCGAGCTCTTCCCTAAAGCAGTAGCGGCTTGATCTTTGCGAACCTGAAATGCGAATTGTATGGGTTGGATAAGAATGTCAACAATAAGCAAAAACGACTTATGAAAATAATCTAGTAGCCCATAAAGAATCCATCTACCGCCGAGATAAGATGAAGCAAATAACCCGCTCAAAAGGATCGTGAACGTAAAAGCAAGAAAACTTGTTAGTGGTTCGCGCCGCACAAATGACACAAAGGCAAAAAATAAAATTAGCGGGATTAAGAACAAACTTTTCTTCGAAGGCAGCAGTCCGCTTGCAACCAGCCAATAGCATCCGCCGGCAATACACAAAACCAAAAAGATGGAAAAGTTAACTCCAATCGCTTGATCCCAAAACAAAAAATCGAAAAACCAACCAAGAGCCAACGCCAAAAGTACGAGCAAACCGGGGCGCTTAACAAACAGCAAGACGGGCATGGGTTGTCCAACAGATTGTTCTTCTGTTTTTTCATTCATATAATGTAGCCTTGTGAAATTTATGGATTCAGATTCGCCGTCGGCAAGAATCTTGGCTGCCTGCGGAATTGAGTCGCTTGCTCGAAGGCGTACGCGAGTCGAATCAACGTCGGCTCCTGCCACGCGATCGAGAAAAATGAAATTCCCACCGGCAAACCGAACACGTACCCCGCCGGCACCGTGATGTGCGGATACCCCGCCACCGCGGCAGGCGACGTGGATTCCATATCCCAATTGATCGCGTCGCCGTTGGCAAGATCGATCACCCACGCGGGCCCGCCCGAAGGGACGACGATGGCATCGAGTTTGTATTTCTTCATCGTCGCGTCAATTCCCTGTTTGCGCGCGAGTCGCAAATTCTTCGCCAGCGCGGATGTATATTTGCGAGACTTCAGCGAGCCGCGCTCGAGCGCCGACGTCATGCGCTCCTGCCCGAAATACGGCATCGTCTGACCGTCGTTCTCTTCGTTGAACTTGATCACATCTTCCATCGAATGAACGCGCGCGCCCTCATCAAGCGCTTTCAAATACGCGTTCAGGTCCGCCTTGAATTCGTAGTGCAACACTTCCATTTCGCTGTCGCCGAATTTATCGAAATGCTTCACATCCGCGGGGTCAACGATCACCGCGCCGAGATGCTTCATCGCGTCGAGACACGTCTCAAAAATTTTCGTCACACGCGGATTCGTCCCCGCCATATTTCGCGCGACCCCAATGCGCGCGCCTTTGAGTCCGTCGAGGTCTAAACATTTTGCGTAATTGGACAAGCCCCGCTTCTTGCTCGGACGTGTAGCTGAGTCGCCCGCGTCAACTCCGGTCATCGCCCCGAGCAAAATGGCGGCGTCGGCGACCGTCCGCGTCATGGGACCCGGCGTATCCTGGCTGTGCGCAACGGGGATGATTCCGCTTCGGCTGAGCAATCCCAGCGTCGGTTTGATTCCCACAATTCCATTCGTCTGCGCGGGACAGATGATCGAGCCGTCGGTTTCGGTGCCGACCGCCCCGACGGATAAATTCGCCGCGATTGCCGCGCCCGACCCGGAGGAGGAACCGCACGCGGAGCGATCCAACGCATAGGGGTTGCGAGTCAAGCCGCCGCGCGAAGACCATCCGCTCACCGAGCGTTTCCCGCGGAAGTTCGCCCACTCGCTCAAGTTGGTCTTGCCGAGGATCACCGCGCCCGCTTTGCGAAGTTGCTTCACGATGAACGCATCTCGCGCGGCATAATTCCCCTCCAACGCCAGCGACCCGGCGGTTGTCTGCATTTTGTCGTGGGTGTCGATGTTATCCTTCAACAATACAGGGATTCCGTGCAAGGCGCCGCGCACCTTTCCTTTTTTCCGCTCGGCATCCAACGCAGAAGCAATCTCCAGCGCGGCTGGATTCAATTCAATGATCGAGTTGATGTGCGGCCCGTTTTTATCTATCGCCTCGATGCGTGAAAGATACAAATCCGCCACCTGACGCGCCGTCAGTTCATCGGATTCAAATTTTTGCTTCAGGTCGGCAATCGTCCACTCCGGTAGGATCATTACCGTCCCCCACCGGTGATGTAATGCTCCAATTGGGCGATCATCGACCTCTGCACTTCCACCACCTCGCGCAGTACATCGCGCACAGAGATCAATCCTTCGAGTGTTCCAGCGGAATACACTGGCAGGTGGCGGATATTCTTCTCCAGCATCAAAGCCATACAGGCTTCGAGTTCCTCGTTCGCATCGATGGTGATGACCTTCTCTGTCATGATCTCGTCCACCCTCGTATCTTTTGCCTGCTTCCCGGAAAGGTCCAGTTTGCGCACGCAATCTCTTTCAGAAAGGATCCCCTTCACTTCGCCGCCTTCCATGACCAGCGCCGCGCCCATATTGTGCTTTGCCAGCAATTTCAAGGCTTCCAGCACACTTGCCGAGGGGGAAATCGAGAAGACTTCTGTGCCTTTTTTACGGATCATATCCTGAACGGTAGCCATGGTTCGCTCTCCTTTCGCTTCTTGGAAGATAGCTCAAAGTATAGGCTCAAACGCCCGCACTGACAAGGAAACACGTCAAAAAACCGACTGTGCCACATTCCACGATTTCGCAATTTCCCGGATCTCCTCCGGGCTAAGACCGCCGCCCGGCGAATCGGCGAGCCGGTTCAGGGTCTCGTAGTGAGCCGCCGTTTCGGCGTATTCGATCAGGTCTGAGGCATGCAAGATCGAATGGTCGGCTCGCGCCATCACCCCATGGCGCGCCCAGATCACAATGCGGTGGGTTCGAAGCGAGAGTTTGGTCTCCACCACCAGCTGGGCGGAACCGGGTAACAGGAACGGAACCACTCCGATCCCTTCCGGCATGTTGAGGATGGCTTCGGGTTGCCAGCGGAGCAACCTTCGGCTGAGCGTTTTTTCATCCTGGTATTCTTGCAAGTGGCTGAGGTGTGTAAGATGAACGGGCTGGGCATGGACGACCGCATGCAACCCGACATCTGTCGAGCGCATCCGATCTGCGTGAACGCCGAGGTGGGAATTAAACTCGCTCGTCACCCGCTGAAACTGCCGCTGGGGCGATGTGTACAACGCGCCGTTCCGCCCGCCGGGATGAACGAGCACACAAGCAAGATTCGCCAGCGGGGATTCGGCGATCTCTCTCAACCTTCTACCTGATCCACTGACGATCAGCATCATCCCAGCCAATTCGGGAGCGGCGTGAGGCAGTTCAACCTCCTGCGTTTGAGGGAATTGCGCGCTTACATTGAGCGGGTTCCGCAGGCAAACCGAAATATTGCCCGCCGCCCCTTCCGCCGCGCCGATCTCAGCCAGCCGCGAGCCAGCCTGCCCGAGGTGGTAAAGAATAGTGTCGAGTTCGAGCGGTGTGTTATCTGCCATTTGTAGCGATTTTATCACTCACATCGTTCGGTTATGCAAGAAATAGTCTGTTTGCGTTGGTATTTCGCCAGGTTGTTTTTGGAAAGTGAACTTTGCGGTACGATCTTCGGGCAGATTATTTGAAAATTCGGAAACAAAATAAACAGGACTCCCTGGCGGGAGTCCTGTTCTGTCGGGGTGCCGAGATTTGAACTCGGGACCTCACGGACCCGAACCGTGCGCTCTACCGGTCTGAGCCACACCCCGATCTGACGAGAGGGAATGCTGATCCGCATCGCGCCTCTGTACTGCAAAGCGTGCGAATTATACACACCGTATTGTGAATTGGCAAGTTACGGATTGAGCAAAACTTCCTGCGTGTACACGTAAAATACGCCGGGGATGCGGTCGTCCTCCTGGTGGATGGTAAGGCGGGCTGTGACCGGTTCCGAAACCCGATACGGAATCGTCGTTTCAAACAACTGCGGCGCGGCTTGCTCGAGGTTCAGTACGCGCAGACCCAGCGACTTCCCCTCCGGCGTGATTAGCTCAAGGATGATGGGCTCCAAACTGAATGGCCAGACATCTCCGCGAATGACGAGGTTGCCGCCCGATGCAAAATCTTTTTTGGTGGGAGAAAAGATGCGGATCGGCTCAGATGGATTCCCCGGCGTGGTGATTTCATTTTCCCCCGAGGAGAGCAACAACAGCCGAACGGAATTCACGGCTTGCACGCGGTCAAATTCATCGAATGTGCTGACGGTAAGCCGCGCCACCTCCGCCGCGCCGGGAATCTCAAAGGAGACTTTAATCGTTTGCTGAATCCCGTTATTGGAGGTGGGCACATTCTTTTTGAGCAGGCGCGTGATCAATCGCCCATCTTCGCCGAAAAGGTCTATCTGAACGATTTCGCTTGCGCCGGTCGTTATTTCCATTTTGAGGGTGATCGGCGAGATCACTTTCGAAAACGGGCCCGGCGAACCGATCTCGATCTCCGCGCGATCATGCCCGGGGATGCTGGTGGCGGTCGGAGAGGGACCCGGCGTGATGGTCAACGTTGGCGCGGGAGAATTGGTTGGCGCCAGCGTGGGAAGCGACGCGATGAAGGTTTCCGTGGCGGCAAGGTTCGCCGCTTCCGCAGTTTGGGCGATGACCATGGGAAGTTGTTCAGGCGGTATCGGAGTCGGGATGGGGCTTGAGGCTGGGGCGGCGCAACCGGCTGCAAGTCCGAGAAGAGAGGCGATGATTGAGAGTTGAAATTTCATTTATTCATGAACAAGTCCAATGACCCATGAATGCGTCATTGGACTTGTCTCACTATATAACAGATAAATTTATAGGGAGTAGATCTCGCTATATTTTTTCGTCAGGTAGCGAACGTAGGGTTCCGGTGTGATCTTCGAACCGGTAATACGCTGAACGATATCTTGCGGATCGTACTTGTGCCCAAATTGATGCAAGTTCTCTCGCAGCCAGCCGAGCAGGGCATCGAAGTTGCCCGCGCGAATCTGGTCGTCGAGGTTGCGAACGTCTTTGTCGATCTTTTCCCACAACTGGGCAGAAATGAGATTGCCCAGCGCGTACGTGGAAAAGTAACCGATCAAACCGGCCGACCAGTGAATATCCTGCAACACGCCTTGCGCGTCATCCGGCGGGGTGACGCCGAGGTATTCCCGCATCTTTGTATTCCAAATTTCAGGCAGGCGTTTGAGGTCGAGAATCCCCTCCACCATGGCGATCTCAAGTTCGAGGCGGAGCATGATGTGCAGGTTGTACGTGGCTTCGTCGGCATTCACACGGATGAGCGATGGTTCGACTTTATTAACGGCTTTATAAAATGCCTTCACTCCGATACCCTCGAGTTGATTGGGGAACGTTTTCTTGAGTTTCGGGAAGAAATGCTCGCAGAACGGAAGCGACCGCCCTACGAGGTTTTCCCACATGCGCGATTGCGACTCGTGAACTGCAAGCGAGGCGCCGCCTTCCAGCGCGGTGCGTTCATACACAGGGTTTACGCCCTGCTCATACATGCCGTGCCCCGCTTCGTGCATGGTGCTGAAGATCATCGCCAGCGGATTGTCGGCTTCGAAGCGCGTGGTGATGCGCACATCGTTCACGCTGAACGTGGTCTCGAACGGGTGCGCGGCTTTATCCTGCCTGCCGCGGTTGAAATCGTAGCCGAAGCATCGGATGATCTCTTCGCCAAAATCCCACAACTTTTTCTCGTTATATTTCTTACGCAGGAAATCGTCCTTCACCTGTTTTGCTTCACCAATGGCTTTGATCAACTTTACTTGCCGAGGACGCAGACCGTCGAAGATGGCTTTCACATCGGCGGTCTTCATGCCGGGTTCGTAGTCATCGAGCAGGGTGTCATAGGGATGATCGGCAGGCGGGAAGAATGAAATATACTTGTGAACCAGGTCTACCATTTTTTGCAGATGCGGCAGGAAGATTGCATAGTCCGATTTTCCCTTTGCTTCCAGCCAGGCTTCAAACGACCTGGAGGCAACCACCGCCTGTTCCGCCACGAAAGACGGGGGGACGCGCTTTGCCTTGTCGTAATTGCGCGCGGCAACGCGAATCATGGCGGCATCGTCCGAATCGGCGCCGGCAAATTCAGATTTCAGATCGTCGATCAACCGCCCCACTTCATCGGAGGTGAATTTCTCCTGTCTGATCTTCCCGAGCGTTGCCAGTTGTTGACCGCGCGCATCTCCGCCCATGGGCGGAATGTTTACCTGCTGATCCCAATCCAACACCGACGTGGCTCTGCCAAGATCGGAAACTTCTCCAAGTATCTCTTTCAAGCGAGCAAGTTTTTCAGACATGGTAACTCCTGAAATCTAATTGACTTTCCAGCGCAGTGGTTTATTTTGCAAGGCGGATAAGACTTCGTTGGCGATATCCTCCGATGCGCGGGATTGCGCTTCGGCAGTCTGCGCCCCGATGTGAGGCATGGCGATCACTTTCGGATGGAGGACTGTTTCAGTTTCCCCGGGCGGTTCCACCGCGTACACATCCAGCGCGGCGCCGGCAACCTTGCCGCTATTCAACGCGGCCACCAGCGCGGATTCGTCGATGATCCCGCCGCGCGCCGCGCACACGATACGCGCGCCGTCTTTCATCTGCGAAAACGCCAGCGGACCGATCATGTCTCGCGTTTGCACATTGAGCGGCAAATGCAGGGAAATGAAATCGGACCAGGCGTAGAGGTCTTGAATGGAGACAGGCTCCGCGCCGCGTTTTGAAATTTCATCTTCTGAGATCAACGGGTCGTAGGCAATTACATTCATCCCGAAAGCGGCGGCGCGTTTGCCCAACTCCACGCCGATGCGACCGAAGCCGATCACGCCGAGGGTTTTGCCGTTCAGTTCCACCCCTTCGAGTCCTTTTTTAAGCCATTTCCCTTGCTTCATGCCCGCATCGGCGCGGGGAATTTCACGCGCCAGGGCCAGCATCAAGCCGAAGGTTAATTCGGCGACGGCGATTGAAGTGGACATCGGCGCGTTGACAACGGTGACGTTGCGTTTTTTTGCCGCATCGAGATCGATATTGTCCACGCCGACGCCGGCGCGGCCGATCGCTTTGAGGCGGGTAGCCGCCTCCAAAGCAGAGGCAGTTACCTTCGTCCGACCGCGAACGATGAGTCCGTCGTACTCGGGAATCGCTTTGAGAAGGTCCTCCGCTGAAATATCGCGGCGATCATCCACGTCTGCCTGTGAACGCAGAACATCCAAACCGCTTTGGTCGAGTCCGTCAGTAATGAGGATTTTGAATTTTGTCATGCCCGAATTTTATCACGAGGGGAAGCGCGTTTTCGCGCAGTTGAATGGATGTTCGTCCAGCAGTTGAACTGCTGGACGAACTACTTTTGAAGACGCGCCGTTTCTGCGGCAGTTAAACTGCCGCAGAAACGAATATCATTCATACCGCAGCGCTTCGACAGGTTCGAGGTTCGCCGCGCGGTTGGCGGGATAAATGCCAAAGAATAACCCGACCGCCGCCGAGAAGATCGTGGCAAGCGCAATCGCGTCGGTTGTGACCAGCGGGATGAAGTCTGTGCCGTTTGCCGCGGCGATCTGCCCCACCGCATAGGCGATCAGCCAACCGAGAATGATGCCGATGATCCCGCCGATGAGGCTCAGCAGGGACGACTCGGTGAGAAATTGAATCAATATATCGCGTCGGCGCGCGCCAAGCGCCTTGCGTAAACCGATCTCGCGCGTGCGCTCCGTAACCGAGACAAGCATGATGTTCATGATGCCAATGCCGCCCACGAGCAGAGAGATTCCCGCAATGCCGCCCAGAAAGATCGTGAGCACGCCGGTAATCGCGCCAAACGTTTGAAGAAAATCCTGTTGGGTAAACACGGTGAAATCGTCACTGCCAATGGGCGTGCGATGCCGTTGGCGCAAAATATTTGCGATCTCCTCCGAGGCTTGGGGAACCGTATCTCCGCTTGTGGCTTGCACGAAGATCACATCGACCTCATCGCGCGCGTTGCGTTTGAGCAGGCGCGCCTGCGCGGTGGTAAACGGCAGGTAGGCGCTGTTATCCTCGCTGCCGAACGCGCCGCCGCCTTTCGCCACCAGCACGCCGATAATACGGAAAGGCTGTCCCTCAATGCGGATCGTTTCCCCCACAATGCCGTCATGCCGACCCATGATCGCGTCGGCGGCTTCAGGTCCGAGCACAACAACAGACATGCGCCCCAACAAATGCTCCTGATTGATAAACTCGCCTTCCGAAAGTTCCAGGTTCCGAACGGCAAAATATTCCGGGGTGATGCCGGTGATCGTGGTTGACGCGTTTTCACCAGCAAAGCTAATGACCCCGTTACCTTGAATCGCCGGCGCCACAGCCGTTACCGAGGGCGCGGCGAAGGGGTCGGCAAGCGCGGCGGCATCGGCGAGAGTTAACGGACGATCATTCTGCGCGCTGCTTCGATCTGGCGCCTCTTGCTGGCTTTCGGGACTGCCGCGAAATACGAACAACAAATTCGTGCCGATACTGCTGATCGAACCAGTGATAGACGCTTCCGCGCCGTTGCCCACCGCCAGCATGGCGATCACCGCGGCGACGCCGATCACAATTCCCAACACGGTCAGACCGGACCTCAACTTGTTGCCACTGATGGATTCGAGCGCCTCCAGGAAGGCTTGCGCAATGCTCATTCGCCGCCATCCAGCAACCCGTCGCGCAAGCGGATAACGCGCTGGGTTTGTTCGGCGATCGTTGGGTCGTGAGTAATGATGATTAACGTGGTTCCGCTCTCTTTGTTCAGATCGAGTAGCAATTTCATAATTTCCTTGCCGACCTTCGAATCGAGATTGCCCGTCGGCTCATCCGCCATGATGATGGCAGGGTCGTTGACGATGGCGCGCGCAATCGCCACGCGTTGTTGCTGTCCACCGGATAGTTCGGCGGGACGATGCGTCATCCGATTCTCCAGTCCGACGGCTTTCAACGCTTCGACTGCCCGCGCGCGCCTGCCCTTCGCATTCCCGGCATATTTGGAATTACTGGAATATCGCAGAGGAAGTTCCACGTTGGTGATGGCAGTTTGCCGCGAAAGCAAATTGAAACTTTGAAAGACAAAGCCCACTTTGCGATTACGAATATCCGCCAGTTGATCGTCGTTCAAATTGGCGACCGTTTCGCCATCCAACACGTATTCACCAGCGCTGGGACGGTCTAAACAGCCGAGCGTATTCATCAGCGTGGATTTGCCCGAGCCCGAGGGTCCCATGATCGCCACCACTTCGCCGCGTTGAATATTGAACGATACGCCGCGCAAGGCTTCCACTTCCACCTCGCCCATCTGGTAGACCTTGCGAAGGTCGTGGGTTTGAATCACCCAATCCATGCTAGCCTCCAAACGGACCGGCTATTTCGGCAGGCGGGTTGAGGATGATCGAATCGCCTTCTGAAACTTCGCCGCCAGCCAGCACGCTCATCGTGTCGGAGGAAGAGCCGAGGCTGACCTCGGTTTTCTGCGGCGCGCCATTCACCATCAAATACACATAGCGTTGTCCATCCAGCAAACGCACGGCGCGATTTGGAATCAGGATCACATCGTTGATTTCTTCTACTGTAATATTCACCGCCGCGGTCATGCCAGGTTTGACATCCGCGTCTGCATCGGTCAATTCGATGGTGACTTTGAAGTTCACCACGCCGTTGACGTTTGTGCCGGCTTTGGCGACTTCAACCACTTCGCCGTGATAATCCTTGCCAAGGATGGCATCGAAGGATAGTGCCGCAGGTTGACCAACCTCCACGCTGTTGATATCCACCTCGGAAACTTCGACATCCACGAACAGGCTGGTCAGATCGTCGAGGCGGAATGCCGCCGCGCCCGCGCTCACCTGATCGCCGGGGAGCGGGTTGGCTTCGGTCACAGTGGCGGCAAACGGCGCGGAAACGCGAGCCAGGTTGAGGGTGGCTTGAGCCGCATCCACGCGGGCTTGGGCGGCGGCGATCTCGGTCAGGTTGCCCCCTGCGAGCCGGTCAAATTCGCGCTGGGCATCGTCTAGTTTTGCTTTTGCAAGCGCAAGGTCTTCGTCCGCTTTGGCAATGGCTTCCGCACCGGCGTAGCCGCGATATTCCTTCAGGACCGGAATTTTCCGATTGCCGAATGTTTTGTAAATGATTTCCTTGATGTGAATTTTTCCGTTCAATTCTTTGCGCCAGTTGGCGGCTTTGTCGTACACTGCCTGCGCGTCGCGCAGGTTGATCGTCGCCTGGGCAAGCGCGGTATCGGAATTGGTCAGATCGTCCAACGACTGTTGCGCGCTGGCAAGGTCTGCCTCGGCAAGGATAACGCTTTGCGGCAGGGATGTTTTCTCGAGGTAGGCAAGCACAAAATTTGCGGGGACGTTATCGCCCACTTTCGCATTCACCACATCCACTGTGCCTGCCGCCTGCCAGATCAGGGTCGCCGATTGTTTCGCGCGGACGGTTCCCGTCGCGCCGATGGTGGCAACCAGGTTCCCCCGTTCGATCGAGGCGGTTTGGAACTGGCTGGATGCGTCCGGCTGGGAAGTCCGCGCATAGGAAGACCAACCGATTCCCACGATCAAGAGCAGTAAGACGATCCATAGCCATTTTCGTTTCTTGAAAAAATCACGCATGAGGTTCCTCCAACAGATTTCTAAAGCCGGGAAAATTCTACCCGACAAATATGAATTGCCAATGAATTCCTTAGCGAGGTATACGCAAATATGATGACGGGGTTTCTCGTATGCTCGCAAAACAGTTATACAGAAGTAGTCGCAGAGGAGTAGAGAAGGTTAAAACTCTATGGCAAGCAAAGGCAACCCGCCCACTCCGCTTCAATTCATCCGTGCTGATATAATTTTCTCGTGTTTTATCGAATTGCTCGCATACTCGATTTCCTCGCCATCCTGCTCCTCGTCATCTTTGCGGTAGCAGGCGACGCGCCGCGTTTCACCGGTCAAACCGACCGCGTGCGCCTCTACACGCGCGAAATCGAGTTCGATTATCCGAATTGGGTGTGGAATGCCACATGGATAAAGATCGAACAAAACGCCATCGGCTTACCCTATCTCTTCGACCGTGGCGCGAACAAACAGATCGTTTTCGAATATCTGCGCACAACGCAACAATTGATGGAAACCGAGTATTACCTCGAACTCGTCATCTCCGACCCCGCCGTCACCGACAAAGAAACTGCCAGCGCGCAACTCCGCGCCAACAGAGATCTCCTGCTCAAACGGCAGGAGTTACTGGCTCCGCTCGCTGAGGCAACCCTGCAAGGTCAAATCTCCGAAGCATTGGCTGAACTCAACCTAACCACAGGCGGTCAACCAATCCCGCCTGCCCTCTATCACACCTCCCCTACGCCGCTCGCCCTCGTCGTTTCGCGCCGCAATGTAATCGAACAGATCGCGAACATTTCAATCCTCCCGACCCTCACCCTCGACGATCAGATCAAACTCGAAAACAGCGTGGCAGATTCGCTGGATGTCTCTACGCTCACCGTCCCCATTGGCGGCGTGGGCGTGTACCCCACCATGGTCACCGAAACCACCGACCTGCGTTGGCTACTCGAAACCATCGCGCACGAATGGACACACAACTATCTCAACATCCGCCCGCTGGGAATCAATTACAGCGCGACTCCCGAACTGCGCACGATGAACGAAACAACCGCGTCCATTGCGGGAAATGAAGTGGGGACGTTTCTCATCGAAAACTATTATCCCGAACTACTTGCTTCGAATCCCCATTTCGGCTTGGTCGCCTTTCCCCAAACATCTCCCACCCTCGGCGACCAGGACGATGCGCCGCCCTTCGACTTCCGCGCTGAAATGCGCGAAACACGCATCGCCACCGATGAACTGCTCGCCCAGGGGAAAATCGAAGACGCAGAAGCCTACATGGAGGCGCGTCGTCAAGTCTTCTGGCAAAACGGATATTTACTCCGCAAACTGAATCAAGCATACTTCGCTTTCCACGGCGCGTACGCGGATGTGCCCGGCGGCGCGGCAGGGGAAGATCCGGTTGGTCCCGCTGTCCGCGCCCTGCGCGAACAAAGCGACTCGCTGGCAGATTTCATCAACACCATCGCGCAAATGACGTCCTTCCAAGAACTGCAACTGGCGATTCAAAATTAACTTCATGCTAAAAAAAACTTCATCACTATTGCTTCTCTGCTTGTGGGCAACCGCCTGCTCGCCTGCCTCCGTTACCCCCACGATCAACCTCACGCCGCCGCCCGATCTTGTCATTCCGACCCAGCCATCCTGCACCACGGTCAACATCGAACCCACGCCGGGACCGGAGACGCCATCCTTGTTCCCGCCGGAGAATGAAAACGACCGTTCGCTGGGAGCCGGCGAAGCGGCTGTTTCTTTCATTGCCTACATTGACTATCAAGATTCGCGCAGTAAATTTTTCGTCGCTGTGGCAAATCAATTGCTCGAAGAATTCCCGAAAGATGCGCGGTTCACCTTCCGCCCATTCCCGCTTGTAGATGTAAACGATAAATCCGCGCTCGCCATGCAAGCCATCGAAGCCGCAAACAGACAGGGAAAATTCTGGGATATGCACAACCTGCTGTTCGCGCAACACGAGAATTGGGCAAACCTGTCGGCGGCGGATTTCGAACAATGGGTCACCGCCCAAGCCTCCACGTCGGAAATGAACGTCGAGCAGTTCAAATCCGATCTCAAAAGCGAGGAGACCGTGGCGCAAGTTCAACGCTATGCCGACGATGGAAAAACCATCGGCATCCCCGGCACGCCGCTCATCCTCATCAACGGACAGATCTACGGCGGACCGCGCGATCACGGCAGTCTCAGGGACATCATCGCGTTGATCCTCATGGGCAAGCGTCAGTTCGCCTCCTGCCCCCCACTCACCGTGCAAACCGATCGCCAGTACATCGCCACACTGCGCACCGAAAAAGGCGGCATTGTGATCGAACTCTTCGCGGATAAAGCGCCAATCACAGTCAATTCATTCATCTTTCTCGCGCGCAATGGATGGTACGACGGCGCCACTTTTCACCGCGTCATCCCTGACCTTTTCGCGCTGACCGGCGACCCAAGCGGCACCGGCGACGGGAACCCGGGCTACTACATCATTAACGAGTTCGACCCCTCCCTGCAATTCAACCGTCCCGGCATGGTGGGAATGACCAATGTTGGACCCAACGCCAGCGACGGTCAATTCTTCATCACCTACGCGCCCACTGCCCAATACAATGGAAAGTACACAATCTTCGGTCAGGTACTCACCGGCATGGACGTGTTGATTTCACTCACGCCGCGCGATGCCCAGCCGGGAAGCGACACGTCGCCTGGGAATAGGCTATTAAATGTGGAGATTGAGGAAAGGTGAGAAAGAACGATTCACGGGATGGATGGCGCTGAATTGCCGCCCAATTCTACAAGCCTTTCGTCTTGAGTCCATCCACCAGATCCCAATTGAAAATCATAAAGGTAATCGAAAAGCTTTACTCCGTTTTCATCCGTGATTTTTGCTTTATACAAGGCTATATGTGCTCCTCCAGTATTCAACTCCTCAAATAGTGAAAAGTGGGGTAACGACCAAAAGAAAAATGCCGCCTTATTAGCTACATCAATGGTTGAAGTTTGCAACTCCAAATTTACTGTTTGAAAGCCTCCAACAGATGTCACATTCAGCACAAATGGAATATCGCGCAGGTCGTACTCATCTAAAAAAGGATCGATACGCTCTGAGAGGAGAGATGCGGTTTCCTTATCAGATAGTGCAAGAGGAGAATCTTGCGCAGCTAGCATCGTGTCAAGCCGCTCAGAATCGACGGTCTTGTCTGAATAATCTAACTGATTGCCATCTTTATCTTGAAGAACTTTGACAAGGCTTTCAACCTTGAAACCTTCCTGTCGGGCATAAATAAAAACCGTTCGATCCACGGCATTCAACATAATTGAATCTTCGGTGGAGCTCCATTCATCGGCGCTCTGTACAATAATTAGGAGTCGCAAGGGAGACGCGTTTAAAACAGTAATCTCGGAAACTGAAATGTTCTGCTCTTTGAATTGAGCCTCAAGATATCGCACAATCCCATCTTGGGCATTTGCCTGAGTTGTCGAGATAACGATAATGCTTAAAGTGATTAGAAATAACACCGCCACAGTTTGCCATTTTGATTTATTCATTTTCAACTCCAATTTACGGACCAAAGTTCCTAAATTGCCAGAAAAAATATGTGTCAACATTATAAGGAGATTCGATTCTCCACAACGCTTGATCAAATAAATGCCAAGCGCCGTTTGCATCTTTATAGCTCGTATTCGAGAACAAAGTATCCAATTGATTAAATGCGCTAGCATGTACTTCAGAATGAGCATAAACCCGAATAGGCGGTGACACTCCTACGCTCTTGCAGATGGAAAGTACACAATCTTCGGTCAGGTGCTCGCCGGCATAGACGTTCTGCTCGCGCTCACCCCGCGCGACGCGCAGCCGGGCAGCGATACCCCGCCGGGAGATAAATTGTTGAACGTTGAGATCGAAGAAAAATAACCAGCAGATTCGGTAAAGAAATTTACAAAAGGTATCTACATTAAGGGGATGGTGCCGGCGCAGGTATAGAAGGATACCAACTGTCAATATTAATTCCATCCACAACCCACCAACCTTCTGTCCCGAACTGTAAATCGAAAAAATAAACAAGAAGAGGCTCGTCTGTCTCATTGCTTAGCTTTAGTATCGCCAGAGCAATTCCGGCCCCCTGTGAGTTCAGATCCTGAGTAAGATGATGTAGCCCATCCTTGGACGGAGGTATGACTAGAGCTGCATCTTCCTTTGAAATGCCAGACGCATACAAATTTAAGGTTTGAAATCCTTCAGCTGAAATCACTGCACCGTCAATTCTTGACAATCCATATTGCGCCAACTTCTCACTCAACAAACTTGCTGTAGCCGCTTCCGCGAGTCGAGGCGGATCGATTTTATGATACATCAATTCCGGCTCAATCTTAATCCATCCCTTGTAAACTTGTTCTCCTTTCATATTTAGAACAATAGTGGTCAGCCCATTAATTCGGTAACCTCTGTCGGCGGCGAACATTGATTCTCGAAAAACCATATGAACGTTTATTGAATCCTCAGGCGCGCCCTTATCATCTGTCCCTAAACTACGGATGGTTACTTCAATTTCCAGTGGAACATCTTGAAGTACAACAATGTTATCGACAGGAACGCCAAGCTGATCGAGTTTACTTTTTAGATATTCCACAACGCTCTCTTGTTGATAAGTTAGAGATTCCAATTGTTCTGCCTTTGTTCGATCGGAAAGCATCAAAACCAAGATGGTTGCGAAAAGCAGAACAAATCCAAGGAGCAGGTTCTTGCGCGTCATATTTGCCTCCAATCAGGGTCCATAGTTGTAATATTCGTAATCGTAAAATTTATTGACCTGATAAGGTGTGTCTTCACGCCACAGTCCAACATTAAACGAGTTCCAAATGCTATTACTATCCAAATAACTAACATCAAGAAAGGTGGTACTTAACTCATTCAACGGACTAACATGTACCTCTGAGTGAGCATTAACATAAGCAGGTGCCGAGAAACCCAAGTCTCGACACATTTTTAGGTCACCATCTATATGAGCACACCATTGATTGAGGCTACTCGACCAAGTTATCTTGTACTCTACAACTTCACCCCAGTTTTGGGAGTTGTAATGCTGAACGATGTAACTAAAAGGTGGGGGTGGATTGACTTCTACATACTCCATGGGCAAGGTATAAGGCCAGTTTGCCGTATCTTCCTTATAATGTCGCCAACCAGTTTGTATCCAATAGCTGGTAGCAGTTGTTACATAACTAGATTCGCCACTTGTAAAAAAAAACGGCTCAGTCGCTGGAACGGAGATATTTGCCTTGACACCATACACGGAACCATGACTGTTTCCTGTATACCAGCGGTCCTGAGGTGTTGCGGTTGGCGTTATTGTGGGTGTTTTGGTTATTGTCGGCGTTAAAGTGGCAGTAGGTGTAAAAGTTGGGGTTGGCGTATTTGTCGGTGTTGCGACATTGGGATAAGTTGCGATGGTCAAGTGCCACTTATCTGTTCGTACGAGAATTTCAGGAGCAGTCGTTGTTCTTGAAAAGATCACCGTGAAATCGTTATACGGATAGGGTTGTCCGGGCACAGCCCAAGTTCCCGAGGGGTAATCCATAGATGCCAAATCAGAAACGCCGGAATAATATACGTCAATTTTTCGATTCGGCATCATCTCGTTCGTAACTGGATACATATTCCACCAGATCGGTACACCTGAATAATATACACCTGTATAAAATTTGATTTTATAAGTGAATTTTGAACCCATGTTGGTTCGATTATCCCCATAGGTGTATGTGATGTCAAAGTCCCAACGGTAGGGGTCGGTATGCGTTGTCACAACAGACGCAGAGCAGGTAACATACGGACCAGATGTACAGCCAGATGTCGTACTTGCCAGGGTTAACCCAGTCAACGGTGTCGGAGTGAAGGTTGGTGTGGCAGTATAGGTAGGCGTGAAGGTGAGTGCCGGAGAGGCCGTTGCGGTCATGGTTGAGGTGGGAACTTCGGGATCTAAATTTGCAACAGCGTTCACAGGCTTGTTTCCTGCAAGCACGAGGAACGACAGCGCCATAATAACCATGACGAAAAAAGTGATCGGTAATTTTGCGCTATTTTTCACTGAAATCCTCCTGAAAAAAATGCTTTGTTGCAACTCAACAATAAAAGCAATTTGCATGGTAACGGCAGAAACTAAATAATTACAAGAACTATTATCCTCGTCTTGCCATGTCAATTGTCATGGTAAGATTCCTCCATGCACTCTTATTCCTCCACCGCGCGTGACGGCGACCTCGCTCAACTGGTCGGGTTGCGCCACAAACATTTCATCTTCAACCTTCAAGCCGGCGCGAAATTTGAAACACATCGCGGCGTTCTGCAACATGATGATCTGATCGGCAAAGCATGGGGAACGCAGGTGTTCAGCCACCTCGGATCGCCATTCTTCCTACTCCAGCCTTCGCTCGGCGACCTGCTCACCAACCTGCCGCGCACCACACAGATCATGTACCCGAAGGATATCGGTTTCATCCTCGTGACGATGGGAGTTGGTCCCGGTCAAACCGTGATGGAGGCTGGCTCTGGTTCCGGTTCGATGACCACCGCCCTTGCCTACGCGATCGGCGCGGAGGGGCGCGTCATCTCATACGAAGTCCGCTCGGATATGCAAAATCTTGCCCGCAAGAATCTCACCCGTTTCAGGCTCGATACCCGCGTGGATTTCAAACTGCGCGACATCGGCGAAGGTTTCGACGAAACCGACGCAGATTCCTTTTTTCTTGATGTGCCCAACCCGTACGACTACATCGCACAAGTCCGCGCCGCTCTCAAACCCGGCGGATTCCTGTGCTGCTTAATTCCCACGTTTAACCAGGTGGAGAAAACCCTGCAATCGTTACGCCAAACCAATTTTGCATTCCTCGAAGTGTGTGAAATTTTGTTGAGGTACTACAAACCCGAACCGACGCGCCTCCGCCCGACCGATCGCATGGTAGCGCACACCGGCTTTTTGCTGTTTGGCAGAAAGATCGAACCCAGCGTAGATCCGCGCGGGCAGGAACTCAACGAAGAAATAGAAAAAGGAGATACTTAGCCAATGCGCCGCATCTTTCGCCGCCAAGCACGAAAAGGATTCGCCGGGCATATTCCGCCGATATTACAGGAAGCCAACCTGGCTTTTGACAAGGGGGAATATGGTCGAGCTGGGGAACTCTTTGAACAGATCGCCCAAACCGCCGATGCGCGCGGCGGGCCACGCGCGCCGCTTTTCCACCTGCAAGCCGGTCACGCGCGCATATACGCCGGACAAACAGCATTGGGCATTCCTTCCATTAAACGCGGGTTGTCTCTGCTCGCCGAGAGGCAACAATATCAACGCTTGATTCAAGCGCGACGACGCGTGCTCGCGGAATTCAAAGAACGAGGCTTAAACGAGGAAGCCGCCGCCATCGACGCCTGGCTGAAATCGATCTCCCCGGAATCTTCTGAAATCGATACACAGATTCCCCCAAGCAAAAAGCCTGTCCTTCCCACTCACTGCCCGCAATGCGGAGCGGCGCTTCGACCCGATGAAGTCGAATGGCTGGACGCAGTCACCGCTGAGTGCGGCTATTGCGGAAGCCCGGTGCGGGAAGAGGATTCGTAGGACAAATTGGCAATTTGTCCACAGCCTGCGCAATGAACCTCACCGAAGAATTCATCTCTCAGCGATTACAAGAAGCCCTCGCTTCGGCGGGTCCATCCTCCGACGGCTACGCAGAACTTGAACTCACCGAAGAAACGCGATTGAAATGCGCGGCAGTGCTGGTGCCACTCGCGAGGCAGGATGGTGAATGGCACCTGCTCTTTACCCGCCGCACAGACCGTGTCGAATCACACAAAGGACAGGTTTCCTTCCCCGGTGGCGCATGTGACGAGGGCGAATCAACACCGGAACAAACTGCCCTGCGCGAGGCTGAGGAAGAAATTGGGATACGCCCCAGCGATGTAAAAATTTTGGGGCGGCTCGCCAACCTCATCACGATTTCCTATTTTCGAGTCACGCCAGTGGTGGGCGTGGTGAAATGGCCCACTGTGTTCCGCGTGGGCGAGCATGAAGTGGCGCGAGTCTTCACGATCCCGCTGGGGTGGCTGGCGAACGCGTCCAACCGGTGGCAATTTGAAATTGGGGAAAAGAAGCGTTCCGTCATCGCGTATCATCCTTACGATGGCGAGTTACTCTGGGGCGCGACGGCGCGGATCACCGTCGATTTTTTGAAGGTGTTGGGGTATTAAAAGTTACAGGGGCGAGTCTGAAACTCGCCCCTGCGTTGGCAGAAAAGATTCTTACTTCTTCTCGTCGGAGGCTTCGTCTTCTTTCTTGCCGCGCTCCACAGAGAGTTCGGGTTCGGTCGGGGTGACAGCCGCCACTGCGCCTTCCGCGCCCGGTACCGCCGCTTCCTCTTCGACCTTCGGCATGGTCGCCACGGCAACCATTGTGTCGGGATCTTCGAGCACGCGCACTTTATCCGAAACAACTACATCGCGCACACGAATGCCGTCGCCGATTTTGGCAAGGCTGGAAATATCCACCTCGATGCGTTCGGGCAGGTCGGCTGGCAAACATTCCACGTGAAGTTGTTCAAGGTTATGAACCATGACCGCGCCGTGATCCTTCACCGCGCCTGAAACGCCTCCAAAATGGATCGAAACCGCTGTGCGAAGTTTTTCGCTCATCGAAACCGCGAGGAAATCCACATGCAGTAAACGATTTTTAATGAAATCGCGCTGTTTCTCGCGCACGAGCGTCAGGTGCTCTGTCCCTTCCACGTCGATCGTCACCAGGCTGGACGAGGTTGTTCTCGACAACGCCAGCGAAGCGGAGTGCGCTTCCAGGTTGATGTTGATCGGGTCTGTGTGACGACCATAGATCACCGCCGGCAGTTTCCCCTCACGCCGCAACGCCTTCACTTGCTTGCCAACCACTCCCCGCTTTTCCGCTTTTAGTACAACTTTCTCCATCGTTACTCCTCGAGCGCCTCTCACCCGTCGGTTGCGGACTGAAGCCCGCACTCCGGATTACCTTCGCTCTATGAAATGATTTTCTGTAGTGACGAATTCATTCGTCATCTTTAAAGCGACCGAGTCGCTACTACATTTAATTTCGCCGCAACAAAAAGCGGCCCAACAACAACATCAACCCGCCGAATAACCCCCCGATCAACCCGGCAATCACAACGCCGCGCGTATCGAGCGTGGTAACAACGTTTCCATTCACGTTCCGCGCCAGCAGGAGGACCGTGCGAACATCCTGCGCATGGACTTCCTGCGCCGCCAAATAGCCCACCGCGCTGTGATGGATATCCGCGCTTCCCGCGCCGATTACGGCTGTATACCCGCTGACCGACACGTTCTCCGCCTGGACGATGCCCGCCGCCGTATTCTCTAGCTGCGCCTCGGTTGTGTTCACCATTCCCAATGCAGACTGCCGCGCCGTAACTTGGTTTGCCTTGACGTTCGCCGCCGCGCTATTTTGTAGTTCCACTTCCTCGGCGCGGATGAACTCCGCGTCTGCCTGGCGCATCCGCACCAATTCCGCGTGAACGGATTTCACATCCGCGTGCATGACGTTCGTCACCTGCGGCGATTCGAATTCGGGAAGTTCTTCGGGTTCGACCATAGCGGGCGAGATTTTACCACAAGAAACCCTGCTGAACGGCAATGAACCACCTTTAGAGCAGGGCAATGACAACGGGAGCGAGCCTAGCGACTCGCTCCCATCAAAGTTATTTCGGCGTCAACACCAGGTGCCCTTCGGCGTCCGCGATGATCGCGGGCTGTTCCCACAACATTGGATAGTATTCTATATTTGCCCAGAGCGAGGCAAGATCAATGTAGTGAGGGTGATACGCGTGACCAGATTGCCCGGTGGTGTGCACGGTAAGCGAGTTGTTCAATGCGCCCAAATCCACGATCATGCGCATGGAGGGGAGCCAATTGGTCTCGTAGCCATCGCGCACCGACCAGCCGGTGGCGTTGACGATCGCCTCGCCGCCGCCGGTCGGAAAAGGTCCGCGATTGAATAAATCTTCGATCAAACCGATGCCCGACTCGCCTAACGTGCCATTGCGGAACGTAGAAGCGTGCATATCGCCCCAGTTCCATTTTGACGTGTCGGCGCCAAACATCTCTTCCAGTTCGGTCACACCCTCGGCAAAGGATTTTTTGATGATCTCCTCTCTCGTTTCTACAACATCTGCCGTGGATTTATCGTCCCACCAGAGACTCGATTCGTCCATGTGGCGCATGATTTCATTCCAGCGCGATCCGCCATCCGGGTAGTAACGTTCCTCGGGCATGTCATCGTTAAATGTATTCTGGAGCAGGTTGCGCCAAAAGGCATTGAACATCGCCGCCGCAGAGGAGTCGATGCGGTCTTGATAATCCCAACCTGCCAGCAAACCAACATGCTTTTCAGATAATCCCTGCGTGTCGAGAAGAATCGGAACGTATTGGGCGGCGGCTGAGTCGAATGAATCGCCTTGCATTTGTTGAATATAGGCAATGTCGATCTTCCCGGGCGCGTTTTGAATCATTTCCACGATGCGCTGTGCCCTAAACCCATAATCCCAATCATAGGTGATCCAATTGGGATAATCAAACGGCGGAACACGGTTATTGGCGGTGGCAATATACCCCTCATCTGGGTTCACGGTATAAGGTAGTTCTTCAAACGGGATATAGCCGAGCCATTCATATTCATCCGTCCAGCCGGGAACAGGGAGCGTGCCATCCCCTTTTGCCCGAATCGGGATGTCGCCGGGCATTTGATATGCAATATTGCCATTCACATCGGCATAAAGCAGGTTTTGCGGAGGCACGTGGAAATCTTTTGCCGCTTCCCGGAACTCTTCCCAGTTTTTGGCTTTATCGAATCCCCAGATGGCTTTGAAAGGCGTGGATGGGGAAAGCGCCGTCCATTTGAGGGCAATCACATACTGTTCCGGCAATTCGACGCCGGCGCGGTCTTTAAAGGGGACGAATTCTTCGTCGCCCGGCGCGCCCTTGTCTTTCAAGGGACCATAATCGTCGGAAATCACGGGGCCGTGACGAGTCAACCTCACCGTATGGGTGATCGGGTCGCCGCCCGCCACATTGATTATTTCTGTGCGAGTTTCGAAATCGACCCATTCTCCATTGACTTCATACTGATTCGGATTTTCGGGATTGACCCGCTCGATATATAAATCCATCACATCGGGACCGACATTGGTGAAACCCCAGGCGATTTGCTCGTTATGCCCAATGACCACACCGGGCACGCCAGGAAACGAGAAGCCAGCCACGTTATACGGACAGGTGTCAGAAACCGGTCTGCACTCCAAGTGAACCTGATACCAAATGGATGGCATCTGTATCCCAAGATGGGGATCGTTGGCAAGGAGCGGATTCCCGGTCGCTGTGAGTTTGCCGGAAACCGCCCACGAATTTGAACCAATCCCATCCCCTAGCGGACCTAGCGCAACATCCAACAACGAAACATTATTCTGCAGTGAAGCAAGCACGTTGTCAGGTATATTGAAAGCCGTGGCAGGTGTCGAATTGCGAGCAATCGCCTCCCCGCCGATCTTGTTGACAATCACCGGATGATCCGACGGGTATTCAGGGAACAGTTCCGCAACCTGGTCCGGCGTGAGCGTCTTCATTAAGACCGCCCGCTCGATTTCTTCGCCCATATTGCCGCGCAAATCCCACGCCATGGCTTTGCCCCAGGTCAGGCTATGCACCGGCGTCCACGGCTCGATCTTGTAATCCGGCGCAAGGATGGGCAGCCCCAGAAGCGCATATTCGAGGCTGAGGTTGACCGCATCTTTGCCTTCGATGTATGAATTAACACCGGCGGTATAGGAATTCACCAGGGCTTTCGATTCGGCATCGAGCAGTTCGTATTCCTGTTCGGCGGTGACGCGCCAGCCAAGCGTGCGAAGGAACGCATCGGTATCGGCTTGCGAGGGGAACATTTCGGCAATTCTGCCAGATCCAACATGCCGCCAAAAATCCATTTGCCAGAAGCGGTCTTGCGCATGGATATATCCCTGCGCAAAGAATAGATCGTGTTGGGTCGTCGCATAAACGTGAGGGATACCCATCTGATCTCGATAAATATCTACGGGGCCATCAAGCCCTTCAAGTTGAATCTCTCCCTCGATCTGCGGGAAGGATTTGGGCGCGACGGTGTTGGGGAGGTAGCTCTTGAAGTAGAACCCGCCTCCCGCGCCGAGCAAGATGACGAGAATCAAAAAGCCAAGCCCCGTGCGTTTTAGAATCGTTTTTGTGCGAGACATGAATCCTCCGAAAGTGATATTTTGTAGTTGCGACTTCAGTCGCATTGACTGTTGGCGAAAAAACGACTGAAGTCGTTACTACTCTTTTATTTTATATTCCCTAACAATCTTGGGAACCAATACCACAACACATCGCGCGCGGGTTTGCCATGCACCGACGCGGACTTGTCCTGCAATTCAACGGGCGCAAAATATCCGCGGCTGACCAACCCGCTCACCCATGAGCGCGCATTCAACGCGTTGAAAATGGCGTCGTAGATATCAACCTGCTGTTGCAGGTCGAGGTTCACTGTGGAAAGGTCCTGGCTGGGGCGGTTGAGAGCAGTCCAATCGAGGCAGGTTCCGCTCGTGCTGGGAATACATCCCGTGGCAGAATTTGTCGCAGAGGGGTACGAGAGCGCGATCACGAACGGTTTGGCAATCTGCTGTTGCCATGGCGCAACGTTTTGATCGAGAAGCCTGCCAGCCTCGTTGATCATATCCGTTTTGTTGGGAACGGCAAGCGTGCTTATTTTTGCAAACCAAAGCAGGTACACGGCATCCGTATCCTGCAAGACCGTCACAGGCGGTGTGAAGTCGGTCGTGTTGTATGGGATTGCAAAAAGCAGGTTGCCTCGGAAGCGCTGGCGAATCTCCGCGATGATCGATTTCCAGCGCGCATCCGCGTCGGTTGGGACTCCGCTGGGGGAGCCGTCGGCAAGTTTCCCGTTGGGAAGAGCCGGGAGAATCCAATCTCCGCCGATGATTAAGCCCTGCGCGCCGGATTGCGCGGCTTGGTCGGCAAAATGGATGGCAAAGGCGCGATAGTGATCGAACCAGTCGTTCCACCAGTTGCCATCGCGCGGGGCTTTACTCCAAAAATCGGCGGCGTTCACATCAAAACGCGGTTGCGGAAAAATGGCAACGTTGAGGCTTTGCGCGCGCGCTTGCGTAACCGCGTCGAGGGTGTCTTTCCAAAACGCGTCTTTGCCGGGCTGTTGGGCGAATACGATCGGGCTGATTCGTTCGTACGTCCACGTGGGAGTGTAAATCACCCAGTTCGCGCCGATGCCTTTGATGTTTTGTAGCGCGGCATCGTTGAAGCGCGGGACGTTGGGATCGTAATGCGCCTGATACTCGATGCCCGCCATGAACCCGGCTCCGCGCGACGGGATGTCTGTTTGCACAAGCGTGGCGCTGCCGGCAACCTGGGGCCACGCCCACGCGTTGACAGTATCGGTGATGAATTGCGGCGTGATCGTGCCGGAGATATTGCGCCCATGCGCTGTGGGACCAACTTGTTGCGATTCATCCGCCGAGTCGCATTGCGCGTTGCGGCAGTAACGATAAGCGAACGACGAACTGTCGCGGAGCGGACCGTATAACTTGAAGGTCCAGTGATTTCCGCCGGCGTTTTGCATGGGGAGGGGAGGCGTCCAGCCATTGTGCGAGAACTGGATGTAAATGAAATCGCCCGGCGGAGTATTGGCGGGCACGGTCACATCGAAAAGGATCGGCGCGTTGGGAGGTCCATTTTGCCACGAGTGAACGGCATCTTGAACGGTCATATCCTGCGCGCCGACAAGAATGCGGCGCGTGACAAACCTCCCCTCAGAAGTGAATTCCGAATTCCAATATCCATCGCCGATGGTGTATTTGTATTGCACATCCGCGCCGACGGGGAGACGGATCGTTGTGGTGTATCTACCATCCGCGCCGAGTTGCAGAATCGGCATTCGGTCGGCGACAGTACTGAGTCCGCCGCGTAGGTCGGCGAAGGTGTTGCCAAACTGAAGCAGGCTTCCCGCGATGCGAACCGCGCCTTGAGTCCCCTGCGGGATGGAGACGATGAACGTCACATTCACTTGCGGCAGTTGCTTGAGCCGAATCTGCGCGGCTTGGGTGATCTGGTTATCAGCCACCGCCGCTCCTTGCTGAAAGACTTGATACGAACCATCCAACGCGTAGGCGACGAGGTTATGCGTGCCGGCGCGCAAACCAGACAGCAAAAACCTCCCGGCCGAATCGGTGAAGAATTGTTCGCCACCGGCCGTTACAAGAATATCGGGGATCGGCTGATTTGTATCCGCGTTCACTACTGTTCCAAAAATGCTTCCCGAAAGCGTGTTGACCGGCTTGTCCGTCCAACTGCTGATGGTATCGGTGATCTGCGTGTTCCCGCTGGCATAAAACAAGCGGTAGCGGATGGGCTGGTCGAGATTCGTATCCTCTTGTGTCGCGGATGGATAGCGAACATACACATAGCGAATCACAGCCTGATCGGGAATCTGCAACGTCCGAGTATAGGTAACGCTGTCAATCGGGCTGAGTTCATAATCTACCGGGTTATATGCCAGCCCAGCAACTTCATCCAACACGCGGATCACAACCTTTTCCCCCGTCAGGAGCGGGTCGGGCACACGCACGGTAAAAGTCACATCGGCGCGCGGCGCGGGCGTGGCGGTTGGGCCAGACGGCACGGGTGTGTTGACCGCCGCAGTAGGAAACGCGGGCCACTTAATCAACGAGATCGCGCATGCCTGATTGACCAACGCCAACACTGTAATGCTGATGAGTATCCGCTTGGATATGGAAATACGCGCCTTCATCTCTCTCTCCTCTTTCTATCGCTTCATCCGACGGGTTTGCCTGCTCCAAACTCCTCGACGTTTTCCGCCTCCCGCGCGCCTCTCCCGCGCAGCGCCGCGGCGAAGTAACTCAACAGGATGCTGAAAAAATAAAGCAGGGTCATCGGCAACATCACCAAACCCATGTTCACCGGGTCAATGGTCGGCGTGACCGCGGCGGCGAGAATGGCAATGATGACAATGGCAAGCCGCCATTGTTCCACTAACACTTTCGGCTGGATGACGCCAACATAGGTCAGAGCAAAAATCACCAGCGGAGATTCAAAAAATATTCCAATCCACAACATCAACCCGGTGATAAAGCCAAAATATTCCTTTGCCGTCCACACCTGGGCGATCTCGGTAAAGCCGCCTAAAAACGGCAATGCGGCAGGGATCAGCAGGCTATGCGTCGTCCACACCCCGCCCACAAAAAGGATTGTTGCAACAGGTATGGCAAGCAGGCTGAATTTTTTCTCGCGAGCCTTCAATCCTGTCGCGGCAAAACGCCAGAAGCCAAAGGCAATGAATGGAATGGAAATGGTCAAGCCGCTGGTCAACGCCACGCGCATGTATACGCCGATCTCTTCGGTCACCTCGATTGCCTGCAATTTCGTAAGCCCGCCCACAGGAATGGCGAGATATTTCATCAATGGGATGGTGAAATAAAAGGAAACCCCCACTGCGATGGCGATGATGACCAAAATCCAGAGCAGATGCGTTCGGAAATCCTCCACATGATCGATCAGCGTTTTTTCCGAGGTTTCATCCGGGTCTGTATTGAGATACGCCCACACGCGCGCCGGCGCTTGAAAAGGAAAGAGGATGAGCTTGTAAAGAAGAACAAACGGGAACATCAGCGCCCGCCACAACCCTCTAAAAAATTTACGCATTGTTTGTGTCGTCTGCCTGTTCCTCAGTTTTCTCAGCAAGGCTTTGCGAAACCGAATCGATGGCTTGGGGCTTTTTTGCCGCTTGCGGCTTCCTGGTTTGAGGCGCTTTGATGGTGGAAGCCGGGGAGCGTTTGCCGACAGGCGGCGCGATTACGTTCGTCAAGTCCGCTTCCTTTTGAAAGTCTTCGAGGTTTGCTTCGCGCATCAACCGCTGTGGAAGATTGGTAACCTCCCGGAACGTGTTCGCTACCACCTTCCCCGCGTCGGAGGTAACGTAACGGTTGAGCAAATGACCGATGGTGCGCCCCGCCTGTTTCATATTTTTCGGTCCGATGACAATGATGGCTATCAGAACGATAAAAACGAACTCGGAAGGTCCAACGCCTAAAATTTCCATTTACGCCTTTTGCAGGATTTGTTTGATCTCGTGCTGATGATCCGCCAACGCGCCAAGCACCCCATTCACAAAACGCGGCGCCGAATCGGAGCCGTAGAGTTTCGCCAACTCCACCGCTTCGTTAATGGCAACTTTGATCGGCGTTTCGTGAAAGACCGCAAATTCCCACAGCGCGATCCGCAGGATATTTCTGTCGATTGCCGCGATCTGATCGAGGGGCCAGTCCGGCGCATACTTTGAGATCAGCAGGTCTAAATTAGAGGAGAGCGGAAGCACGCCAAAGACGATCTTGCGCGTGAATTCCGAAAGATCGTCCGACAACGGGAAATCTTCCAGCCGCAATTTCAACACATCGCCTGGAAGATGGTTCGCAATATCCACTTCGTAAAGTACTTGCAGAGCGATCGAACGCGCCCTGGTGCGGGATTTCATACCGGACCAGCCTCTCCATCATCGAAATCGATATTCTCAACATGCACATCCACCGCGTCCACATCCATGCCGACGGTTTCGTGCACGGCTCGCGCCACTTGCTCTTGCACATTGCGGCTCACCTCGCGGATGTTCACATCCTGCTTGAGGATCAAGTGCAGGTCAATCACAACCACATTATCTTCGACCTCGATGCGCACTCCATCCTGCACCCCCCGACGGAACAGGCGGTTCACTCCGCCCATAACGCCTGCCATACGGCTGACACCCGGCACCCCCAATGCCGACAATCTCACGATGGTAACAAGCACATCGGGAGCGATGGTGGTTTTATCAGGGGAGGGTGAGGCGGTCAATGGAGTCTCCTTGAAGAGAATTGGAGAATTCTCTAGTCCTCTAATTCTATACTCTTCTGCTCTTCTACATCATCGCCATTCCGCCGTCCACGCCCAACACTTGACCGGTGATGAATGCGGCTTGATCGGAGGCGAGGAACGCAACTGCATAAGCGATCTCTTCGGGCTTGCCTTTTCGCGCCAGCGGAACTAATTTCAGCGCGGCTTCGAGCGTTTCGGGCGACATGGCATCGAGGATTTCAGTATCCACAAACCCGGGCGCAATGGCGTTGACCGTAATATTCCGCGCCGCCACTTCACGCGCCAATGACTTTGTGAAGGCGATCTGTCCGCCTTTGGAAGCAGAGTAGTTCACTTGACCAGGATTCCCCATCTGCCCAGCCACCGAAGCCATGTTGATGATCCGTCCTGTGCGTTTGCGCATCATGTGCTTGACCGCGGCTTTCGAGCAATTGAACGTGGATTTGAGATTCGTCGCGATGACCGAGTCCCAATCTGATTCAGACATCATCATGATCAACGTGTCTTTCGTGATGCCCGCATTGTTGACGAGGATGCTCAGGTCGCCGAAGGTGTCAACCGCAAACTTGATCAACGCCTCCGCCTGCTTGAAGTCCGAAACGTCCGCTTGAAACGCGGCGGCTTTGCCTCCCGCCGATTGAACGGCTTTCACCACTTCGTCTGCCGCGTCGGAGGATTTATTGTAATTGACGACCACTGCCGCGCCGCGCGCCGCGAGTTCCAGCGCCACCGCGCGACCAATCCCGCGCGAGCCGCCGGTCACCACCGCTACTTTGTTTTCAAGCGATAACGAATCTGCCATGTGTGAACTCCTCGATGAAATTATACACCGGACTTCATACTGCGTATTGCGTAGTACGAAACACGCAGTACGTAGTACGTTATTTCTCCAGC
>JAJTXU010000180.1 GCA_021462845.1 Anaerolineales bacterium
GACTCCCAGCGCGGTATCCGAATCGATCAACCCGTTGACGACGTTGCCGATCGTGCCATCGCCGCCGACGGCAAACACCGCGTCTTTTTTCTCGAGTGCGGCTTGCTTCGCCAACTCCACCGTGTGCGGTCCGTTTTTGGTTTCCGCGGCTTCGGCGCTCCCCCCCGCCGATGCGAGAGTCTTCACCACTGAGTTGATGAACGGCTTGACGGAAAATCTTCCCGCCGCCGGGTTGTAAATGATGACCGCGCTGCGCATAAAGAGATTATACCCGTTGGCTTGACCGTTCATTGCCGGGTGATTGCAACATTCATCAGAAACTACTTCTGGGTTTACTACTTACTGCTCAAGACGCAAAAAGCCGTTTAAACCCGTATGATATAATTTTGAAAATATAAAATTTCCACTGAACAGTGGGTTAAAACAGCAAGGAGCAAGGCATGTCCGGTCATTCCAAATGGTCTACCATCAAACGTAAAAAAGGCGTGGCAGACGCCAAACGCGGCGCGATCTTTACGCGCCTCGCCAGAGAAATTTCCATCGCGGCACGCGAAGGCGGCGACCCCGATTCCAACTTCCGCCTCAGGCTTGCAGTGGATAAAGCCCGCGCTGAAAACATGCCCAAAGATAATATCGAACGCGCCATTAAAAAAGGTTCAGGCGAAGACAAAGACGGTGTCGTATTTGAAGAAGTCACCTTCGAGGGTTATGGTCCGCATGGCTCGGCGTTGATGGTCACCTGCGTGACCGATAATCGCAACCGCACAGTGCCAGATATGCGCCATGCCTTTAGCAAATCGGGCGGCAACATGGCGGAGCCCGGCGCGGTTGGCTGGCAATTCGATCGCAAAGCATATTTTGCATTTCCCTCCAGCCAGTTATCGTTTGACAAAGCCTTCGAGTTGGGCGTCAACGCGGGCGCCGACGATGTGATCGACGGCGGCGATACGCTCGAAATTTACGCGCCCGTCGAATCGTTCAAAACCATCGCCGACGCATTGCATCAAGCCAAAGTCAAGCCGGACGAATCGGGCTTGCGCATGGTCGCCAAACAAGAAGTGGAACTCGACGTGGAAGCCACGTTGAAATTCATGAAGATGGTCGAGACCATCGAAGAACTCGACGACGTGCAAGACGTTTTCCACAACGTCAAAATTTCCGATGAAGCGTTGGCGGCTCTTGAGGCGGCTTAATTTTTGTAGCGCCGACTTAAGTCGGCGTTACTTTTGTGATGACCCTCGCCCTAGGAATTGACCCCGGCACTGCCACAACTGGATACGGACTCGTGCGCCTCATGCCCGACGGCGAACTGGTCGCAGTTTCCTTCGGCATTATCTCCACCCCGAAAGACGCGACCCCGTCCGCGCGGCTGGAGATTCTTTACAACGCCCTGCGAAAACTTCTCAAACAACACAAACCCGATACCTCTGCGGTTGAAAAATTATTTTTTGCGCGCAACGTGACGACCGGCATCGCCGTCGGTCAGGCGCGCGGAGTTGTCTTGCTCGCGCTCGAACAAGCGGGGATTGAAATCTTCGAATACACTCCCAAAGAAGTGAAAAACGCGGTGGCGGGCTACGGCTCCGCCGAAAAGCGCCAAGTGCAAGAAATGGTTCGCGCCCTCCTGCAACTCGACTCCATCCCCAAACCCGACGACGCCGCCGACGCGCTGGCAGTTGCGATCACGCATTTGAATACGAAGAGGTATTAAACACAAAGGACACGAAGGTCACTAAGGTTGGACGAATGATGATCGAAGAGTCTTCCAGCAGGTTTTCTTCGTGTACTTTGTGTCCTTTGTGGTAAAAATGGTCTTATGATCTCAACCCTCCGCGGAGAAATTGCGCAAATCGAAGAGACCTCCATCATCGTCGAGGTGGGAGGCGTGGGGTTGCGCGTGTTCGTCCCTGCGCCCCTGCGGATGCGCGTCAAAACAGGCGAGACGGCGTACTTGTTCACGCATCTTGTCGTCCGCGAAGACGCGCTGACGTTGTACGGATTCGAATCGCAAGCCGACCGCGACCTGTTCAACATTTTGCTTGGCGTGGACGGAGTCGGTCCCAAAGTGGCGTTGTCGGTGCTATCCACGATGACGCTCGATGCCATTCAACGCGCGATCTTCGCCGATGAAGCGGAGTTGTTGAGTCGCGTGCCCGGCGTGGGCAAAAAGACCGCGCAGAAGATCGCCCTGCACCTCAAAGACAAGTTGAAACCGCTCGATGGCTTGAAGCAGGTCGCCCTGATGTCCGACGCGGATGCCGAAGTGCTTGCCGCGCTCACCGCGTTGGGATATTCCGTTGTCGAGGCGCAGTCTGCCATTCAATCCATCCCGAAAGATGCGAGCAAAGATGCGGAAGAGCGTCTGCGTCTCGCGTTGCAGTATTTTCAGTAAAGATTTAGGTGACAGTCATCTCAAAGATGACTGTCACCTTTTTTGCTATGAACGATCACGACCTCCTCGAAAAATACGAACCTGTTTTACGTTTCGCCAAGAGCGAGCGATTCTTTCCGATGGCGGTGGAGCATTATTTGGAGCGTTGCGTCATCCTGCCAAGCGGACCACTCGGCGCGGCGGGCTTGCTCTTCCATTTAAATGAACCGCTTGCCACGTTTATTGGCAAACTCGAAGGCGGACAATATTTTCTGCGATTCATCAATGAGCCGCTGTACGACTCGGATGCATGGGTGTGGCTGGGAGTTTCATCCGTCCTTGCAGTGGGCGCGGGATATTATTTCTTCGGCTGGGCGGGAGTTGAAATTGCGCTCGCTCTTGCGCTGATCGCCGCGTTGATCCTGTTCATGCTGGCGTCAACGATTCGACTGCGGATCATCCCCGCCGCGTTTGCCGCGCTGGTTTTCTTCGCATTGATGATTGCGCCCATTTGGTTTTTTCTGCGCCCAAGCGAATACATGAGCGTCGCCGTCGAGTATCTTGTTCTTCTGCCCATCTATTTGATCCTGCTCTTCTATCTTTCCGTCCGCGCGATGAAGTTTATCTTTGATCACATCATCCCCGAAGGGCCCGGTCTCGTCATGGACATGCTCTCGCTCGCCACCGAGACCATCGCGCGCAAATCGTATTTTCAATATGCAAAGATATTGGAAAAAGATTCTCAACCTGTCTATTACGGTCGCGTCGCGCGCGAACAGGATGCGAACGGGAACAACTGGACGATCCTGCAATATCATTTTTTCTACGCCTTCAACGATTGGCGGCTCGCGGCGAATGGCATGAATCATCACGAGGGCGATTGGGAGATGATCGCGGTCTATCTCAAAAACGAGTCGCCGTATGCGGTTTTGTTTTCACAGCACGGCGCGGGCAACATCGAGTTGTGGGAGAAGGTCATCAAGGCGAAAGATAAAAACGAAAAGGACACCACGCATCCCGTCGTCTACGTGGCGCTGGGATCGCACGCCAACTACAGCAAGCCTGAGGTGATCCGCTCGCCGAATCTCTACGAAGCGGGACGCGTTCAACGCCTCATTTACTGGATGGACGGCTTGATCCACTACGTTTTCCTGCTTTTCAACCCCAGCCAGAAAGCGCGGCAGATCGCGTTGAAAGAGTTGACCGCCAGCCATGCCAACTTCCTTGCCGAGGACGCCTTCATTTATATGCGCGATGAAGCGGATCACTACGTTGTCAGCCTGCCGATGGAGATCGCTTCGGGCGACGGCTTCCGCCTTGGCTTTCAAGGCGACAACCTGCGCGAGCCGGTCGTCAAATCGAGTAGTTACCTCAAGCGCGTCATGTCGGACCGTAAAACGACTCGCCCGACGGTCAAAGAGTGGCGGCGCGTGGTGTTGAATCCTGAACCCGATTGGGTGAATTACAAAGGACTATGGGGAGTGAAAAGCGCGTTGAGCGATGAGTCCGGTCCGCCGGGACCGAAATGGGATCGCCCCGATAACTTGTTCAACGTTAATCCGCGCGTGCGATGGGAGAAGCCGCTGGAGTGGTTAAAAGATTTGGAAACAAGAATTCATCCTACACCTGAAGCCAGCGACGAGCCGTAAGGAATAGCCGATTCCTTTTAGATCGTTTTTTACCTGTTTTGATCATATCTCATTCCCCTGTCATCGTAAATCAGGTAGCCCTTCCACGTAAAATTTACATTCTTTCCATTTATTTTAGCGTTGAATTGTATTTCAAAATAAAAATTCTGCCCAATAACCTGAGTTCTATCATTTCCAATACGAAGTAGCGCTTTCGTTGTGCCATCATCTATTATGATGTTGTAGTTTTGTGGAGCGTTTTCGGGGGATGATGTAGGAAACCAAATTTCACGTTCTGCTTTGTTCCAACACAACACAACTAAATCCTTCTCTTTTCCTTTCTCAATTGTTTGAGGTTCATATTTGCAAGAACTATTCCCTGTTGCCCAAGGAAGGCCATTAAGCGTGATAATTGGCACGTCTTTTGTATTAGTATTTACCACGTACTTCAGTTCGGCTGAAATTTCTATTTTTGATTTCCTTTTATTCTTCACCTTCAAACCAAGACCAAAAAGCGAACTTGAAGGAAATTCATATTCCTCAATTGTGACACTCTTCCAGGTTTCCACATTTTTCTTAATAGATTCTTCTGGTAAGCCCTTTGTGGTTGTTACATGAAAAACCTCCCGCAATTGTTTCAACAATCCTTTTGGATAGGATAAAAACACATCCTTATCATCTGTATCAAATATTACTAGCGATGTATTTTGCCCTCCCTGGACCACTTTGATAAAAAACATTTCAGGAAGATTTATTCGTATCGGATCTATTGTCCCTTTGGCTTCACCGACCATATAATAACCATGTTGGGCAATGGATTTTTCGCCATGAGCGATGAACCCGTGATGGGAAATCGCATCTTTTTCAGGATTGTAATACTCGCCCCCGCTAGTTTTTATGAAGCAATTTGCACCTTCTGAAAACCAGGGGATGTCGTTTAGGTATTGGTATATGAACTTTGCGACCTCGCCAGCGTTGGAATCTTTTACGATAATTTCAGCATGATGAATACGTGTGTAAAACACTGGAATATTTTGATCTATATTTTCTTCTTCAAAAGTGTTTTGTGGAGACCCTTTTCTACTAAACCCGTAATCAAGCAAGAGAGCGAATAATATAATCCCTATGGCTAGGAAGGATAACCAGGCCAATAAGCATCCAGAATTACCTGTCTTGCATAACCCCAATTGTATAATTACACCACTCATAGCTACGCCAATCTCTTGAAATAAAGACGCGATAGCTGCCGCTCCAATAAGCCCAAGAGCAGCAAGGGTATAAGGAATTTTCTTGAGTTTCTGTCCCATATTCATATTTTATCTAAAATGCTCTTCTTGCTCTATAGAAGAAGACCAAGGAAACTAGAATTCATCTCTCCCACCTCGCCCACACCGCCTGCGACAACAACCTCCCCGCGCTTTGTTCGCGCGTGACCAACTCTCCGCTTTCTACTTTTCCACTAAACCCTTTCATCATATCGTCCATGGCTTGCGCAATATGGATTGCCGATGCGCGTACCGCATAAATCGTGGTGACAACAAATAGCGGGTTATCACTCAAACACGCGCGGCACGCTTCGAGCAATGTTGGCAGTGACTTGTACACTTCCCACACTTCGCCTTTCGGTCCGCGCCCGAATTTGGGTGGATCTAAAATGATGCCGTCATATTTCACGCCGCGCCGCGCTTCGCGTTGCACGAACTTCAACGCGTCATCCACGATCCAGCGGATGGGCGCGTTGCTCAGCCCCGACAACTCCTGATTCTCCCGCGCCCAACTCACGGACTTCTTCGACGCGTCCACGTGAGTCACTTTCGCTCCAGCAGATGCGGCGGCTAAGGTGGCGAGACCTGTGTATCCAAATAAGTTTAAAACATTTACTTCTTTGCGTTCTTGGCGCGCTTCGCGGTTAATTAGATTCGCAAACCAATCCCAATGCGACGCCACCTCAGGGAAGACCCCAAGATGCCTACCGGGAGTCGTCATTACTTTAAATTTTAGTTCGCGCTGAGCGGAGGCGCTGTGCTTGTCAACGCCGTAGTCGAAGCGGGGGAGCGGATATTGCATCGTCCAATGCTCTTCCACTTTCCTCTTCACATCCCAATGCCCGCCGCTTTCCTCGCCCGTGGAAATGAAAACCGCGTCCGCAGTCTTCCACTCGGAGGTCAACGCGCGCTTCCACATCGCCTGCGACTCGGGTCGCGCGAAAACATATTTACCGAACCGTTCCAACTTCAAGCCATCGCCGCTATCGAGCAGGGCGTAGTCTTTCCAGTTGTTGGCTTCAAGCAGTGTAAGTAAATTCTCCAATCCTCTAATTCTCCGATTCTCCAATTACAAATTGCCAAATTACCGCACCCAGTAGAGATTGTAATGCGAGACTGCGAAGCGTCTTGCTTCTCCAGCCATTCTTGCACAAAAGCGACATGAATGTCGCGTTACGGCGTCCAATTCAAGCAGAGTAAATGAACTCGTCAATTCTCTAATTCTCCAATCCTCTTTCCCAATCCACCGCAGTCTCTAATCTCCAGTCTCTAATCTCCAACGATTACCCCGATAGGACAACAGAGGGACTTCACAAACAGGTTACAAAACCTTGATTTTTCCCTCAAAAAGCATATAATGTGGGAAAAAGTGGTACGAAGTGGTAGGAACGCCGGCATCCCCGGCGTTCACCAGTTAAAGGATAATTAGCACAAATGTTCCTCGGTCAGTTCCAGCACAACCTCGATGACAAAGGGCGCCTGATGATTCCCGCGCGCTATCGAGACTTGCTGGCAGCTGGCGCGTTCATCACCCAAGGATTCGACAAATGCCTGATGGTGATGACCGATGCGTACTTCAAAGAGGTGTACGAACGCATCAACAACATGAACATGGCAGACGCCTCTGCCCGCATGTTGCGCCGACTCATCCTGTCGAACGCGTATCCAGTGGAAGTGGACAAGGTCGGGCGCATCCTCGTCCCGCAAAACTTGCGCGAGTTTCTCGGCATCACCAGCGGCGAACTCACGGTGGCGGGGCAGGGCGATTACTTCGAAGTGTGGACGCCTGCCGATTGGAAATCGCAAATGGATAATTTGCAGGATGTGGAAGCGAATCAACAACGCTTCGCCACGCTTGATCTTTCAAAGAACAATTCCTCGTAGTGACGACTTCAGTCGTCAACGAAAACGACTAAAGTCGTTACTACATCATGAACGACTCGCCGCACAAACCTGTACTTTACCAAGAGATTATACACTCGTTGCAACCTCGTCGCGGAGGGCGCTATGTGGACGGGACACTCGGCGCGGGCGGTCACGCTCGCGGAATTTTGGAGGCATCTGCGCCAGATGGGCGTCTGCTCGGTCTCGACGTAGACCCGCAGGCGTTGGCGATCGCTCGTGAGACCTTGGCTCCTTACGAACATCGCATCCATCTGGCGCAAGCCTCCCACACGACTCTCTCGGCGCAG
>JAJTXU010000181.1 GCA_021462845.1 Anaerolineales bacterium
GCAGGAAGTGGAAGGGCAATACATCGTCGCTGTCGCCACGAACATTCGTCATTATCTCGGCGGGCTTTCGAAACTTTCACCCGATGCCTGTCTCGACGACAACCTGCTCGACCTGTGGTTGTTCAGCGGCAAACACCTCGGCGACGCGCTCCGTCATGCGTATGAGATGATGACGGGTCGCCACATCAACTCTGACGTGGCGCGCAAGATTTCCTTCCGTTCGTTGCGCATCGAAGGCGAGTCGCCGTTTTTGATCCAAACCGACGGCGAGCCGCGCGGGTCGGCCCAACAGGTAAACATCCGCATCAAGAATGGCGCGTTAAAATTACTCGTCCCGCCGCGCGGGATGGATTTGTTGAAAAATAAATGAGACCATGAACCTTACACAACTCTTCAACCGGCGCGTGATGCTCGGCGCGATCCTCATCGCAGGATTGTTGCTTCTCATCACCATCATCTCCATCGGATTCACATCCCCGCTTCAACCTTCGGACGTGGGGTTTGCCCCCGCCAACCTGACCGTGATCGCCGCCCCCACGGTAACCTCCAATGCGCCGCCCACGCCGACCATCGACCCTTTCGCGCCGACCCCCGTTCCAACCGGCATCGCCATCGGCAACTATGTGCAGATCACCGGCACCGACGGCGAGGGGCTTCGCATCCGTTCAGAGGCGGGACTCAACAGCGAGTCGGCATTCCTCGGCTTTGATTCGGAAGTCTTCCTCGTGCAAGATGGTCCCGTTGTGCTGGATGGGTACGTGTGGTGGTTCCTTGTCGCCCCATATGACGAAACGCGCAACGGCTGGGCGGCGGCGGACTTTTTGAGTTATATTCCATCGCCGTAATGGATTTATTGTGAAGAAGGATGATAAAGTCCGTACCGCAAAGTTTACTTTGCGGCTGCGCCACGAAATAAAACAAGCAGATGGCAAGATATTGTTCTTTCCCAAATTAATTGAGCAAAAGCTTAGCCGCTAAACCACGGAGGCGCAGAGAAAAGCAATTTAAGAAAACTCCGTGGTTCAAAATGAAGCGAAAGGATTGCTCGGTTTAATTGTTAATCTGCAATACGTTGCGATTGCGCAACGAAACAATTTAGGCAAATGGCAAGATAAATCTTGCCCTACGGATCGGTAAACCAACCAGGAATCATAAAACATGACTGAACGCCCCGCTAACATCACCGTCAATAAAAAAACGCGCGAACTCACCATCGTTTGGGACGACGCGCACACCAGCGTGTATCCCTTCGATCTGTTGCGCGCGGCATGTCCGTGCGCTTCGTGCCGCGGCGGGCATGAAAACATGAAGCCCGAACCCGACCCAAGTGTGTTCGTCCGTAAAATGGCAGAGTCGCCATCCACGCGGCTGGCAAACGTGGTGAAGACCGGCTCCTACGCTCTCACCTTCGTCTGGGAGGATGGTCACGATTACGGCATTTACAACTGGCATTACCTGCGCGCGTTATGTCCGTGCGAGGAGGATCGAAAAAAATTTAGGAGCGCTGATGAATAAAAAAACGACTGATTTCTCAGTCGTTTTTTTGTTCACTTCGTCGGCGTAGGACCCGGCGTGCGCGTGGGGGTTGGGGTGACGGTCTTCGCTTGGGAGGGCGAGCCAGTTACAGGCGGGGTGTGAGTCGGAGTCCGCGATTTGGTGGGGGTGACGGCGGGAGTCAACGTGGGAATGGCGAGCAGGTGTTCTTCCGCAACAGAGCGTTGTTCCTCGGTGGCCGCGTCTTCGGGCAGGTCCAACAGTAACTGCCAATACTCGGCGGCTTTATCGAGTTCGTCGCGCTCTTCATAGACAACGCCCGCCCAGAAATACGCGGTGGCGCGTTGCTCATCCGATTCGGCGAGGCTGATCGCCTTCTCGATGATCTGTAACGCGCTCCCGTTGCGTTTCTGGATCAAATGCGCGCGCGTCAGGGCGATGTTGAAATCGAACAGATCGGGGTAATAAACCAGGAGCCGGTCGAGGTCCTCGTCGGCGGCTTCACCGTTCCCCAATTCGATGTTGGCATAGAAACGATATAGGTATGCCTCGCGCCGGTTGCGGTCGATGCCGATCACGCGGTTCATTGTGCGGATGGTCTCTTCATAATCACCATCGGCAAATTGCATCCTGCCGAGCAACATGTAAGCGTCTGCATCGCCTTCATTATATTTCAAGTAAATATCGAGAACCCGCACCGCATCGGATGAGTTGCCGGTCGCTTCATATAGTTGACCAAGCAACAAATAGGTGGGCATGTGCGTAACGTCAAGCTGGTTGGCATGCAAGGCAGTGGTTAGCGCAAGATCAAGCTCCCCTTCGCGTTGCCGCGCCACTGCCAGCGTGTAATACACCAACGGTGAATTCGGCAGGAGGCGGTTGGCACTGTTGAGATCGACGAGCGCGCCGTCGATGTTGTTATCGCGCAAGCGGACTTTGGCTCGCTCGAGGTACGCCTCGCCGAAGTTCGGGTCGAAGCGGATGGCTTCATCGAGCAACGGCTCGGTATTCGCGCCGGGGTCGATGTGAATACGCGCCCGCGCCAACCCCACGTAGGCGGGACCAAATTCCACGTTCGCTTGAAGCGCGAGGTTGTAGGCGTCGATCGCGCTTGCCATATCGCCTTTAAAGCGATACGCCTCGCCGATGTAATAGTACGGGTCGGCTCGCTCAGGTTCGAGGCGCGCGATCTCCTGCATTACCGCGATTGCCTCGTCCCAATTTCCGCTTTGAAATGCGTTGTCGAATCGGCTTTGAATATCCATTGCGAGCAGTGAGCGCGGCGTGTTGACATATAACACCGTAGGCGTATACGGAACTGCAAGCAATTCAGAGAAGGGCAACGGCGTGCCGGCGGCTTGAGGCTCGCTCGTGGAGTTGAGCGCAGTGGGAGTAAACGTCCACGTAGGCGATGGACCCGGCGTAGGTGTGGACGAACGCGCTTGTTGCCGCGCTGGAACAACAAATCCGAAGTACACAAACCCCGCCAGAACGGCAATCAACACAGCAATTCCCCCGAGGCGGAAGACCGGGCTGGCTTTTACCGCCGCCCACCCCTTGGGTTTCGGCTTTTCGTGCGCGAGCAAAAGTTTTTGTTCCCACACGCGCGGGCGGTTAAGTGAAAATGGCTGAACGGTTTCGTCCGGTGGAAGCGAACCGAGCAAGATCAAACCGCGCTTGGCGGTGGCATTTTCAGGGTCGAGTTTGAACGCCGTTTGCAGGCAGTAGATGCGCTCTTTTTCCGAATCTACTGTCGCGCTCATCCACACCCAATAGGTTGCGTTGCCCTGGTCGGTTTTAAGCAAGCCCGTGAGCAACTCGCGGGCTTTGGCTTTATTTCCCTCGCGCAGCGCCTCCACTGCCTCCTGGAAAACTTCGTCGGTCATGCGCTGATTTTACCCCACTCAGGATGCTCGTTGCCACAAAGCGCGCCGGCAATACTGAGAATACTTTTCACTCGTGAAATTCCTCCACTTGATAGGTGAGCGCTTCAAGATGCTTGTTTCGCCACAGGTCGTAGTTCGCGCCCATTTTGTAACACAAGTTATCCATGAACTCGCCGGGCTGTGAAATTTTCTCCCACACCTGCGGCAGGAACGTCGCCCGGCGGATACCATCGCGCAAGATGACTCCGTCTACATGCGGCTTCAATTTAGATAACAGATCGGCGGCGTCTTTGTACTCCAGCGGATGCGGACGCGTCAACCTCGAAATTTCGATCTGGATCGCCCGTAGTTCGCTTTCCCTCACGGGTGGAAAGCGCGGATCTTCCAGCGCCGCAGAAACCGCGTGTTCGCGCACATCCTCCGCCAGCGGCTGATACGCCTCCAACGCGCCGATACACCCGCGCAGGTTTCCGCGAATCGTCAACGTGACGAACGAGGCGCCATCCGCGCGCAAGCGTTCCGTCAGCGACGAAACCTCCAGGGGCGGAAGCGCCTCCCCTTTCACGCGGCATGTCATCGCCTCGCGCGCCATGCGGAGGAGAGTCTGTTGTTCTTCGAGGGTGAGTTTGTCTTGCATAAGCGTTTCTTGCTCAGCCACAGAGTCCTCAGAGACCTTTGAGTAACTCTTTTTTCTCTGCGGTCCTTATGGCAAAAATGACTTTCGCACGAGTTCCTCTTATCTTTGGCGTGCTATGGCAAAAGTTACTTCTCAAGCTTCCAATACACCCGGTTATGATACACCAGCGGATCGCCTTCGCCTTCGCCCTTTGCCGCGACCACTTCCGCCACGAACAAGGTATTTTCGCCAACTGTATACATACTCAACACACGGCAATTGAAGAATGCCATGCCGCCCTCGATCAATGGCGCGGGGATGGAAAGCGTTGTGGTGGGTATCCCTTCAAACCGATTCGCAACCTGCGGATGTTTCCCAGCGAAGCGGCTCGAAAGTTCTTTCTGCGAGGCGGAGAGTATCGTCACCGAGAATTCGCCGGACTTCTCGACAAGTTCGTGCGTGTGGGTCAGCCTCTTCAAGGTGACGCATACCAGCGGCGGCTCCAGCGAAACGGAGGTGAACGAGTTGACCGTCATGCCATATTGCTGACCATCGTGCGCAGCCGTAACGACTGTCACACCGGTCGTCCATGCGCGCATGGCGCGGCGGAGAGTTTCCGAATCGAGTTGTGGTGGGTGAGCGTGTTGAGCCATGATGCTGTCTCCAGAGCAAAGTCATCATAACGGCGAGGGATGGGCGAGTCAAGACAAAAAATTCCCTACACGTCGCGAACTTAGTTTTAACGCGCATCGTTATGTAATCCATCCAACGTCCTTCTCTCTCTTCACCCAAGAAAATTTTTCCACAGTGGTGGTTTCGATACGCCCTCAAAGAACATTCGGGCTACTCAACCACCGAATCCCTTTATCACCCTCTCCTCCCTCCTCACCCACGAAAACCGTTCCAAATCCTTCCTCGCCTGCGCGCCCAAAATATAATCTTAGGATTTACGCAAAACCCCAATACCAAGCCGCGAATTTCCGCTAATTTTTTAAAAATTCGCGTGAATTAGTGAAATTCGCGGCAAAAGGTTTTCGATCTGCGTAAGTCATGATCTTTCAAGTTTTACCCTTGCTGATTCACTGAAATAGGTGTATCTTTATTGTAGATACGGAAGGAGTTACCAATGCTTACCAAAATTCAGAAGTGGGGCAACAGCCTTGCTTTGCGGATTCCAAAAACGTTCGCGCTAGATGCCAACCTAGAGAACGATTCCACGGTTGAAATTTCGCTCGTGGACGGGAAGATCGTCGTTAAACCAGTCAGCGCCCCGCAATGGTCGCTCAAGGAATTGCTGGCAGGCATCAACAAAAATAATATTCATCAAGAAGTTGACAGCGGCGAATCAGTAGGGAATGAAGTTTGGTGACATCATGGGGTACATTCCAAATCGCGGCGATATCGTTTGGATCACGTTCAATCCACAGGCAGGGCACGAACAGGCGGGACGACGCCCTGCATTAGTTTTATCTCCAGCGGCGTATAACGGGAAGGTTGAGCTGGCAATCCTTTGTCCGATCACAAGTCAAATCAAAGGTTATCCATTTGAAGTGTTGATCCCCGAAGGATCGAAGATCAACGGCGTTGTGCTATCCGATCAGGTCAAAAGCTTGGATTGGAAAGCAAGGCAGGCAGAGTTTGTATCAAAACTACCTGCAAACACAATGGACGAAGTTCTGAAAAAGTTAGGCGCTCTCTTGAACGAGTGACTTTAGAATCCCTTCCTCCCTCCTCACCCACGAAAACCGTTCCACATCCCTCCTCGCCTGCGCGGTTCATTGTCAAGCAACGACTCAAGCCTTTTCTATTTCCTCCAACAAGGCGGTGATCTTCTTCTCCATTTTCTTGGCGCGCTCGCGATAATAGGCAATCCGCTCAGCGTGAGATTTATTTTTCAACTGCTTCGCACTCTTCTCGCGGATTTTGCGGGTCATTTCGATTGTATTGATTTTTTGCTTTTTCATTTTTGCATTATACAGCCATTTCATCCATCACCATCTCCTCCCTCCTCACCCACGAAAACCGTTCCACATCCATCCTCGCCTGCGCGCCCAACGCCAGCCTGCGCGATTCATCCTCAAGCAATGACTCAATCTCCAGCCTCCAGTCTCCAGTCTCCCCCGCTTTACAAAACACCGCATTCCCCTCATTCAAAACTTCTCTAATCACAAAAATATCCGCGCACACGATCGCCCGCCCCGAAGCCATGTACTCGAACATTTTCATCGGGTTGATCACATCGGCAATGTCCTGCCCGCTCGACGCCAAAATGGATCGCGAATACGGCATCAACAGAACATCCGCCGCGGCTTGATAGAGCGGAATTTTGCTGTGTTCAACGAAGCCCGTCATCGTCACATTTGTTACGCCAGCCTCCGACAATTTCGATCTCCAAAACGACACGAGCTCGGGCGTCCCGCCGACCCACAAAAAATTGACGCGCGGCATTTGCTTCGCGAGTTCAAACAACAACTCCGCGCCACGCCCGGGGTAAATGTGACCCGTGAACCCGACGGTTTGCCCCTCCGGCAGATTCAATTGACGACGCGCCTCGTGCGGACTCGGCAGTGATTCATATCGCTCCAACTCGACTCCGTTCGGAGCGACGAGGACCGCTTCATTCTCCAAGTTGAGCTTGGTCGTCCGCTCCAAAGCGACTCGCAGGGCGGACGTGGTGACCGTCATCCTCTTCTTCCCCCTCGCATTCCAAAACTGACGCAGCCACCACGCGCCCATGCGACCTGTCACATCCGCGTGCATTTCCAACACGACGAGATATTTCATCCACAACCCCAGTGCGGCGGATTGAGGCAGCCACGTGTAAATTAATTCCGCCCCAAATTTTTGCGCGGCGCGTTGGGCATGGACAATAAAGTCGAGGCGTTTGAGTCCGCTGATGGACGGGAGCAGTTCGAGGGGCGGAGAGAATCGTACTCCGTAGTGCGTATTGAGTACCTCTTGCGAGACAGGCTCCGTTTCAGCAGGAGCAAACATCCGCACGTCATGATTCAATTGAATCAATGCCTGCGCCACCTTCATCGCCTGAATCGAATTGGCAGTCAACGACGGAATCCGTGAATTGGTAATCAACGCAATCTTCATCTCAATCTCTAATCTCTGCTCTCTAATCTCTAATTCTCTAATTCTCTAATTCTCTAATTCTCAGTAGTTCACGAAAAGGCTTGAACATGGTTTACTTGGCTCTTACCAAGGAGACCAAACCGCCATGTCCAAGCTTGCCATTAAAAATAACCGAATCTT
>JAJTXU010000182.1 GCA_021462845.1 Anaerolineales bacterium
GAACCGCGAGATGGCGGCGCAGACGACGTTCGCCACGATCGCGCGCGAACTCCGCAAGTATTATGTGACGCTGTTGATCGTTGACCAGCGTCCGTCGCAGATTTATGACGAGGTCATGTCGCAATTGGGGACGCGCATCTCAGGCTGGCTCGGCGACGAGGACGATATCCATGCCGTCCTTTCGGGTCTGGCGGGACGGGAGGCTTTGCGCGGCATGCTGGCACGACTCCAGCCGAAGGAGGAAGTTCTCCTGCTCGGCTGGGGAGTCCCGATGCCCCTGCCTGTGCGGTCGCGCAGGTATGACGAGGAGTTTTGGAAGGAATTGCTCGGCGAAAAGGCGAGGAAGAGCAAGGAGCAGAATTTGAAGGAGTTGGGGTTTTAGCAGACGTTATGCTATAATCTTACCAGTAAGAAAGGAGAGATTATGGATACATTAGCCACCACGCGAATGTCTTCGAAGGGACAGGTTGTTATCCCCGATGCAATTCGCAAACGCCTCAAGTTGAATGAGGGCTCGCAATTTGTTGTTGTCGGCGAGGCAGATACGATCATCTTGAAAGCCATCGTCCCGCCGGACCTTGGCGAGTTTGACGCGCTTATTCAGGAAGCGCGCAAGCAGGCAAAGGCGGCTGGGCTGAAACAAAAAGATATTAATTCCGCTGTAGCCAAGGCGCGCGGGCGCAAATGATGGTTGTTTTTGATTTGAAAGTAGTGATGGACACAAACGTGTTCGTCTCGGGGGTTTTCTTTAGCGGACCTCCTTATCAAATCCTGAATGCCTGGCAGTCGGGCAAATTCGAACTTGTGGTTTCACAGGAAATTTTGGAAGAGTATCGGCGGGTGGGAGAAATTCTTGGAGAAGAACGCCCTGGCACGGATTTGCAACCGATTTTGAACTTTGTGTTGGAACATGCTACGCTATACCAATCTGTGGTCTTGAATGAGCCGATCTGCGAAGATCCCGATGACGACAAGTTCTTTGCATGCGCGCTGGCAAGTGGAAGCAAGATCATTGTCAGCGGGGACAAGCACCTGTTGAAGGTTTCGGGGTATCAAGGGATTCAGGTGTTGAAGCCGCGCAATTTCGTGGAACAGTATTTGTAAACACGCCGCCATGACGAGGAATTTTGGAAGGAGTTGCTCGGTGAGAAGGCGAGGAAGAGCAAGGAGCAGAGTTTGAAGGAGTTGGGGTTTTAACCACGAAGCAAGCGAAGGTTTTATAATCGCTACCATGAAGAAGAAAATTCCTAAATTCAAGAACGAAGACGAAGAACGGGATTTTTGGAGTGAAAACGATTCCTCCGAATACCTGAACTGGAAAAGCGCCGAGCGGGTGTTATTTCCAAACCTGCGACCTTCCACCAGGGCTATCTCTCTGCGACTTTCCGAATCGCTTCTGGATGCCATTCGCCAAATGGCAAACGAACGCGATGTGCCGTATCAATCCCTAATCAAGATGTTCTTACAGGAGCGGATCGAGCAGGATTTCAAGTCGCGCCACCTGCCAAGCGGAGGATGATTACTGAACACCATGAAATTCGAACATGAGGCTTTCGATTTTCATGGTGTTTTTTATTTACCTCTGTCCGCCCGCAGAGGAGTCGCGCAGATATGACGAGGAGTTCTGGAAGGAATTGCTCGGCGAGAAGGTAAGGAAGAGCAAGGAGCAGAATTTGCCTGTCCCGCAGAAAGCGGGGAAGGAGTTGGGATTTTAAGATAACTGGAGAATGGGGTTTATGACTTTCTTAACCCTTAGTTTCGAGACCTTTTCATGTATGGATTACGGAACTTTTGCAAAATTCTCCTATTTTCACAAAAGTTTCCTATACAGTATGCGCGTTCCTTTCCAGGCATGGACGATGGCTGTGTTCAAGTAGCTGACAGGCTTAGAATGTAGGAAATTGAAGAGTGTAGCAGTAGGGCTTTCTTTGGCACGCCTTATGTAACATAAAATCTGATCGAAAGAAGTTGTAGTGAAGTAAACTACGGGTATGCGCAACATTCACGCGCTTTCTGGGCGCCCTTCTTTGACCGGCTGGCTAGCGCTTTCAGTCCAACCTCGCATTTTGCATGTATTTGATGAAGTGTGTAACTTAATCAACGAGAGAAGAGACATTCTCTCTATCGTCCATGCAGAGATTGGAAACGGGCCTTTCAATCTGGTCATTGAAGAACCAGTTTTGTTTACCAAGCATCTGGATGTCGAATCGAAAGTTTCCTTTCGCAATAAGCAACTTTTGCTTGGAGGAGACATCGCCATCTCGCTTGCGAACGCGCAGATGTGGGATCCTGTGCCGCGGTGGGATGAATTACGAACGAATCAAGACGGCATCGTAAATCGTTTAGCCTTATTGCAACTGGACAACGATAACGAATCAATTCTCCAATTTTCAAATTCTCTATCTCTCGCAATTGTCAATGTGGATATTTCAACCGCTAAAAGTATTTCAGCCAAACTCGCTGGCTTGGGAATTGGTCTCACTCCCGCAGGCGACGATTTTCTCATGGGCGCCATGTACGCGGCTTGGATGATACATCCGCAAGACGCAGCGAAAAATGTTACAGAAGAAATTGCAAACGCGGCTGTGCCATTGACCACGTCGCTTTCGGGCGCGTGGTTGAGGTCGGCGGCGAAGGGCGAGGCGGGGGAGTTGTGGCATGAATTTTTCGATGCGTTGATCGAAGATAAAAACATATATTTACCGATGAGTAAAATCCTTTCCGTTGGCGAAACGTCGGGGTCAGATGCGTTGGCGGGGTTTCTGGAAACGATAGACTGTTGGCGGCAACGTTAACGAATAAATGACAAGTCTCCAGTCTCTGAATCTGCCTCTTGACATATTCCTATATAGGAATATAATGTCGGATATGGCGCGAACACCAACTACCCATGATCCATTCAATGCCGTAGCCGAGCCGAAGAGGAGGCAAGTCCTTGAAGCGTTGAGAGAGCAGGAAATGTCGGTCAACGAACTGGTTGAACTGCTGGGCTGGAACCAGCCGTCGGTGAGTAAACACTTGGGGGTGTTGAAGCAGGTTGGGTTGGTGGAAGAGAGGCGAGTCGGTCGTCAGAGACTGTATCGGGTGAATGCCGAAAGTCTCAAGCCGATCTTCGAGTGGGTCTCGCCGTTCGAGAAAATTTGGAGTGAGCGTTTTGATCGGTTGGATGTCGTGTTAGAAAAAATGAAAAAGGAGAAATGATATGTCTAAAAATAAAACGATCGTTATCGCAGAACCAAACAAACAGGAACTTTTCACCACGCGTGAATTCGATGCGCCGCGCGAGTTGGTGTACAAGGCGCACACCGACGTGAAGCTGTACGCGCAGTGGCTGGGTCCGCATGGATACGAGATCGTTCTTGAAACCTTTGAGCCCGTGAGCGGCGGCAAGTATCGTTATATCCACAAGGACAAAGAAGGCAATGCGTATGCTTTTCACGGCACGTTCCACACCATGAGCGAAGAGCTGATGATCCAGACGTTTGAATTCGAGGGGATGCCCGAACCTGGACATGTAACTCTTGATACGATGCGGCTTGAAAAACTGCCCAATGATCGGACGAAGATCACGATTCATTCCGTCTTTCAATCTGTTTCAGACCGTGACGGCATGGTCGCCTCTGGAATGGAAAGCGGCGTGTGTGAAGGTTATGAGCGATTGGATGATCTGTTGGCGGGGATGAAGTGAGTAGACAGGTAGACACGTAAACACGTAAACACGTAAACACGTAGGTCACGCTTTCAGCGTGATAAATCTGAAAGGAGATTCTGATGGCAACGAAAAAAGGTTTTGCTTCGGTGGCTGAATACATTGGGTCGTTTCCGCCTGATGCGCAAAAGGTGTTGAAGGAAATGCGCGCGACGATCAAAGAAGTTGTGCCGACTGCCAAAGAGAAGATCAGTTATCAGATCGCGTGCTTCGAGTTGAACGGAAAGAATCTTGTCCATTATTCGGCGTGGAAGAAGCATGTTTCGATGTACCCGATTCCCGTCGGGAGTGAGGCGTTCAATAAAGCCGTCTCGAAATATACCGCTGGCAAAGGGACGATCCAATTCCCGCTCGATCAGCCGCTCCCGTTGAAGTTGATTCGCCAGGTGGTGAAATATCGCGTGGCGGATAATTTGGCAAGCGAAAAAAAGACCACAGACCACAGACGATAGACCATGCACTGGTCAATGGTCTATCGTCCCTAAAGGAGAACATAAAATGTCATTTCAAGCTTATCTCGATAATATAGAAGAAAAAACTGGCAAGGCTCCCAAGCACTTTATTGCCGAAGCCAGGAAATTGAAGATCACTGAGTTCAAAGACATCATTGTCTGGCTGAAACGTGATTACGATCTGGGAACAGGTCATGCACGCGCCATCGCGTATGTGATTCGCAACGGCGCAGAGTTTGAACTGAAGCACACCACAGGCGTTCACCGCGATGCGTCTGGCACGTTGAATTTAGCAGGCAAGGCGAAAAAGAAGAAGCCAGTTGCAAAGAAGGTTGTGAAGAAAAGCAAATAAGACGATTGACCATGGACGATGGACCATAAAAACATGGTCAATGGTCTATCGTCTATGGTCACATAAAGAAGGCGCCTTTTTACCATGAGCATCTCCCACGAACAACGATTATCCGACTCGCCTTATGTAGAGTCTGTGACGCATGGCTGGACCTTGAGCGCAGGTTCCTCCATTCGACCCGCCGAATCCAATTGGCACATGGTCTTTGTGAAGGCGCAGGGACGCACACATTCGTTGGCTGTTGGTCCATTGCCAACGTCTGGCAAGGTGACGTGGGGCGAGGGCGCGGAGATTCTGTGGATCAAGTTCAAGCTCGGCGTGTTTATGCCTCATTTGCCTGTGCGAGATTTTTTGGATATGGAAAAACCTTTGCAGGGAGAGGCAAGTAAATCTATTTGGTTGAGAAACGCCGCCTGGGAATTGCCCAATTTTGAAAACGCTGATACGTTTGTGAGTAAACTTGTACGCGATGAAGTTTTGGCGCTTGACCCTGTTGTAGATGCCATGCTGAATGACCAATTGCCAGACCTCTCTGCTCGTACCATGCGTCACCATTTTCTGCGAGCCACAGGCATGACCCGAAGCCGCATCTTCCAAATGAAACAAGCCCAACGAGCGAAAGCGTTGTTGCAACAAGGGACTTCCATCCTTGATACGGTGTATGAAGCTGGGTATTTCGATCAGCCGCATTTAACCCGTTCGCTCAAACAATTCATCGGGTACACGCCCGCCCAAATTGCCCAAACGAGCCAGCCTGAATAGGTTTGCCGTTTTGTACAAGACGCCGCTCCTGCGTTGAAGTATTATGAGCGTGTTGATACGACAATACTTTAGATACAAATAAGGAGAAAATACAATGAAAGGAATTACCCCGTTTTTATGGTTCGATACGCAGGCTGAGGAGGCGATGAATTACTACGTCTCCATCTTCAAGAATTCAAAAGTGATCGTCACGTCGCCGCAGATGGTGCAGTTTGAATTGGATGGACAGGAATTTATCGGCTTGAATGCGGGTCCGCAATTCAAGTTCAACGAAGCAGTTTCGTTCTTCGTCAATTGCGAGAACCAAGCCGAAGTTGATTACTACTGGAACAAACTCATCGCTGATGGCGGCGAAGAATCCATGTGCGGTTGGTGCAAGGACAAGTTCGGTCTGTGGTGGCAGATCATCCCTAAACAATTGAGTGAGTTGATGGGCGATCCCGACCAAGTCAAAGCCCAGCGTGTGGTGCAAGCCATGTTGAAGATGCAGAAGATCGTCGTGGCGGATTTGGAGAAGGCGTATAATGGGTAGTGAGCAGTAATCAGTGAACAGTGAGTAAGTAAATTGATAAGGCGACTGAGTAGATGTGGTTCCATAACATTGAAAACGTCGCCTTATGTTTATGAGGTGAAAAGATGGCAGAGACTCAATACCTAGCATTGTTGCGCGGAATCAACGTCGGCGGGAATAACATTATCAAAATGGCGGATTTGAAAACATGCTTTGAAAGCATGGGCTTGACCGATGTCGTCACCTACATTCAAAGCGGGAACGTGATTTTCAAATCTGCCGAGAAAGATAAAGCCAAACTGACGAAGAAGATCGAAGTGGGGCTTTCCGCAACATTTAATTATTCAGCGCGTTTGGTGGTAATTACTCACAAGCAACTGAAACAAACTGTGGAGGATGCTCCGCGCGGGTTTGGCAAAGACCTTGAGAAGTTTCGATGTGATGTGATTTTCCTGAAAGAATCGCTCACTCCCAAAGAAGCGATGAAAAGCGTCAGTGTGAAAGAAGGCGTGGATAACGCTTATGTGGGAAAGGATGTGTTGTACTTCTCCCGCCTCACCAGCAGAGCCTCGTCGAGTCATTTGACGAAAATTATTTCAATGCCGATGTATCAATACATGACCATCCGCAATTGGAACACGACCACGAAATTATTGGCGTTGATGGAAAATGGATAGACCAATGAATGCAAAGCAATTCATCGAACGGTTGAAATCCCTGAGTTCCAAACAGGCTGAAAAGTTTAATGCTCCCCTTGCGGCGGATAAGAAAGACCAGATCATGGGCGTGAAGATGGGTCAGATCTTTGCGCTGGCAAAAGAATTCATGGACATGGAACTGGATGAGGTCGAAAAATTGCTCGATCATCCAGCGCATGAGGCGCGAGTCGGCGCGGTGAGCATCATGGATTTTCAGGCGCGGAGTAAGAAGACATCTCCTGAAAGCAAAAGAGAATTGTTCGACCTTTACATCAGAAGGCATGACCGAATCAACACCTGGGATTTGGTGGACCGCAGCGCGATTTGGGTTGTCGGCAGTTACTTGCTTGATAAGCCGCGAAAAGTTTTATACAAGTTGGCGAAGTCGAAGATGATGGCAGAGCGGCGGACGGCGATTGTCTCGACCTTATTTTTCATCGGCAAAAATGATTTGGATGACACGTACAAACTCGCTGAGATGATGCTGTATGACAAGGAAGAGTTAATTCACAAGGCGAACGGCTGGGCGTTGCGCTATGCAGGCGACATGGACAAAAAACGCCTGCTCAAATTTTTAGACAAATATGCCGCGACCATGCCAAGAGTCACTTTGCGGTATGCGCTGGAGAAAACGGATAAGAAAACGAAAGAGCATTACACTTTAGTTTCCGCTAACTGGATTGGATAAAAGAAGGCGGTAATGGTGTAAAGCGTGGTAATCTTGTTTTGCGAACGAAAATTCCACAACACCATTACC
>JAJTXU010000183.1 GCA_021462845.1 Anaerolineales bacterium
AATCATCGAAGGGAAAATCATATCGAGATACGGTCGCTTCGAAATCTGCCCATACTTCGCGTCGTCATACGCGCGCTCGATGTAATCAATGCTCGGGCTGATCGAAACCGCGCCGCGATGCAAAATCGATTCGTGTCCTTTTTCAAACGGCATTGCCGTAAAGTTCGGCAATTCGCTCAACGCGATATTCACCTTGCCCGACGAGCCGCGCGTGCGGAAATTTTTTATAGACGTGACAAAATCATCGGGCAAATATTTTTGCTCCACAAATTGCAGGAACGTTCTTTTTGGATCCGCCGCCGACATGACGACTTTGGATTGAATCTCATCGCCATTTTCTAGGATGACGCCCACTGCGCTTCCACCCTTGACCTTGACCTGCTTCACCGAACAATTGACTCTGATCTCAACCCCAAGCGCTTGCGCCGCGTTAAGAATGGAGCCGCTGACTCCGCCAGAGCCGTTCTTGGCAAAACCCCACGCGCGAAACGCGCCGTCAATTTCGCCCATGTAGTGATGGAGCAGAACATACGCCGTCCCAGACGAGCGCGGACCAAGAAATGTGCCGATGATTCCGCTGGCGGCTTTGGTGCCTTTCAAGGCGTCGGTCTCGAACCACTCTTCGAGCAAATCTGCTGATGATTGCGTGGCGAGTTTTGCAATCGTATAAAGTTCTTTTTCCGAAAGACTCGCGGCATATTGACCGACTTTCAATAATCCCAACATATCGCGGATACTTAACGAAGACGGGTCAGGCGGAATCAAATTGATGATGGGTTTGATCGCTTTCGCCGCGCGCGCCATGACTCGCGCATATTCATCATACGCTTCGGCATCCTTCGGCGAATGACGATAAATCTCACGACGAGTCAAGTCATGGTCATCCCACGCGGCGAGATAATCCCCATTTTCCATCGGTGTGAACGTGCTTGGCAACGGCAGGATTTTGAGTCCATGCTTCGGCAATTCCAAATCACGGATGATCTCTGGGCGCAAGAGACTGACCACATACGAAAACTCGGTGAACTTGAACCCAGGGAAAATCTCCTCCGTCACCGCCGCCCCACCGACGATGTGTCTGCGCTCGAGCACAACCACTTTCTTGCCTGCTTTGGCTAAATAAGCTGCGGCGACTAAGCCGTTATGTCCGCCCCCGATGATGATTGCGTCGTATTGATCTACTGCCATAATAATTCCTTTTTTATGTCGTTGCGAGAGGGTTGAGATGCGACAGCATCAAAATCCCGATGAAGCAATCTCCTCAAAACAAATATATGGTTGTTATCAGGAGATTGCTTCGCCATTTCGTGGCTCGCAACGACATAGGTCATCTCATTTGAGAAATTCTTCGAAATTTTCCTGACTCACCGTCATCAACTCTGAATCGGGATACGCTTCTGTAAACTGGTTACGCACGGCGCGGCGGATTTCACCAGCCTGCCATTTGAATTCATAACCATACAATTTGCCGCCGTGTTCTTCGATGCAATCAATTTCCTTCTGGTCGTATGTCCGCCAGAAATAGGAATTGACGCGCCGTCCCGCAACTTGATTCGCCTTACGCCGTTCCATCACAAGGAAGTTCTCCCACAACTGTCCCACATCATTCCGTAACGCCAGTGGATTGAAATTCTGAATCAAACTATTCCGCACGCCGTTATCGTAAAAGTAGATGCGCGAGTTTTTGATTACCTCTTTTCGCAAATTGCGCGAGAAGCCGTGAACTTTAAAGATCACAAATACCTTTTCGAGCAGATCCAAATACCGTTCAACGGTTGAACGATTCAAAGCCAAACTGGCGGCTAATTCTGTTGTGGAAACTTCTTGTCCAACTTGATATGCCAACAAGCGAAGCAGATCAACGATTTTGTCGGCGCGGCGCAAGCCTTCCATTTCAAGAATATCGCGATAAAGATAAGAGCCGACCAATTCGCCAAGCAGACGCTCGCGTAGAGTAGGGTCATCTGTTGAAACAATAGCGGGATATCCTCCCCAAATCAACCAGCGTCCCAACTGGGCGCGCGATTCGATTTTTCCAAAAGTTTCCTGTGTTTCGCCATAACTGACGGGATACAAATTGAAAGTTAATTTGCGACCTGTCAACGGCTCGCTGATCTTGCTGGCAAGTTCGAAAGAGGCGGAGCCTGTTGCGATGATCTTCGCATGAGGAAATGTATCCACCAGAATTTTCAGGTTCAATCCAATTTCAGGCACACGCTGGGCTTCATCAATCACCAACAATTCGGCATCCCCAAGCAATTCGCCAAGTTTCTGGCTGTTCTGGCTCGCAAGGACTTCTCGATAGATCAATTCGTCAGCGTTCACAAACTTGCTTCGAGTTGAGAGTGATTCCATTAGTCCTTTGACCAGGGTTGTCTTTCCTACCTGACGAGGACCATATAAGACGGTAACTTTGCCAGCCTGCAGGGAATTTTGAATTTCAGGGACAAGAGTTCTTTTGATTTTCATAAATTCATTATACCAAAACGTCGGAATTTACAGAAATTCAGACGTTTTAGATGGAGAGTTGCGCGCACCCTGTTGCTTGATAAAATCTCAAGCTTTTCGTGTTACGTATTTTTTGGGTTCTACCGTTTTTAACGGGATAACTCTTTTCAAACACAAAGGCTTGCACTGAGCCTGTCGAAATGACACGACGGTCACCAAGGAAAACCCGATGAAATCAAGGCTCTTTTTTTCCCTTTGTGTACTTTGTGTCCTTCATGTTGAGGCTCTTTCCCGCTAATTACGGGAGAGCCATTTTTTGTTAAAGTTTATAAAGCCGACTCCGCACTCAAGTCCTTCGGGCTTCCATGCACTGAGCGGGCGGCTAAAGACCCGCCATTGCGCCCACCGCCGATGATGATTACATCGCATAGATTGGATGCCATGAATAATTTTTTCTCCACTTCTTCGATAATGAGGCGTTGATGTTGTATACTGGGCGACCAATGTATAAAAAGGTCAAGGATAAAAGCAAAAATACGGGTTCGAAAATACCTCCCACAGATTTTACTCGAGAGCGCTAAAGCCGCCATCGCTGAAAAGATACGTTGCGCTATGTCAAACCTCGAATGGCTTAGAGTTTTCCGATCTACGCTCGGGTTGATCAAAATTTCTTAAGTCTCGCGGCATGACCTCTTATCAATTCCGTTAGTTTTATCATTGCATAATTGTTGTGCGCCCGCAAACCTACTGCAAAGCACAAGTGGACGACTCCGTGCTATCCTGTGCGCATGGAAATGTTCCTGTTCGCCGCGACATCAATGCTCATCGTAGTTTTCATCACCGATACATTTCAAAAGCGGCGCGCCTTCCTGTGCCAGCAGGTTGAGGTTGCAAAGCAACAGCCGACGATCAGGAAATAGTTTCATTCTCTCCTCAGCGCACAAGAGCCGGGTCTCCTCCCCGGCTCTTGTGCCGTTAATGGTAGGTGATGTTCAATCTCGACCGCGTGACGAACATCTGCGAGCGGACGGTGTTCATTGTGACGGGCGAGATGAAAGAGATCAAAGCGACGGATGATGAGTTTTGGAAGAACCAAAATAATTAACTACGAAATGTCATTCTGAGCGGAGCGAAGAATCTCGGTCACCGTCGTAGAGACCCTTCGCTAGCGCTCACATCGTCCCGATGTCCTTCGGGAGGGTGACATGCCTGCTGGTGTGAATCCTAAATGGTAGGGTGAATAATTAAAATCAAAACGACTGCTTTTCAGCGGTTGCTTTTGTTGTCTTTCCTGTCTACGCATTTTCTTGCTTCCCTGTCTACATCCCTCACCCCATCCTCCCCGTGATGTACGCCTCCGTCAACTCTTGCTTGGGCTTGGTGAACATGGAATTGGTCTCTGAAAACTCCACCAACTCGCCCAGCCAGAACAGACCCGTGTAATCGGACACACGCGCGGCTTGTTGCATATTGTGTGTGACGATGATGATGGTGTAATCCTCTTTTAGCTCGGCGATCAACTCTTCGACTCGCAATGTGGCGATCGGGTCAAGCGCGGACGTGGACTCGTCCATCAGGATCACTTCGGGTTGCACGGCGATGACGCGGGCGATGCACAGTCGTTGTTGCTGACCGAGCGCGAGACTCAACGCATCGGCTTTGAGGTCATCTTTCACGTCATCCCATAAAGCAGCGCGTTCGAGGCTTTCGCGGACGATTTTATCCATGTCCACATCCATGCCCATCACGCGCGGACCAAACGCCACGTTGTCGTAAATGGATTGCGGGAACGGATTCGGCTTCTGGAACACCATGCCCACGCGTTGACGGAGATTCACCACGTCCATTTTCTCGCCATAGATGTCTTCGCCGCTGAGCAATATCTTCCCGTCTACGCGGGTGCCTGCGATGGTGTCGTTCATCCGATTGAGGCAACGCAAAAACGTGGACTTCCCGCATCCCGACGGACCGATGAGCGCAGTCACTTTGCGAGGCTGGATTTCGATGTTGATGTTCGAAAGAGTCTTCGCGTTGGTGTTGTAATAAAAGTCCAAGTTTTGGACGGAGAAGGCGGATCGAGTCGCGTTCATAGGGAGATTTTATCAAAGAAAGTAGACAGGGATACAGGTACACACGTACACAGGGAAACACGGGTTCAGTTGCTCACGTGTATACGAGTCTACTCGTTTACGTGTTTACATGCTTACTTGTTTACTTCTTTCCCACCGACTATAATTCGTCCCAATGAAACGGACATTCATCTTCTTTCTTCTTTCCTCTTTCATCATCTCATCCTGTAATTCATCTTCACAATCCCCATCCAACACATCAACAAAATATATCGAGAACAAAGGCTCGGACACGATCGTGAATCTCGCGCTGGCGTGGGCGGAAAAATATCAAAATGAAAATTCCGATGTCCGCATTTCGGTCACAGGCGGAGGGTCGGGGACGGGCATCGCCGCGCTCATCAACAACACGGTGGATATTGCGAACGCGTCGCGCAGTATCAAAGAGGAAGAGATCGAATCGGCGAAGGCGAACGGCGTGGACCCTGTGGAGCATGTCATCGCGCGCGATGCGATCGCGGTGATCGTGAACCCTGAAAATCCCGTGTCGGAACTCACGCTTCAACAACTCTCCGATATTTACAGCGGCAAGATCAACAACTGGATGGAGGTCGGCGGCGAAGACAGACCCATCGTGCGGCTTTCGCGCGAGACCAACTCTGGAACGCACGTCTATTTTCTGGAAACAGTTTTGCGACTGGGCGATAAAGATAACAAGACTCTGTTTTCAACCGACACGTTGTTATTGCCGTCATCGGAAGGTATCATTCTTGAAGTGCGGCAAAACCCCAACGCAATAGGTTATGATGGTTTAGGCTATGTGCCTGACGATTTGAAAATGATCGCCATCGCAAAAGAAGACGGCGGCGCGTATGTGTTGCCCTCCATTCCAACAGTGAACGATAAGAGTTATCCGATTGCGCGCGATTTATATATGTATACTGATGGAGAACCAACAGGCATCGTCAAGGATTATCTCGATTGGATTCTTTCAGACGAAGCGCAGGAGATCGTGGCAGAACTTGGCTTTGTGCCTGTGGAGTAGATATAAACCTGACAGGTCTCCGCGAAAGTCTCCCCGTTATGCGTCTTTGTCCACGCAATTACCATTGGAAGCGATAACGCGAATGAGACCTGTCAGGTTTTTTAGGAACTTATGGAAAAATCCCTGAACTGGCGTGAATTCATCATCACGCGACTCATCCAAACCTCGGGCTACTCAGCCATCGTGTTCGTCGCGCTGATATTTTTCTTTCTCATCCGCGAAGGCATCCCGACCCTCGGCGAAGTGGAACTCTCCAACCTCTTCAGCGCGCGTTGGTATCCCATCGAAAATTATTTTGGAATCGTGCCGCTCATCACAGGCTCGCTCGTCGTCACCATCGGCGCGATGCTCATCGCATTTCCGCTCGGCATCGGCACTGCCGTCTACATTTCAGAGATCGCCCCTCGATGGATGCGCGAGATTCTCAAACCTCTCGTGGAATTGCTCGGCGGACTTCCCTCGGTCGTGTTGGGATTCCTTGGGATTCTGCTCGTCTCCCCGTTCTTGCGAGTCTTTCTCGACCTTCCAACTGGTCTCACAGCGTTTACAGGGTCCCTCCTCCTCGGCGGGATCGCCGTGCCGACTATCGTGTCGGTTGCCGAGGATGCGCTCGACGCAGTTCCGCGTTCGTATCGTGAGGGCGCGTGGGCACTCGGCGCGACTCGCTGGCAGACGATCTGGCGCGTCACATTGCCCGCCGCTAAATCGGGTGTGCTCACCGCCGTCATGCTCGGAATCGGACGCGCCATCGGCGAGACAATGACCGTGATGATGGTGACGGGTAACGCGCCCGTGCTGGCGGTCAAACTCGGAAGCTGGTTCTCCCCCGTCCGCACGATGACGGCGACCATCGCGGCAGAGATGGGCGAGGTCGCGAATGGAAGCGTTCACTATCACACGCTGTTCTTCATCGGCATGGTGTTGTTCTTGATCTCGTTGGGCGTCAACATCGCCGCGTCGTCGGTTGTGTTCCGCGCGAAGAAACGGGCTGAACGCATCCTCTCGTAAATCATTTCTCTTTCGTCTTTCTTCTTTCCTGATACCGAAAGAGGAAAGAAGAAAGAAACCACCCTCAACATGAAACGCCTCTTCACCCTCAACCGCCACCTCACCGAGCGAATCGGATTCACCGCCATCACCCTCATCGCGATGGTCACTGTGTTGCCAATTGTTGGCACGGTCATCTACATACTCGTGCAAGGCGCGCCCGCGATCTCGTTGGAATTCCTTACAGGCTTCCCACGAGACGGGATGCGCGAAGGCGGAATCCTGCCTGCCATCATTGGCACGCTGTATCTCGCGCTTGGCACGTCCATTTTCGCCGTGCCGCTTGGGATAGCCGCCGCGATCTATCTTGCAGAGTACGCCTCCGACACGCCTCTCACCCGGACGATTCGAATCGCCATCATCAACCTCGCAGGGATTCCATCCGTCGTCTACGGCTTGTTCGGGCTGGGACTGTTCGTCCTCTTCCTCAACTTCGGCACGTCCATCCTCGCCGCTTCGTTGACTCTCTCGATCATGACTCTGCCTGTCATCATCAGCACAGCGGAAGAAGCGCTTCGAACCGTGCCTCAATCTTTTCGCACCGTCAGCATTTCCCTCGGCGCAACCCGCTGGCAGACCATCCGCCGCATCGTGTTGAAAGAAGC
>JAJTXU010000184.1 GCA_021462845.1 Anaerolineales bacterium
AGGCGTCACGCCGGTGGTTTGCACGAAAGGCTCGGTTGGCGCGAGCGGCGATCTTGCTCCGATGGCGCAAGCCGCGCTGTTGTTGATGGGGGAGGGCGAGGCGTTTTACGCGGGCGAGAGACTCGCAGGGTCCGAAGCGATGCGGCGGGCGGGGATCAAAATCCCCGGCTTGCAGGCGCGCGACGGGCTCGCCGCGATCAACGGCTCGAACGTGTTGACCGCCATATCCGCGCTGCACATTTTTGAGATGGAACGGTTCATCAAGCAAGCGGAGATCGCCGCGGCAATGACCATCGAGGCGTTGCTTGGAAATTTAAAACCATACAATACGAAACTGCATGAACTGCGCGGATTCAGCGGCGCGATCACGTCTGCCAAAAATATTATGAAAGTGTTGGAAGGCTCGGATCTCAAAACGGGCAAGATGAAAACGAAAGTGCAGGATGCGTACTCGATGCGCTCAACCCCGCAAGTGATCGGCGCGGCGCGTGATGCGGTGGCGTATGCGCGTTCGCAAGTGGAGATCGAATTGAACGGCGTCGGCGATAATCCGATCTTCATCCCCGAAGAACAATTGACTCTCACCGGCGCAAACTTTCAGGGTTCGCCCGTATCGCTCCCGATGGACATGGCGGGCGCGGCGATCACGATGGTGTGCGTGTTATCGGAGCGGCGGCTCAATCGCTTGACGAACCCGGCTCTTTCGCAGGGACTGCCTGATTTCCTTGCCCACGAACCGGGCTTTTACTCCGGGATGATGCTCAGTCAATACACCGCCGATCATTTGATCGTTGAGCAGAGGATCTTATCCGCGCCTGCGAGCGTTCAATCCATCCCTGCCGCGGCGGATCAGGAAGATTTCGTCTCGATGGGCATGAACACCGCGCTGAAGAACGGACAAATTCTCGATAACGCTTATGGCGTTCTGGGAATCGAATTTATGGCGGCGGCGCAAGCCATGGACTTCCGCCAGTTCCTGCCGGGGCATGGAACGAAACGCGCGCGCGAAGTGATCCGCCAATACGTGGAGCATTTGCACGTGGATCGTCCGTTGTATAACGATCACAACGCGATGAAGAAGTTGGTGAAGAGCGGAGAAATTTTGGAAGAGGTGGAGAAGGTAGTGGGAGAGTTGGGATAGTCAAAACAAAGTGACGGTCACCTTGAAGGTGACCGTCACTTTTCTGATAAATATTTTATGACCCCATGTCCCGCCGCGTAGCCGCTGGAGAAACATGCGGTCAGCAAATATCCGCCGGTCGGGGCTTCCCAATCGAGCATTTCACCGGCGCAGAAAACGCCGGGTAAATTTCTTAGCATCAGGTTTTCGTCCAGTGATTCAAATGTCACGCCGCCAGCCGTGCTGATCGCCTCATCCAGTGGACGCGGCGCGACCAACGGCACGGGCAGGGCTTTGATCAAGGCGGCGAGCCGCTCCGCATTTACAAAATCATCTTTCGATACGAACTCGCGCAACAAGCCCGCTTTCACGCCGAAGATCCCCAGCGATTTCTCCAAATAACTTGCGAGCGAGCGTTTGCCTCGCGGACGCGATAATTTTTCTTTCAACCATTCCAGCGCGCGGTCGGGTTTCAAATCCAACAGCATCACTGCTTTTCCGCTCGCATAAATTTCATCGCGCAACATCGCCGACGCCGAATAGATCAATCCTCCCTCCACGCCTTCTTTTGTGATGATGAATTCGCCCTGCTGTCGAAACTCTCCAAACGACAAGACAACCGATTTGACCGGATGCCCGTCGAACTTCTCGCGGAAGTGCGGACTCCACTTCACGTCGAATCCACAATTGGATGGGGACAGCGGTTCGACCTCCACCTCAGCCTGTTTCAACCAGTCAACCCACGCGCCATCCGAGCCGAGTCGGCGCCAACTCCCGCCGCCCAGCGCAAGGACGATCGCGTCGGCGTTCACGATCACTTCACCGTTCGGCGTTTGGAATTGCAACGACCTGTCGGGACGAATCCGCGTCAATTGGTGACGCAGGTGAAAGGTCACGGATGAATCGTTCAGCCGCTTGAGCCACGCCCGCAGAAGCGGACTCGCTTTCATCCCAACGGGAAAGACTCGTCCCGAAGTCCCGATAAAAGTTTCAATGCCGAATCCGTGAACCCACTCGCGCAATTCCCTCGCGCCGAATTTTTTCAGCAAAGGCTCGATCTGCTGTTGACGTTTCCCGTATCTGGCAACGAACACCTCGAACGGATCGGAATGCGTGATATTCAACCCGCCTTTTCCAGCCATGAGAAATTTGCGCCCCACCGACGGCATGGAGTCGTACACATCCACCTTCACGCCGCGCGCGCTGATGACCTCCGCCGCCATCAGCCCGGCAGGACCTCCGCCGACAATTACGACGGATCTCATAAGTATAGGCATGTTGAATACCGATTCACATCTCCTTTAGGATTTCGGCTCGTTTTTGTTCGTACTCCGCCTCGCTGATCAGATTCGCGTCGCGCATGTCCTTCAATTCTTTCATTCGATTGAACGCTCTCTGCGATTCGTTGACCCTCATCCCGCGATTCGTAAATTCCAGGTTGGTGCGGTGGATCTGTTCAGCCAGCTCTCTCGCTCGTTCAGCCTTGCGCTTCGCCGTGCCTTGAATCGGCGATGCGCCGGAAGACAACCGTTTCATCCAAATCCAATAGCCTCCCACGATAACGAGAAAGAGCAAGAAGCCATAGATCAACCCGGCATACAAACTCATGGGGAAGAGTCCTAGTTCAACTTTTTCCCCGGTGACGTTATCCACGCAATACCACGTCAGCGTTGTGACCGTCTCGACCGGCGAGGGGTTATATTCCTGCGTTGCCAATTGCATCTCCCCGCGCGGACAAACGAACGGCTTGGCGATGCGGTTCACGGAGGGAAAGACCGCGCCAAATCCAATGGAAATAGCAGTGACGCCCATGAAGAGGCACCAGATAAAGAGCAAGGATAAAATGATCCAATTGTTTTTCATAGAATTGATTCCTCAGGAACGAGTATAGTACTTTTTGAGTCATCGCGCATAGGTGGAATCAAAAACACGTACACATGACATGTATACGTGTTTCTTTGTCTACTTGTTTTCGTCTTACTCTAAGGCTCCACGCTCATCAGCCCACCCGCGTACTTCCCACGTTCTTTTAAAAATCATTTTTTCTTTTTACTAGGGGGCTTGGCTTCTTCGGAATCGTCGAGGGTCTTTAATAACCTTTTATGTGCTTCGCGCCATACATCCTCGCTAAAAACTGCCGCAACTAGACATGTAAGTAATAGCACATATGAATTCGGATCGTTCGCGCCGGTCGTAAAGATTGCCAAACCGCCCTTAACAGCAAGAAATACAACCACTGCTGCGGTTGCACCGCGAATAATGACGGCTGCTAAATCATTCACAAGCGGCTCATTGAAATTTCTCTTATTGCCTCGACGAATAAGGCTAGAAACGGCTGATCCTAATAATCCAAATCCCAACATTCCTACAATTTGAGCTAGTGGAAGAGATTCCGTGCGAAGTAGCCAGCTAGCAACATAACCAAATATGCCTAGTGTTGAACCTAAACTTGGTCGACTCGGAACTGATTCTGGATAGGATTGGGAACGACAATCATGAAGCGCATCTGTGGATGCACTACTAATTGGAAAATCTGTATTCAATTGATATGAGTCTTGGTTGCCGTTTTTAATTTGATTTGATAAATCGGTTGACCAAAACGATAGCAAAATATCTAAATTTTCAATTCTTGATACGCAAACTTTTGTCTGGCTTTCAAACGCGTTGAGCATACGACGAAACCACGCATTGATTAATAGGAAATGTTGCACAGTTTCCTGCGAACCCACACGGTCGATGGTGCTCGCTCTATAAGCGTTGATAGCCTCGGATTTAGAGTTTTCTGCATCTGTCCGCAAATTGCTTTGCATTTTTTGATATGCACTTAATACCTGTTGTCTCCCTACTTTTCGTACACTCACCAGATCTAAGTACAATTGATTTGTTGATTCGTTTTCCCCTTTTTCTTGCAATTGTGCTTCCAGATCAATAAACGGATCAGCCAACTCGAGTTGTTGCGGGATACGGATTTGAAATTGAGATAATGTTTCAGAGAGTTGTTCATCAAGTTTTTCGATACTTATAGATTCAGATGGGATTGCTGATTCCTGTAAGCCAGGGATTGCAGTTATAGCTGCAATACTCAGATAGACGGCGAACGCAAGGACAATGAAGAAGATGATGTTTTGCTTTGAGGTTGAACTAAGTTGTTCAAGTGCTGTTTGTAGCCACATCTTGCGGTTGGTGATCGTGTTTCTTGATTCTGTTGTGTTTTGGCTAAACATCAAGCCGATTATTGCCCAAAAAGCTAGCATAAACAATAGTTGGCTATAAGATATATAACTAGGACTAAATCGATTGAGCGCACCAGATAAAGCTGAGGTCCACGCTTGTATAAAGCCAAAGCTAAGTTGGCTTATACAATATGGAGTACCAACATCGCTGGCCACCGTACAAGCAGATTGTGAATTTATCCAGTTGGTTAGCAACTCTTGAGGGGCTTCAATAAAGAAATTAGAAATGAAATATATAACTGCATTGAATAGTGAATAAATCAATCTTGAGAAAAACAAAGCAGTTATGCCGAGACTGATGAGTTTGGATCTTGAATCCATTCCAAACGTATCGCCTGTTCGGGTCCACAAATGAGTCGTTTTTCGCAAGAGACGAATTAGTATTGCCATTGCGACCCATAAACCAATAATTGAAGCAAGAGCATATATCCCCAAAACCCAATTCAGAAAGATGTTGTCGTGTCCGCTCATTTCGACCTCCTTCGAATTAATCTTACAAATTCTTGTCCTGACATCACATCTAGAAGTTAGTTCTACTAAATTTTCATATGAGCAATCATGGCTCCACGCTTACCACGCCGCCCGCGAGATTCAAGTTCAACGTCCACGTGCTGCCAACCGAAAATTGCTGAAATTCCGAAATTGAATCGGCGGTATAGGTTTCCTGTGAACCGTCATCGGTGAGGAAGTACACGGTCAGCGTTTCGGAGTCGTCGCCGAGTCGTTGATCGCTTGAAACGTTTGGACTTTCGTAGATCGGTTGCAAGTCGTGCCCTTCAAGCGTATATGTTTGGATCGTCGTCCATTCATCCACTGTGTAGGAGCAATACGTCTGAGTTTCCGTGTGACATTCCTCCACCACTTCAGAATAGCCGTTACCCTTGTCAACTGTCTTTTGTTCGCAAACATCCTGGCTTTCATCGTGACATGAAACATCGTACGCGTCTGAAGGCGCGTTGCCGCGTTCGTTGTTGTAATGCACCGGCTGAACTTCTTGCACAGGCACCGAAGTCTGCCAGTACACATCGGTCACTGTGGCTTGCACCGATGAAGTGGGGAAAACGAAAAACACCAGCACGCCGACGCAAATCAGAGCCAAACATCCCAGCACAGCCGCCGCGATGATCCACGGCGCGCGCGACGATTTTTTCCCGGTCAACGGCGCGGCGGGGGAGAGTCCGCTTCGCGTTTGCGGCGCGTTCATCACCGGTTGAGCGGGAGCAAACTTCGGCAGTGGTGATCCGCAATTCGAGCAGACCGCGTTACTGCTTGGGTTATCGGTCCCGCAGTTATCGCATTTCACGATCTTCGGTTGCGCGGCGGGTTGTTGCATCACGCGTCCCGCCTCGCGCGCTTTGCCTTCTTTCAGATCCGCGCCGCATTGCGAGCAGGTCTCGGCGGTGGCGGGGTTGCGCGTCCCGCAAAATCCGCAGTGGATGTCCGCGCCGGCTTGCGCGGTTTTCACCGCGGTTTCATCCGTCACAAATTTTTGCTCCGACGGCAACTCGAATTGCACGTTCTCCGGTTGCGGCGCGCCGCAATTCTCGCACGTCTTCTCGCCGCCCTTGTTGCGCGTCTGGCAATTTGGGCAGACCCATTCATTTTGAACATAACCAAGCGTTCGTCTTCGAGCCATCATCGCTCCTTTGAAAATCCTTTGTGACCTTCGTGTCCTTCGTGGTGAAAAAATAGACTTCCCTATTATAAAACGCGACTCACGAAAATCCATGCCACTTTCGTATCTCTTCGATTCGGGATTCGCAATCCGGTTCCTTGTGCGGACTCGCGTCCTCCGCTTCATTCCGACGGGGCGACTTGGTCAGCGCGTGGAGGGTTGCCTCAGCCCCCTCAGCCACGTTGACCGGGTCGTAGCCGCCTTCGAGAACGAAGACGATGCGCCCGTTGCAAAATTCATCCGCCAGCGCGATGCACTTTTGTGCCAGCATAAAATATCCATTCGTAGATAATCCCAGCGACGTGATCGGATCGTTCCAATGCGCGTCGAACCCAACGGAGATGAAGATCATCTGCGGCTTGAACGATTCGACGAACGGCTTGAAAATTTTATCCGCAACCTGTTCGTAAACTTTATCTCCCGCGCGAGCAGGCAATGGCACATTGACGATTCGTTTCTTCGCATGTGGCGCTTCTTTCAACGCGCCGGTGCCGGGATAAAACCCCGGCTGAAATTGATGCGCCGACAAAAACGCGACGCGCTCCTCGTTCAAGAACGCGGCTTGCGTCCCGTTGCCGTGATGCGCGTCGTAGTCAATGACCATCACGCGTTCCATGCCCTCACTCAATGCGACGCGCGCGCCGATAGCCACATTGTTGAACAAACAAAATCCCATCGCGCGATCAGGCTCGGCGTGATGCCCCGGCGGTCGGACGATGGCGAAGGCGTTGTCTGCCTCGCCGCGTAGCACAGCGTGTGTGCAAGTGATGACTCCTCCAGCCGCGAGAAGCGCGTCTTCAAAAGAAGATTCAGTCACATACGTCGGCGCGTAATCAATGATGCCCGGCGCGTCCTCACGGCACACTCTTTCCAGCGCGGCGACAAGTTCCGGGTTGTGGACTCGTTCCACTTCTGCGCGAGTGGCAGGCTTGGGTTCGATCATTTCTGCCGGGAATGAATCCAAGCGCGGCTTCAAAATATCCAGCCGCCCCGGTCTTTCGGGGTGATCGGGGTAAATATGATTCGGCGAGGGGACGAAGGTATACACTGTGGACATGGTTGGATTATAGTCTCACGTCAAGAATCAATAATCCCAAAGGGATGGCAGGATTATGGAAAAGTTCAGGCACGGTTTCAAATCCCGAAGGGATGATATAGC
>JAJTXU010000185.1 GCA_021462845.1 Anaerolineales bacterium
ATCTTTCATGAACGACGCCAACCCGGTTTGGAAGATAATGAGGAGTTGCGTTGTGAGAGAAGAATAGCCGGCTACACTAACGTCATTGCGCATCCATCCGCGCGCGGATCGCTTCCACCGCACAACACGCCTGATTCTAAATCTCGAAAAATCACCTGTCCCCTGCCGAACAAGGCGCGTTCATAGCCAGAGACCGAATACACGGGATGTCCCATCTTTTCCAAATTTGAATATGTTTCTTGCGGCATGCCTTCTTCGATGGCAACGCGCCCGCCCGATTCTTCCACGCCTATGCAAAAGCGCGGAAGGTCGAGCGCGGACTGGGGATCGAGTCCGCCATCCACCAATGCGGATAATACTTGCACGTGTCCCTGCGGTTGCATAAATCCGCCCATGACGCCGTAGGAGGCGTATAAAGATTCTTTTGAACCGCTAAGGCCGCTAAAATTTTCTGAATCCTTTGCGTTCTTCGCGTTCTTAGCGGTGAATCGAGTCACCATAGCAGGGATGATCGTATGATAGGGTCGTTTGCGCGGCGCGAGCGCGTTGGGATGATTGGGGTCGAGGCTAAAGTTGTGTCCGCGATTTTGGAGGGTGAAGCCCCAGCCTTTCGGGACGATGCCTGTGCCGAATCCCATGTAGTTGCTGTTGATGAATGAGCAGGCGTTGCCGAATTTATCCGCGACGCTGAGGTAGACGGTGTCTGAGGAAGAGACGGGGAAGCCGCGTTTGATATTGCGTACTGCGGACTGCGTATTGATTAATTTTCGGCGTTCGATTGCGTAGTCTTTCGATAGCAACTCATTCACGGGGATATTTGAAAACTTTGGGTCTGTCACATACCAACTTGAATCGGCGAACGCGAGTCGCATAGACTCGATCATCAGGTGCATTTTTTCAACGGAGAGCGACTCAAGCGATGCAAGGTCAAACCCTTCGAGGATGTTCAACGCGATGAGCGCCGTGATGCCCTGTCCATTGGGCGGACATTCGTAGACTCGATAGCCGCGATAGTCCACCGAGATCGGCTCCTCCCATGTTGATGTGTGCGAGGCGAGATCGTCCAGCGACACGCAAAGCGAACCGCCCGCCTCTTTCAACACGTTGACAATTGATTCGGCTATCTCGCCTTGATAAAACGCCGACGCGCCTCCCTCTGCGATCGTTTCAAATGTTTTCGCCAAGCCGAGGTTGCGGAAGATTTCTCCCGCGCGAGGTCCGCGCCCGTCAATGGTGAGTTCATGTCCGTTCAATGCGGACTTCAATTGTCTCTCCACGCCGCGTCCCCAAAAGTACGATGTGATCGGCGCGACGGGAAAGCCTTCGCTTGCGAGTCGAATCGCTGGCGCGAGAATCTCAGACATCGAGAGCGAGCCGTGTTTTTGGATCAAGTCGCACCAGCCCGCGCACGCGCCGGGGACGGTCACAGTGTAAGGATGGAACGGGGGAATCGAAGATGCGAATCCGTCGGTCTTTAGCCGATCAAGCGTAAGGGCGGAAGGAGCGCGTCCCGATCCGTTGAGGGCGGTGACTCGTTTTGAATCCGCAGAAAAATACAGCGCGAACATGTCGCCGCCGATTCCAGAGAAGGCTGGTTCGGTCACGTTGAGCGCCGCGCCCGCCGCCACAGCCGCATCCGCCGCATTGCCTCCCTTTGCGAGGACTTCAAGCCCGGCGGCAGTGGCGAGAGGTTGCGATGTCGCGACGATTCCATTGCGACTATAGACAGGCGAACGTTGTGAAGAAAAGTTTATTGAGGTCATGTACCCTTCTGTAGTTGGTTGACGATTTTCAGCGTTACACATATTATAAAGCGACAAACGCATCGAAGGGACTTCCATGGAAAATCAAACCACATCAATCCCTGAACGCTGGGCGCCGCGATTTTTCACCATTTGGACGGGACAGGCATTCTCGCTGTTCGGTTCGTCTTTGGTTCAATTCACGCTTGTGTGGTGGCTGACTCAAAAGACCGGCTCCGCCACCGTGCTGGCGACCGCCACTCTGGTGGCGCTGTTGCCTCAGATCATTTTTGCTCCATTCATCGGCGCGTTGGTTGACCGCTGGAATCGCCGCCTCATTATGATCATTGCAGATGGAATCATCGCGCTAGTGACCGCGTTCCTGTTCTATCTATTCGCAACCGATCAGATTCAAGTCTGGCAAATCTACTTAGTCATGTTCATCCGCTCGTTTGGAGGAGCATTCCACCAACCGGCGATGACCGCGTCCACTTCGTTGATGGTTCCCGATAAACATCTCGCGCAGTTATCCGGAGCGAATCAACTCCTTCAAGGCTTGGTCGGCATCGTCGCGCCTCCGCTGGGCGCGTTGTTGATCGAGGCGTTCTCAACTCAAAACGTATTGTTGATTGACATTGCCACCGCCGCTCTTGCCATTTTGCCGTTACTATTTATCCCGGTGCCGCAACCGGCAAGAGCCGAACACAAACAGACAGCATCCTATTGGGAAGACCTGCGAGAAGGTTTTCAATACGTGGTGCAATGGCGCGGACTGCTCGGCTTGACCATCCTTGCCATGATCCTGAATTTCATGCTCACCCCAAGCTCCGCGCTTCTGCCTCTTGTGATCACAAAAATTTTCAACGGCGGCGCGAAAGAACTCGGCATTTCGGAAGCGTTATTCGGCGTCGGCATGATCGCGGGCGGGATTCTGCTCGGCATCTGGGGCGGATTCAAACGCCGCATCGTCACATCGTTCAGCGGCATCATCGGCATCGGCGCGGGCTGCGTCATGATCGGGTTCGTGCCAGCGGACAAGTTCTACCTCCTGCTCGCCGCCAACTTCATCATCGGCTTCACGCAAGTATTTGCCAACGGACCGCTCATGGCGATCCTGCAATCCACTGTCGCGCCCGATAAACAGGGACGAGTCTTTTCGCTCCTCGGCGCGGGCGCAACCGCCATGATGCCCCTCAGCCTGCTGGTCTCGGGTCCCATCGCCGATCAATTCGGGATTCGCTTCTGGTTTATCTTCGGCGGCGCGGTCTGTATTCTGATGACGATCGTCGGGGCGTTCATCCCTGCGATTATGAACGTTGAGAATAACCACGAAGCCGCGCGGACTCCTGTGACTGAATAAAGTCGCTTGCAGATGAAAAGCCCGCGTCGCGCTTCAACGCAGGCTCAATCCCATCCCATCAATCATCTCCATCTTTGCGTTCGTCTCCTTCGTGTTTCTGCCCCGTCGAATGACACTCCGCGCAATTTTGGAAATCAGAGACGCCTTCCTCGATATGCTTTGAGTGTATTTCAATTTCAGTATGCTCATGGCAACCGTAACAGGTATAGGTTGTAAAAGCGCTTGGGTGACAAGTAGCGCATGAGACCGTGCCGCCATCGCCGTGATTCAACGGGAAGGTGTGCGGTTCATTGAACGTGGCAGGACTCCACGCTGTGGTGGTGTGGCAAGCCGCGCAGTCTGTGCCAAACAAGCCCAAATGAAAAACGGGATCGGCATGACAGGCAGCGCATGTGTTGGGCGTTCCCGCAAACTGGTCGTTGACGTGGCATTTCTCGCATTCCACTTGTTGATGCGCGCCCGTCAACGGGAAGTCGCTGCGCGAGTGATCGAAGGTCGCGTCTTTCCAATCGGAGGGCGTGTGACAGGAGGCGCAGTCCGCGCCAAATTTCCCCGCGTGAACATCGTCCGCCGCGTGACAAGTCGCGCAGTCCTGAGAGGCGGATTGTAAGTCCGTAATCGTTCGCGCGTTCGCGTGACAGTCGTAACAGGAAATATTCGCGTGCCCGCCTGCGAGCGGAAACGCCAATCGGTTGTGGTCGAAATCGTTCCCGTAGGTATCCACGCCGTCGTGACACAACAGGCAGTCGCCGCCCCAATTTGCCTCATGCGTTTCGGTGAAAGCCGCGTCCATTTGACGATGGCAGGTGTCGCAAGTCTGCAAGTCGAAATTGGATATATCGTCGGCATGGCAATCCGCGCAAGTAAAGGCTTTTCGCGCCGCGGTGAATTGGTGACCTCGCAACGAGTAACCGAGCGCTTCATGCGGAAAAGTCAATTCGTCCATCTCGGTCAACGACGCGTCGGCGCCGCGATGTTCGGGATGACAATTGCGGCACGTGATGGCGGCGGCATCTTTCATCATCCGCCCGTGAAGCGAAGTAAAATCTTGCAGTTGCCCTGAAAGATCGCTATGGCAATCCAGACAGCGATCCGCCATCGTGGCGCGTTCCCACGGCGCGGTATGACAAGTTTTGCAATCTCCGCCAGTCTCCGCATGAGATGTGACGCCGCCTAACATCTCTCCGCGTTGCGCGTTCAATGGACCGGGATTGTATAACAGCCCTCCGCGGGCATACGCATACCCCGCAATGACGAGCGCGGTAACGATTGCGACAAAGATGCTTGTTCCTGAAAAACAACCCAAACGACGATTTTGCATTCCGCCTCCCGTCTTACTTTAGAAACGTGGCGTAATACAACGCCGCGCCGATGTGGACGAACGCCGAAACAAACAACGCCATGCCGATCGGGATGTGAACCGTATGCCAAAGCGCCAGCAACCGCCGCGCATGTTTGAGAGCCTCCTGCGAAAGCGCGCTTTCAAGTTCCAGTCCATCCATGGTGCGAGGAATGCGGGTGAAGATATAGCGTCCGATAAAGCCGCTGAAGACAATGATCACGGTCAACAGCGTGGTCGCCCCGGCAATGCCGTTGAACTTCCATGACGTGTGAAGCAAGACCATATAGGGTCCCACGATCCCGGTAAAAATGTGAAATTGAAGCCATGTGGACATCCTGCCCCACTTGACACTGCGACTGCGTTTGCGAAGGCTGTATAACGTTTCCGTCATCAGCATAAAGATAAACCCGACGATCCCCATACCGTGACCGAACAGTTCGCCCGCCGGTGGAATCTCGCGCGCGAGGAAGATCGCCAAACCATATACGCCCGTGATGAGTACCATCGCAAGGAATGCCAACCAAAGTTCTCGATTACCACGCAGCATGATCGCTCCAAACCGTTATTCTTAGTTTCTCAAACTTCCCCAAAACTCAGCAACGACATCGCCGATCTGCGATTTTGGGTTCAGCAACTTTTCCCGAATCGGCGAAATATCAATATTTTCCGAAATGATCTTTTCAAGCGGAAAGGAAAGTTTCTGGTCGCCCATCACTACCGCGCCCAGCAATCGTTGTTCGCCGACCATCAAACGCAAGTGATTCACGTCGAAGCCGGTCTGCGCGACCATGCAATCCGGCAATTGACGCCACGTTTCGCTATCGCCGCGGGCAATGCCGACCAGATCTTCATCCTGCCCGCCGCCGACAACGCCGATGATCGTCGTCGTCAGCCCCGCGAGACGAGTCACATTGAACGGAGTTGACTTAACATACACGGTCGCCTTCCCAGCCATGTTGAGCCCCGCCGCAAATCCCTGCCCGCGCGCCGACGACCACAAGCTATCGAGCGCAGACCGCCCGGTCAACGGATCATACACTTGAGCGATATCACCCGCCGCGAAAATATCGGGATCGCTCGTCTGCAAATACTCATTGACGAGAATCCCGCGCTCGACTCTCAGGTCAGCCTGTTTCGCCAACTCCAACCGCGGACGAATCCCGATCGCGTAAGCCACCAGACTACACGTCAACGTTCCGCCGTCCGCCAACCGAACGCCGCTCACACGTTTGTTTTTCCCGGTCACCTCGACCAGTTGGGTATGGTGATGCAGAGTCACATCCTCCATTTGCAGGCGGGCTTCGACGATTCTCGATTCTTGCTCATCCAGCACGCTGCCCCAATACCGGCTTCCGCGAAGCAAATAATGGACCTTCATTCCGCGCGCGAGCAAACCTTCGACCAATTCCAACGCGGTGATCCCGCCGCCTACCACTACCGCTGTTTTGCCGCGCCGGGCGTGTTTCAAGATCCGTTTCGCGTCGTTCATGTGATCCAGTTTAAACACGCCTTCTAGATTCGCGCCGGGCACGTCCAGAGGTATTGCTTGCGCGCCGACCGCGATCAACAATTTATCGTAATTAAAGTCAGCCTGACCATCCAACTTTAACTGATGCGTCTCTCGGGGAATATTTTTCACCTGCCCCTTCACATAACGGAAGTTCATTTTTCGATATTCGTCCGTCGTGCGCGGGTATAGGGCTTTGTCGTGAAGTTCACCGGTCAAATAATACGCCAGACCGGGGCGCGAATAAAATCCGTGAGGATCGTCGCCGATCATCACAACTTCCCCCGAACGATCTACTGAACGGATCGCGTCAATTGCCGCAATTCCCGCCACGCCGGAGCCGATGATTGCGTACTTCATGATCCCCTCTTTTCGAACAGGTCCGTTCTCTCGAAACGAAGCGACCCGCGCGGGCAACGCATCACACACTCGCCGCACGTCAGACAGTGGCTGTGGATCACAGGCTCGCCGCGCCAGGCATGAGCGCGCACATCAATCCCGACCGGGCAGTTATAGGTGCAAATTCCGCACTGCACGCAACGCGCGGGGTCTGGAACCACATACCCCGATGCGAGAACTGCCTGGTTGCTCGCGTCTCGCTGAAAGATACTGAGAATTGACATATCGCTACGGAAAAATTATATGCCCGATGCAAACGACGAATGTCATCATTAAGTCATAAAAACAAAAAACAGAGTTACCTCACGGCAACTCTGTTCGGTTCGCAAAACAAACGCCAGCAGGCGAGTCTTACGAGACGGGCACCACGTTGGCGGCTTGCAGACCTTTGGGACCATCCTCAACAGAGAACTCCACTTTCTGCTCGGCTTCCAACTTGCGGTAGCCATCGGACTGAATAGCGCTGAAGTGAACGAACACATCCTCGCCATTGTCACGGCCGATAAAGCCGTAGCCCTTGGTGGCATTGAACCACTTGACCGTACCAACAAATCTTTCTGACATCGTACAACATCTCCTGCTTAGAAAATTTTATGTCCAGAAGCGGCGCCGTGGCGCCACAAGCCAGACACGTGAGCGCAAGATTATCACGCCTGATTTTTCATGTCAAGACTCGGATTAAACCCTAAGAGAGTGTTTCTTAAGTGGTCGAGTAAGATTGGAGAATGACCAAATTCAGCCAAACCTACCCGACCGACCTCAAGTATACCGAATGGCAATTGATTGC
>JAJTXU010000186.1 GCA_021462845.1 Anaerolineales bacterium
CGCTTTTGACGCGCGCGATACCAATCGCGCCCGATGTTGTACAACCCCTTCAACAGCGGACCCTCGACGACGCGCCCATACGACGGATAATCCCAAAATGTTTTCTTCGGCGCGTTGAGGATCGCCTCGAACTCATCGTCGGTGAGACCGAGTTTCTTGACGACATACTCGCGGTCTTCCTCTTGCATCGTGGGTTGATACGTCGGCTTATCGAGTTCTTTCAACGCGGCATCGCGCGTCGTTTCGCCCGAGCAGATCAAACTGGAAAGATGCGAGCGGCGTTTGTCGTAGCCGAACTTTGTCGGCAAGATATACCCCTGATAAAAGCGCGTATAGATCGACTCGTAATGCTTGCCGCCGTAATACCGCCAGCCCAACTCTTGCTCGAGAATTTTCATCGCTTCGGTCTTGTTGAAATCAATGTAATTCAAAATATCCACGCGGCGATGTGTGAGCAGGCGGCGATAGTACGTGAAGAAGCCGATGTGCGGAAAAGTCTTGAGTCTGCCGCGCCCAAACAGTCCATTCACACTGCGGATGTACTTCCAATCGAAATGTCCCTGCGACCACGCGCGCGGCAGATGCGTTTCGGTGCGGACGTTGAATCCCGATACGATGTATTTCACTTTGAGTTTGTCTGCGAGGTCGCCCAGCACCGCCCAGATGGCATGATCGCTTGGAATCTCTGAATCAGGCGTGGACGATCTCAGGAACGCGACTTGCAGACCTTTGAACTCTTCCCAATCGAGGACTTCGGTGTGCAGGTCAATGCCGAGGCGCTTGAGGGTTTCCTCGATATTTTTCACCGCGAGTTCAGAATCCCAGCCGTTGTCCATGTGCACAGCCAGCGGACGCAGTCCCATCTTCTTGACGAGATATGCCACGTAGGTGCTGTCCACGCCGCCGCTCACGCCGATGAGGCAATCATACGGTTTGCCGCGCCCATCGCGCTTCATCTGCTCGACAAGTTTACCCCAATACTCTTCGCCCGCCTTGCCCGTGACAACTTTTTGTTTCATCAAACGGTCATGGTCGTGGCAATGATTGCACACACCGTTCTCGTCGAAAACGATGTTGGGGTCGGTCGTGTCCATCAAACAGCGCGCGCAGATTCGATACTCAGAAGTCATTTACTCTCCAACGATATGTCACTCTGAGCGTAGCGAAGAGTCTCTTCTCGCCAACGAGATTCTTCGTCGCCGCTGTGCGGCTCCTCAGAATGACATGAAATTACGGTATTGCTCTCTTCAATTCTTCCTGCGTCGGATAACTGATCAACACGCCTCGCAACGGACCTTGGAACACGAACATGCTCCCCGCCGCCGCGGCAGACGCGCCCGCCTTCACCGCCTCCGCCAGATGCTGGATATTCCCCGCGCCGCCGCACGCGACGACTGGCACAGTCACCGCTTCCGCCACGCGCTGGATGAGATCGAGGTCATAGCCTTGCATCGTGCCATCGCGGTCAATCGAGTTGATAAATATTTCGCCCGCGCCTTGTTTCTCCATGTCAACGGCAAACTTCACGGGGTCGAGTCCCGTGCCTTTCTTGCCCGCGCGGGTGAAGATTTCGTATTTGCCGAAGAGCGTTTTCTTCACGTCAATTGAAATGACCACCGCCTGACTCCCTGCATGGTCTGCCGCAGCGCGAACCAGCGCGGGGTTCTCGACAGCCGATGTGTTCAACACAAATTTTTCCACGCCGATCGAAAGCAACTGCCTCACATCGTCCATGTCACGGATGCCGCCGCCGTAACCCAGCGGCATAAAACATTCGCTGGTGATCTTTTTCAACAACTCGAAATTCGGGCGGCGGTTTTCAGTGGTAGCGAGGATGTCGAGGAAGATCAACTCGTCCACTTCTTTGTCGTTGAAGATGCGCACGATGTTGATCGGGTCGCCGAGATACTTTGGGTCTTTGAACTTCACCGTCTTGACGAGTCCCTCGCCTTTCAACAACATGCACGGAATAACGCGCGGGCGGATCATGACACACGCTCCGCAAAATTTTTCAGCAACTGCAACCCAAACTTGTGACTCTTCTCAGGGTGAAACTGCGCACCGACGATGTTGCCCTTGCCCAAAATGGAATGAATGGTCACGCCGTATTCGGTCTCGGCAAGCACAGCCGACTCATCCTTCGCCACCACATGATACGAGTGCACAAAATAAAAACGCGAATCGGATGGCAGACCATCCACCAGCGGATGCTGACGCCGCACATGGATCTCGTTCCAACCCATGTGCGGGATTTTGAGATTCGCGTGCTCCGCGTCAAACTTGAAGCGGATGGTGTCCGCTTCGAACCACCCCAAGCCTGCTTCAGTTCCCTCTTCGGACCCTCTCGTCATCAATTGCAACCCCACACATAAGCCGAGAACAGGGACTTTCTTTTCCAGCACAAGTTCGCCAACGACGGGAACCAAGCCCGTCTCGCGGAATTTTTTCATCGCCGCGTCAAACGCCCCGACGCCAGGCAGGATCAACTTCTCGGCATCCCGAATCATAGCAGGATCAGACGATGGCTCCGCTTTGAAGCCAGCCTTCTTGAACATGTTCTTGATGGAGCCGAGGTTGCCGACGCCGTAATCTACAATGACGATCATGCGCACACCTTCCGTTTTTCGCTGAACAACTGCATCAGCCGCGCGGCTTGCACATAGATCCATGCTTGATGCAACTGTTCATTATTTTGATTCTTGATCGCAAGCGAAACATCCTCTGCCACTTTCTTTCCATTCCATATTTCCGACTGCTGGAACTCAACACTGCGAACAACATCCTGAATGAACTCCTGCGCGCGCGGCGAGGTCCATGCTTCGGCGAGATTCGGGAAACCGAGTTTGCGCGTGCGTGTGCGGATCGATTCAGGCAGGATGCCTTTCAACGCGTCCCGTAGGATCCGCTTGGTGAAACCCGAACCAACTTTCACCGTGGAAGGAAGCGAGAACGAATAGCAGACGAGTCTCCAATCCATGAACGGCGAGCGCACTTCCACTCCGTGCGCCATCGAGAGTCTATCGAAGTCGCGTAAATTCATCGGCAGTTGCGTGAAGTGAAAATCCACATACAACGATCTGAACAACGCATCGCGGTCTTTGATGAGCGGCATGTCGTGTTCATACGCGGATGATGTGAACTCCGCGACAGGTTGTGTCAACCAGGGCTGTTCATTTACTTTCGTCATCTTCGTAAACAACGCTTGCGCGCTCTTGATGTAAAACTGATTCGCGGGAAAAAGTTCGAGACCTTTCATAATGTTGAGCAGGTCGCGCGCGCGGCGCGGCGAAAGTTTTGAAATCGCATCTTTGAGCGCGGCAGTGACGTGCCACGGATAACCGCCAAGCAATTCGTCGCCGCCGTGTCCGTCAATGGTGACGACCACATTATTCTCGCGCTGAAATTTATGCACGAGCCACGGACCGAGATGAATATCGGAAATTTCTTCGTATTGAAAAAGAATATCGTCGAAGTGATCGAGATACATATCCGACGCGCCCGCGCAATAGATCGGCGTGACGCCTGTCCTCTTGATCACCTCATCGGCATATTTGCGTTCATCAATCACCGCGCCAGGGTAGGTCATGATGAACGCCTTCTGCCATTCATGTGCGAGTCGGTCAGCGGAGTCGGTCGTGTTGCGGATGTGAGTCATGCCGCACAGGATGGAACTCGAATCGAGTCCGCCGCTGAGGGCTGTCCCGATCGGCACGTCGCTCCTCATGCGGATGCGGCACGCGTCGAGAAATAGTTCGCGGAAGCGCGCGACTTGATCGTCGTATGTTTGCGGAACGGATTCCAAATGGTCGAGCGTGTTCCACCAACGGCGGATACTCGGCGCTTCGTTCGGACGCAGGGTGAGGCTGTGCCCGCCTGGCAAGTGATTCAGCCCTTTCAACATGCTCCGCTCGTCGCCTTCGATGAGGCGTTCATTCGTCAACGCCAGCGCAACCATCGCGGGGTCGAATTCAGGCTCGAACCAATCGAGTGCGAGGAAGGCTTTCATCTCCGATGCGAACGCAAAATGATTTTCATCGAAATGATAGATCATCGGCTTCACGCCGAAGCGGTCGCGCGAGACAAAAAGTTTTCGTTCTTTCGAGTCCCAGATCGCCAGCGCCCACATACCGTTGAACTTCAACTGGCAATCCTCGCCCCAGTGATGATACGCGGTGAGGATGACTTCAGTATCCGATTCGGTCTTGAACGAATAGCCCAATGCTTCGAGTTCTTTTTTCAACTCGAGGAAGTTATACATCTCGCCGTTGAATACGATCCAATACCGCCCGTCGGCATACGACATCGGCTGACGCCCGCCGTCGGAGGTGTCAATGATGGCGAGGCGGCGATGTCCGAACCCCAGATTCGAATCGGCGTCAATGTAAATATCGCTCCCATCGGGTCCGCGGTGGGCGAGGGAGTTGATGAAGTGATTGAGTTCGCCTGGCGAAATCGGTTCGCCGTTGAGGTTCCAGAGTCCGACTATGCCGCACATGGGTTAATTCCTATTGATGAAAAATAAAGTCTTTTATCCATGGATCATGTCTCGTACCATCGTTTGTATCCGTATCGCGTTCTTGCCTGCGTTCAGTTCCTGCGCGGCGCGATGAGAATTGTTTTTATAACGCGCTATTTCAGCGCCATCGAGTTTACCAAGGACATCAGCCAACGCGCGAGGCTCGAAACTTTCGGCAACCACGCCGCAATCGTATTCGTTCACGATCCTCCGCATTTCAACGCTGGGACCAATGGCAACTACCAGCCGCGCCTGGATGAATTCAAAAAACTTGTTCGGGAGGGCGAACTTGAGGTTGAACGTTGTCGGCGGGCAGATGAATAAGCCAACATCATACGGGTTCGTAAATTCGACGATGTTCTTCATCGGGACGGGTGGGAGAATCCGCACGCGGAGCTTACCTTTTACCATCTGCTCGATGGTTCGATAGTAAGATCGACGAGCCTTGCTCGGAGAGACAAGCATCAGGTCCAATGAAAACCGTTCATCCAGATGATCCATCATCCTGACCATTCTATCAATTTGACGGTCGGGCGAGGCTTGTCCGTGGTAGATGATCCGCACGGCATCGGTCTGAGGCGGCTGGGGTTGCAGGTCGGCATACGAAGTGAAGCTCATCACAACATCCGCATGAACGCCATATTCCTTTCGGTATTCGTCTGCTATTCCCTGGCTCACCGTAATGATCTTATCGCATCGCCGCAGATACCGCTCGCACAAAAAACGATTGAACGGTTGCACGAACCAACGCCACCACGCCTGACTCTCAAACTCACGCGGGTAATATTCCCTTGCGTCGAACAATACTTTTGTGTTTCCCATGCGCGCCACGCTGAACGCACGCGGCAACAGCACCAGATCATGGACAATGATCAGATCAATACCTTCCCTCACTAGGGGGGTCATCGCGCCCTGTGTGAAGCGGTCTTCCAGTTTAAGTACCGCATCATACAGTCGTAAAACGATCAGGAACACACGCATCAAACGGGCGATGATCTTTACCGCAATATTCGCGGACTTTGCATCCTCGACCTGTCCATCATCCACAGCGATAACCCCAACATCAAAGCCCTTCCCTTGAACTACCGTTAACGCGTACTCATCCTTCAACCATTGGATCATCCGATTCGGGCGCGGGTCATTCAACGGGCTTGCGGCGCAAAAGATCAATACCGTCGGTTTCATTTTGAACGAGAGTTGCGCTGGCTCATTCGCGACCGTAGCTCGGCGGGGAGTCTCGGAATTGCCACCAGCTTGCGCATGGTTCGGATGATCGGATTGACGTTATCTCTTGTGTAGGACGGATAGTCATAAATCGTTTTGGGCGGAGCCTGCATGATCTCGTCGAATTCCGGCTGGGTCAAACCGAGTTTTTTGACTACGTATTCGCGATCATCTTCCTGAAGGTTCGGCGGGTAGGTTGGCTGTTCCAACGCTTGAAGCGCTTCCTCGCGCGTAGTTTCACCGGAACAAATCAAACTGGAAAGATGCCCTCTGCGTTTGTCGTAACCAAATTTCACTGGCAAAATATAGCCTTGATAGAAGCGCGTATAGATGGACTCGTAGTGTTTTCCTCCGTAGTTACGCCAGCCTAATTCTTTTTCCAAAACAGCAACGGCGTTCTTCTTTACATAATCAATATAGTTTAACAAGTAGACCCAGGTCTGTTTTTGACGAAAACGTTCTTCCTGCCACCAGGTTCGATGAGGGTAGGTGCGAAGGGGAACTCGACCAAATGCAGCATGCACACTTTGGATATATTTCCAATCAAAATGACCCTGTGACCAGGTTTCCGGCACGTGGGTCTCTGTGCGAATGTTGTCTCCTGAGATAACGTATCTGACCCCCACTTTCTCAGCCATTTGATACATCAGCGACACGATCGCATGATCGCTGGGAATTTCGGAATCGGGTGTGGACGCTTTCAAAAAAGCGACCTGCAGATCGCGGAACTCCTCCCAGTCGATGACATGGGTGTAGAGTTCGATGCCGAGGATGTTCAACATGCGGTGAATGTTGCTCACCGCCAACTCCGAATCCCATCCGTTATCGAGGTGAATTGCCAGCGGACGCAAGCCATATTCTTTGACCTTGTACGCCACCATCGTACTGTCCACTCCCCCGCTCACGCCGATCACACAATCATAGGGCTTGCCCCTGCCATCCTTCTTGATCCTATCTACGATCTTCTCCAGCTGGAGACGTCCATATTCCCCGGTCAACACGTAACGACTCACGAAGCGATCATAACTATGGCAATGACTGCATGCCCCGCGTTCATCGAATTGGATGTCGGGATCGGAGGTGTCCATTACACAACGCGTACATATTTGATATTTAGAATTCACAACTATTCTTCTTCACATTGATTTATCGAAATTAGCGCCACGCAACCAAACGAATTGGGTGCCACCTAGCTCCGGCCGCATTGGATTCAGGTTTCAGCCAATGAATCATCCTGTTCAGATAGTTTTTTTATTTAAGTCGGCGACAGACAAACCCAGAACAGTAGAGCAGGGTGTCGTAGACACTTCCATTTCCAATCGCCAATACCGGTTTCGGAAATTAGCGCTTGCCATCGGTCAATTCATCCACTATCT
>JAJTXU010000187.1 GCA_021462845.1 Anaerolineales bacterium
ATCTTCGACTGCTCGGCTTCGAGTCCCATGATGACGCCGCGCGCCACGTCGCGGATGTGGACGAACGAGCGCGAGTATCCGCGCTGGTAAATGACCAGCATTCGCTTGGTGAATGCTTCCAGCACGAATTGATTCACGATCAAGTCAAAACGCGTGCGCGGGGAAAGTCCGTATAACGTGGCGAAACGGAACAACAGCGGCGCGGTTGATGAATCTTTTTGGTTGAGCAAAAATTCCTCCGCCGCGATCTTCGTCTCTGCATACAACGATTGCGGATTCAACGGCGACTCTTCGGTGACGGGCTTGCCGTCGGGACTCAATCCGTAGTTGCTGTACGTGGAGGCGAAGACGAATCGCTCCACGCCCAAGTCTGCGGCTTGCTCGTAAACCATCTTCGTGGAGTCCACGTTGTACTTCCATGCGACCTGCTTCCCCACCGCCTGACACGCGGGGAATCCGACAATGGCGGCGAGATGAATTACCGCGTCGGGCTTGCTCCAGCCGTCTTTGAGCGAATCTTTCACAGCGCGGGGTTCGGTCACGTCTGTTTTCACGAAATGAAAATTGGGATGATGCAAAAACGGAACGATGGCTTCACCGCCGAAGAGCAGAGAGTCGAGGGCGCTGACGCGGTATCCAAGCCGAAGCAGTTCGGAGGTCAGAAGCGAACCGATGTAGCCCGCGCCGCCTGTGATCAAAATATGTTTCATGAGGTCCCATCCATGTTGAGAGTCACTTTGAATCCATCCACTTGAATCGTTGGCGCGTTTTTATCGGTCACGATCGCCACGCCTTGTTCGATGCAGGTGAGTTTGCACACGTCCACCACATCGCCCTTGCCGACGATGCGCACGCGATCGAACCCCGCCGCGCGAATCTTTGCGATATGTTCTTTCACGCGCTGACGCGTTTTGCGATAGATCGAAAACGAGCGCTCGACGTAATCCACCGCGAGGCGGGCGCGCAGGGCGATGCCTTCGGGCGTGATGATGTATCGCAGCTTTTTGCGTTCGGCGCGCTTGACCTTGACCGCGCCTTTCGCGACGAGCCGCTTCAGATGCCAATTCACGGTTCCCACCGCGACGCCAAGCTGGGTCGCCAGCGTGGACTGATTCACATCTGGATCGTTCTCGATGTTTTCGAGCAGGGTAAGTTCGCGCAGTTCTTCGTTTGTGGTTTCCATAGGATTCATCGGTTCAAAATTCAGTGACTGAATTATAACCGAGAATGAGGGGGTGTCAAACGAGGGATTCGAATCGGGAACGTCCCGCAGGTTGACTCGGATGGGTCAGGGTATTAAAAAGAATCCTGCGGGACGGTTTATTCAGTGAATGGACAACTAAGCGCAGGCATCGGCTCGCGCGTGAAGACAGACGGCGACGCGCCCGTGAGCAAAACGGACAGCGCCTCAATATCCCAAAACTCGTTCGCACAGCCGAACACGATCACCTCCGCGCCGTCGGGGAAATCAAAGTCATGGGATGGCAACGGAAGAATCACATTGGACGATTCCGCGCCAACGAGATAGAACACAACGCGGTTGTACGGTCGCGGTTTGTATGCGGGCCAGGCGTGGTTGACAGGACCCGAATCGGATTTCAAATAGTATGGGTAGATCGCCTGCCCATTAAGAATGACAGCGTTCTCGCTTTGAAGAAAACGGTCGAGTTCAACTTCGGTGAAGGGTTGCCCAAGAGACTCGGCGTCAACCAAATACTCATCTAGCAATTGTTGAGCAGGTTGCGGGGGATAACGATTTGAAAATAATCGATTCCCGTACGTGACGGCTGACCCAATCAAGAGAAAGGAAATTGCGATCAACGCTGGAGCGACCCAATGTACAGAAGTCTTTTCAACCGTTTGCGACTCATTACTAACCGAAACATCCTGCACTGAACGAGTGACAACAAACCATACAATATAGGAGAGTTGAATCAGCCCGATGGAAAAGTAGACGAGGGTGATCCAATCGGCGGGGAGAATGAAGCGCCAGCCTGAGATGCGTCCGACGGAAACGCTGGCGTTGTATCCCATGCCGATCAGTAAGGGCACAAGGGCAAGGTATCGGTTCTTCTTCCACGCGGTTCCGAAACCAAGCGCGATCAATCCCATGTTGATGATGAGTAATATCCAACCTTGAAATGAAAGTTCACCCTGCCAGTTTCCCCAGAACGGTTCCGTGGTCACGTACGCGCGCAGGCTTTCGATGCGGAATGAGTGCGGCAAATAGATGTACGTGTAGATCGTGTTGTGCAAATAGTGCGCCGAGACGAATCGCAGGACTTCATCGGGATGCTGGAGGATGAAGTTTGTGACCTGCTTGTTCTGCGCGTCGGATTCTTCCAGCGTTTGACTGGAAACATCGGTGGTGAACGCGCTGGGGTCGGCAAGATGAGGTGTAAGGCTGTACAGCCCAGCCATGTTCGCACTGTATGGAGAGACGGGACTTTGAAGCGCGATGCGTCCTGTGGTTTCGTAAATTTTCCAGAGCCAGGGAAGCAACACAAGCGCAATGCCAACAGTGAATAAACCCGCGCGGATAAATCGTTGGCGAATATTTTCCGCCTCGAGTAGAAAGACGATAATAACAATAATTGGAAACAGAAGGATAGGATGCCCGCGCGTCAGAGTCAACAAACCGAGCGCGCCTCCCAACGCCAAAAGAGAATTGTGGCGTTCGTTGGGTCTCTCGAACCAACGGAACATCAGCCAGAGGATGAGGACGACGAGTCCCATCGAAAATACGTCGCTCAAGAACAATTTCAGGTGAGCCACTTGAATGATATTCGACAACGCGATCGAGTTTTGTTCGCGCAGGATCACAAGCAGGCTGGCGACGACGCCTGCGGTTCTGTTTCCGATGCGGCTGACAAGCAGATAGATCAAAACGGGGATGATGGCGAGAATTGCAATTTGAAGAAAGACCAGCAGTTTGTAATCTTCACCCGCAAACAAATGCAGAACAGCCAGAAAGAACGAATACAACGGCTTGACCCAAAAATCGTTCGGCAAGGCTGTGCCTGTCAAAAATTTGTGCGCGACGGTGTCGTACAGGATCGAATCGCCGAATGGATATTCTTGAAAGTTAGGAGGAGCGGACTCAAGGACGTTATACGAGGCGCGAGCGGGCTGACTCCACCACAGAAAAACCGCCAACGCCCACAATGCGACACAAGCCAACCCGTTGACTCGGCTTCGACTTGCTTCGCCGAATCGCAAGACAAGAGCATGGAACGATACTCCGATTCCCCAGGCAACGATCGCTTGCGAGATCAATAACGAGACTCCAGGTCCCTGCCAGTAGATTGGGTCGGGAGTGAGACCGATTTTAGTCAACGCGATGAAAGCAATGAGGAGCGCGAGTAGAAGAAGAACAATTCCGCTTGGCGCAAGGGACGAGCGATAGATTTGGAGAAAGTTCGAGCCGCTCGCTTTGATGAAGAGAAAACCCAAAATAAATTGAAGCGCGATCAGGGCAAACCACACAAGGATCGGATACAAACGTTCACGGTAAGACGCGAACGATCCCAAATTCCGTTCCGAAGCGAACAGCAGGAAATAGGTCAGACCAACCAGCGCGAGCAACGCCCAGAATGTTTCGGTTCTGTTCCACAGGTTGTCAATCAATTTTCCCGACCTCAGATCAAGCCAGTTCTTCTTGAAGGATGCAATCAACAAAAGCAAGGACGCCAACGACAAGAAAAAAACAGCCAGCAACAAGATCAGCCGAAGCGCGGAATATTGGAGGAAGACCACAGACGCCGACTCGCTCGGCGCGGTCAGAAACTTCCAAAACACGAACATCCCTTCGATGAACGCAAGGGACAGGGTTAGGCGCAGGATCATTATTTTTCGTCGGGAGGGCGTCGTCGAATCCATTGTGATTCTTTGAATGATAAAATGTTACCATATTCAAAAACCGACATGGAAACAACTCCCTCATTCGACGCGTCAGGCGTCGCTTACCAACAATCTCGCATTTCCCACTGGGACGCCATTGCCCGTAAATCCGATTCGTGGCGCGGCATGGGCAAGTGGTATCACCAGCGGCTGGCGGAAATCTATCGCTTTCACATCGCGCCAAACTCGCGCGTGCTCGAACTCGGCTGTGCGGACGGGAAACTGCTCGGCGCGTTGAACCCCTCGCGCGGCATGGGCGTGGATTTCTCGCCAGAGATGATCCGCCGCGCACAAGCAAAATACCCCAACATCGAATTCATCGAAGCCGACGCGCACGACCTCTCCGCGATCAACGAAACATTCGACATCATCATCCTCTCCGACCTCGTCAACGACTTGTGGGATGTGCAGCGCGTCTTTCAAGAGATCAAACGGCTCTGCACGCCGCGCACGCGAATCATCCTCAACTTTTACAGCAGGCTTTGGCAATTGCCGCTCGGCATCGCGCAGAGTCTCAACCTTGCCGCGCGCAACCTCTATCAAAACTGGTTGACGCGCGAAGACATCCGCGGGTTGATGCGCCTCGCAGGTTTCGAGCCAGTGCAGATCACACAAGAGATATTGTTTCCGCTTCCGTTGGGCGGGTTGGCGAATAAATTCCTCGTCCGCTTGTGGCCCCTGCATCATCTCGCACTGTCGAACTTCGTGGTGGCGCGACCAACTATCCAACGCGCGCAAGAGCCGACGGTGTCGGTCATCGTCCCCGCGCGGAATGAATCGGGCAACATCCGATCTATCTTCGAGCGGACTCCGAAAATGGGACGCGCGACCGAACTCGTCTTCGTCGAGGGACATTCGAAGGATGACACGTACGCGGCGATCCAGCGGGAAGTGAAAGCGCATCCTTCCACCCCCAGCCTGATTCTCCAACAGTCGGGCATTGGCAAAGCGGACGCGGTGCGACTCGGTTACGCCAAAGCCACTGGCGATGTGCTGATGATCCTCGACGCAGACCTGACCGTGCCGCCCGAAGACTTGCCGCGTTTTTATGAGGCGCTCGTTTCGGGCAAGGGCGAATTTATCAACGGCGTGCGGCTGGTGTACCCGATGGAAAAAGAAGCGATGCAGACGTTGAATTTTTTCGGCAATAAATTTTTCAGTCTCGCGTTCTCGTGGCTGTTGGGGCAACCGATCAAAGATACGTTGTGCGGAACAAAGGTGTTATGGAAAGACGATTACGAACGCATTGCCGCGAACCGTTCGTACTTCGGCGATTTCGATCCGTTCGGCGATTATGACCTGATCTTCGGTGCGGCAAAATTGAATCTCAAGATCGTAGACCTGCCCATCCGCTACCGCGAGCGGACGTACGGCTCCACCAACATCTCACGCTGGAAACATGGGTTGTTATTGTTGCGTATGGTGGCTTTTGCGGCAAGGCGGATAAAATTTGTTTAGTACCGAATCATGTCACCCTGAGCCCTTCGACAAGCTCAGATAAACTCCGCGAAGGGTCTCCTCCAATTCACAGAGATGCTTCGCTCCGCTCAGCATGACATGACTGGTTGAGAATTCCATGTCACTCCTTCGGAGTTTCGATTCGATCTCAATTCAATCTACAATCATTTGACCCCTTCGGGGTCATAGGCAATCACAAACCGTTTACAAAGAAATCTATCATGGGAATTAACTTACATCAGGATTTGATCAACAAAAATCACGAGCTATGGAATCGCAAACCGATCCTGCGAACTGCGTATCAAGATTTGTATCGAATCGCGGCGGGACAGTTGAGCGGACTGCCCGACTCAAAAATCGTCGAACTCGGCTCGGGCATGGGACACATCCGCGATGTGATCCCGAACTGCATCACGACAGAGTTATTTCCCTTCCCATGGATTGATCAGATCGAAAACGCGTACAAATTGTCGTTTGAGGACGAATCAATTTCCGATCTGATCTCGACCGATGTGTTCCATCATTTGAAATATCCTGGAACCGCGTTGAACGAACTGCATCGCGTCCTCCGCAAGGGCGGACGGATCATCCTGCTCGAACCGTGCATGAGCCTGTTGGGACTGCTCGTGTATGGCGCGTTCCACGTCGAGCCGATTGCTATCACCCAAAAAATCGAATGGCTCGCGCCTGCGGACTGGTCGCCCGAACATCTTGATTACTACGCCGCTCAAGGAAACGCAACGCGTATTTTCGTGGGAAATCGCTTCCGTTCTCAACTCACTGCTTGGAAAAGCATCAAAACCATCCGCCTCTCGGCACTGGCGTATGCCGCCTCGGGTGGGTACTCGGGTCCGCAACTCTACCCGACGGGAATGTATTCGGCTGTAAAATCACTGGAGAAGTTGCTCGATCTGTTCCCATCCCTGTTTGCGACGCGGTTGCTGGTGGTATTGGAGAAGTAAGTAGTTTGAACTCACAGATAATACAGAAAAGATTATAGTAGACGATCATATGAAAATCGTAATGGGAAGTCCGTTTGATATTGATATTCGATTACCCAATGATGCCAAGCCATTAAAAATGTTATGGGTATCAGCAGGGACATTCATAATGGGGAGCCGCGAAAATGAAGTGGGGCGCATATACGAAGATGGGATAGCTTTCACTGCTACAATTAGTCGAGGATTTTGGTTGGGACAATATCCGATAACACAATCCCAGTGGGTGGCCGTTATGAATAGTAATCCAAGTTTTTTTCGAGGAGAAAATCATCCAATTGAAAATGTGAATTGGAATGAGGCAATCGAATTCTGTGAAAGGTTTAATAACTCTTACGCTCATTTATTGCCTTCGGGATACAAATTTAACCTTCCGTCACAGATGCAGCGGGAATTCGCCTGCCGAGCTGGTTCTGAAAAAATATTCAGTATCGGAGACTCTCTAGACGATCTGCTTTCACATGCCTGGTGCAGAGAAAACAGCAACGGTACGACTCATGCAGTTGGCGAGAAGACGCCGAATAAATGGGGGTTTTATGATATGTTGGGGAATGTGCTGGAATGGTGCTATGATGCGGCAGAGGATTATCCTATCGATTCTGCCTCCGATTGGGTAGGTAAAAAGGTTTCTTCAATTAGAATTCTTAGGACTTGTCCAAAAATAAGTTGAACACTATCAAACAGGATGGGGCTTGATAGTGTAGTTCCAATGCGGGAAACGGCGATGGAAATGAAGATTGAGA
>JAJTXU010000188.1 GCA_021462845.1 Anaerolineales bacterium
GCGGTCAACCACATCAACGACGTGATCCAAACCTTCATCCGCCCAACTGCGGGAGCGATCGCCTTCGCCGCCAGCGCGAACGTGGTGACGGATATGAGTCCCGTGCTGGCGTTGGCGGCTGGTCTGCTCGTGGCAGGGACGGTTCACGTGGCTAAAGCGGGCGCACTCCGCCCGGCGGTGACGGCAACCACAGGCGGCGCGGGGAACGTCCCCGTCAGCGTCGCGGAAGACATCATCTCCACGGTGCTGTCCATTGTCGCCATCGTCCTGCCGATCATCATCGGCACGCTGATCATCGTCGTTGGCGCGTTCATCATCTATTGGTTATATCGCCGCGCAAACAGAGCAACTACCTGATATAATTCGGGAAGTTACAAACTTATTTCAAAGAGGAGTAGAAATCATGGACGAGCAAATGCCCACCGAGCCCAAGAAGAACAACACCACTATGATTATTGTGGTTGTCGCCGTTGTACTCTGCTGTCTTTGTGTTGTCGGTTCAGCAGTCGGCTACTACGTCTGGAACAATTTTTAGTTTCCACTCTGGGCAAATCGACAAACCTCCGCATCAACGCGGAGGTTTGTCGATTAAGAACACTTGCTTCAAATCGTTCAATCCCACTAACGCGCTTGTTCGCAACTCGCCTGTCAATTCAAGCGCGGCAAATTCATCTTCATCTAAAATCGTTTGGGCTCCGTTCGCTGAAACCCACAGATCCAACGCCAAGTCAACATACGAAACAACGCCATCCTCGATCACGGCGGGTTTGCCGATGTTGCAATACCAGCCTTTGAGTTGTCCATCGTCGCGGTCGTAGATGGCGAAGATGTTGTACCAGCGGTCGGAGTAATAATATTCCACGAAGCGGTCGCCTTTTTTGAAGACTACATCTTGAAACGGCATATCGTCGCGGGTGAATAAGGCTTCAAGCACAACGGATGTGTCGTCGCGGCGCAGCTCGTCGCCTTCGTATTCGTACACCACCTCGCCCGCTGGATTCTTTTTCTGAACTTTAATCCGCAGGACTGCTTCGCTTGTTCTCATCCGAGACATTCTACCTTAACCCCCACTGCGATTTTTTTGCCAACCTTCGGCGCATCTTTCAAGTAGACGTACAATCCGTTATCGAGCGTGACTTTGAACTTATCTTGCTGGAAGACGACATCGGAAGTAACACCGCGAATTGTATTTCTGTTGTTGCCCTCTGGTCTCGATACGTCCCGCGATGCTTCGTCTTCGCTATCGCTCCGCTCAGCACGCGCGGGACTACTCGACCAGCGATTGCTTTCTTCAACAAATGGACGCACCAACAAGTGGACCTTCTCTCCCTTTGAATGTTTGTGTTCGCAACCAACAACGAACTCGCCAAACTCACTTTCCACTTTCCACATTCCATCTTTCGTCTTTCCTCTTTCTTTTCCCTCAATCACACTCCCCAACCCCAAAAACTCCGCCACATACGCGGACATTGGATTCGCCCACACGTCGGCGGGAGTCCCTTCGCGGATGATCGCGCCTCCATGCAAAATCAACACACGGTCGGCGATGGCAAAGGCTTCCTCTTGATCGTGAGTGACGTAAATCGCGGGGATGTTTGTCTTTTGCAGAATTGTCCGCAACTCGTTCAGCAATCCTTCGCGCAGGGTTCTGTCCAATGCGCCGAGGGGCTCATCGAACATCAACAGGCGCGGACGAATCGCCAGCGCGCGGGCGAGAGCAACGCGTTGCTGTTCTCCGCCAGAGAGATCGTTCACACTTCGTCCCCCGAATCCTTTGAGATTGACTAATTCCAATGAACTGGCTACGCGCTCGGAAATTTCGTCTCGTCCCATGCGGCGCATCTTCAACCCGAAGGCGACATTGTCGTTGACGTTGAGGTGTGGGAACAAAGCATAATCTTGGAAGACCAAGCCGAAGTCGCGGAGATGAGGCGGAGTTGATGCGAGGTCGAGTCCGTCGAAGAAGATGAATCCCGAATCGGGCGATTCGAGTCCAGCGATCATCCGCAATAAAGTTGATTTGCCGCTTCCAGATGCGCCGAGCAGGCAGACCGTCTCCCCCTCCGCGACGGTGAAAGAAATATTTTTGAGGAGTGGATTGTCTCCGTATGTTTTGAAAATATTTTTTACTTCGAGCATCAGAACTCACTCGCGTTAGGTAAACGAAATTTTTCGATCAACAAAATGCTGGCGGTGGTGAGCGCCATGAGGATGGTCGCCATTGCCATCGCTTGACCATAATTCAGCCCGCCAGGCTGCGAGAGGAAACGTTCGATGGCGACGGGGATGGTTGGGTACTCGGGGCGGCTGATGAGGAGGGTCGCGCCGAACTCGCCGAGAGAAATGGTGAACGCGAATGTGGCGGCGGCGAGGGTGGCGCGGCGGAGGATCGGGAGATCAATATTTTTCCAGACTTCGAGGGGCGATGCGCCAAGCGTTGAGGCGGCTTGACGCAATCGGTTCGGAATGGACGCGATCGCGGGTTGCAATGCGCGAATGACGAACGGCAGCGCGATGAGCGTATGCGCGAACGGAACGAGCCATGGCGAGGCAAGCCATTTGCCGTATGTGATGATGAATCCCAGCCCGAGCATGACGGCTGAAGATCCAAGCGGGAGCATGATGAGCGGGTCGAGAATCTTTTCGAGGCGCGTGGGATGCGCAAGAGCGAATGCGGCGGGGAAGCCTAAGAGAATTGAGAGAATTACTGTTGCGGAGGCGTAGGTGAGGGAGTTGAGAATTGCTTGAAAAGGAGGAACATAAAAGACTGACCCTCTTCGATTGATGAAGAGTTCTTTGTAGTAATCGGTGGTGAATCCATATTGAACTTCGCTGCGTTGACCACGGTCCGCTTCGAGGCGGGTGAGGGAGCGGAATGGGAGGGAGGCGAGGGGAAGGATGAAGAAAGTGGAAAGTAGAAAGATGAGGGAGGTGGTGAAGAGTTTTTGTTTGAGGGTCTTAGGTCTGCGTGAGGGCGTGGAGCGTGAGGCGTATTGCGTACTCCGTATTGCGTATTTGGAGTAGAGGATGGAGACAGCGAGAGTGCAGAGCAGTTGGATGATGGAGAGGAGCGCGGCGAGGGGCAGGTTGAATTGTCTGACGGCTTGGAAGTAGATCTCCGTTTCGAGGGTGGAGAGTTGCGAGTTGCCCAAGAGGAGAATCACGCCGAAGGAGGTGAAGTCAAAGAGGAAGACGAGGAGCGATGCGGCGAGGATAGAGGGACGAAGAAGAGGGAGAGTCACGTTCAGCCACACGCGGAGCGAGTCCGCGCCGAGGGAACGGGCGGCTTGTTCGAGTTTGGGATTCAGGTTCGAAAGCGCGGCGCCGACGATGCGGATGACGATGGTGGTGTTGTAGAAGAGGTGGGCGATCAAGATAAGGATGAAGGGTGAAGGGTGAAGAGTGAAAGAGGAAAGAGGAAAGAGGAAAGAGTAGAAAGTGGAAAGTAGACCGTGTGTGCCGAAGAGGGAGTTGAAGGAGGCGGCGACTACAACGGTTGGGAGGAGGAATGGAACGGCGGTGAGGGCGCGGAGGAGGGACTTGCCGCGGAAGTCGAAGCGGGAAAAGAGGATGGCGGAGGGAATGCCGAGGAGGAGAGTGAGGAGAGTGGAGAGAGTTGCTTGATAAAAGGTGAAAAGTACTACGTGTTGCGTATTGCGTAGATTTTCGAGTGTGAGGGTTGAGGGAGATAGTGTGAATGCAAGAATCTTGGAAAGAGGAAAGAAGAAGGCGAGGGCGAGGAAGGTTAGAGGGAGGAGCCAGAGGGACAACGTAGACAAGTAGACACGTACACAGGTATATAAGGATGCCTTGTTTCCGTGTTTACTTGTTTCCCTGTTTACCTGTCTACCTGTGTACATGCTATCTCATCATCACGTCTGCCCACGCTTGGATCCATGCGTCGCGGTTCGCGGCGATTTCGGCGGGTGAAAGTGTGGCGGGTTGGGTCGGGATTTGCGCATACTTGAGGAATGCTTCGGGAAGAACCGCGTTTTGATTCACAGGATAGACAAACATTTGCAACGGCATATCTTCTTGAAATTGTTCGCTCAGCATAAAGTCTATAAATTTTTCGGCGAGGGCGTGATTCTGCGTCCCTTTGAGTATGCCGACAAATTCGATCTGGCGGAAGCAGGCGTCTGGTCCGAGAATGGACGCGGTGGGCGAATCGTCCAGCAGAGTCTCGGCGAAGATCACTTCTGCAGCGGGCGAGGAGGCGTATGAAACGACCATCGACTGAGGTCCTTTGCCCGATGAGCCGCTGAAGTTTGTGTAGTACGCGGTCTCCCAGCCGTCTACGACAACCACTCCGTTGTCTTTCAAGGCTTGCCAATAGTCAGTGAACGAATCGCCGTAGTGCGCAACGGTGGCGAGCAGAAAGGCGAGTCCCGTTGACGAGGTGGCGGGGTTTTCAACGACGAGCAAGCCGTTGTATTCAGGCTTCATCAACTCTTCAAGGCTTTGCGGAACGGCTAGATTATTTTCAGCAAAATAATTTTTGTCGTAATTGATGCAGACATCGCCATAGTCAACGGGCGTCGCGCGGTTGGATGGATCAAGTTTGAATTCGTCGGGAATGTTTTGCAATTCAGGCGAGGCGTATGATTCGAAAATATCTTCATCGAGCGCGCGCGAGAGGAAGGTGTTGTCCACGCCGAACATCACATCCGCGAGCGGCGCGTCTTTGGTTAGGATGGCTTTGTTGAGCATCGAGCCCGCGTCGCCGCTGGGGAGAAATACAACTTTCACATTGTTCGCGTCTTCAAACGCTTTGACGACATCTTCGCTCACGGCGAATGAGTCGTGGGTCATGATGGTGAGGGTGGCGGGTTGCGCGGGCGCACAGGAGGAAAGAAGAAAGAGGAAAGAGGAGAGGAGGAGGGTGGAAAGTGGAAAATGGAGGGGTTTCATGGAAGACCTTTTGAGAATTGGGGAATTAGAGACTGGAGATTGGAGATTGGAGACTTTTTATTGGCGGCGGTGGATGATGAGGAGCAAGCCTGATTCAATTTTGATGGAGGCAGTGTCTGATGTCATTTCGTTGCTGATGCCGCGTGATTTTTCGGGGTGTAAAGTTTCATGATCGAGTTTCCATTTCAAGTTTTGGGTTTGGATTCCGTGAACGGGATTGCCCCACGGAATCAATGAGACGATATCCCCGCTTCTTCCGCGGACTTCGGCTTGGGTGCGGCAAAATTGGAGTTGTTCGATGCCGTTATCGAGATACACGTTACGAGTTACGAATTGCGGGTTACTCAGCAAGGCGATGTTGGCAAGAGTTTGATCCATGCGACCTCCGAGGGCGGCGACGATGACGATCTCGTTGGAATCCATTTCGACGGCTTTGTTGAGGGCGAGTTCGAGGTCGGTTTCGTCTTTGTCGCGAGGGAAAAGTTCGATGGGGATATTTCTTTCTTCGAGCGTTTTCCTTTCGGCGCTATCAATCGAATCCATGTCACCGATGATGAGGTTAGGCGTGAGGTTCAAAGCAAGCGCGTGGCGAGTCCCACCGTCTGCGCAGAGAATGAAGTCGTCGGGGCGCAGGAGGGCGCGGGCTTTTTCGAGATTGGGTAGGTCGCCGTTGGCGAAGATGATGACGCGATTCAAAAGAAAACATCCTCCCGGCGGAGGATGCTTGTTTCAATAGAGAAGTCCCTCCGCCAGCATGATCTGGATCAGGTAATTCGGGTTGAGCGCGGCTCGCTCCTCTCAGTCCCGCATCGTGGGACGCCCCGTTCAGTTGTTGAGGTTGTTATAACGCGAATGGGTTTAGTTTGTCAACATGAAAATAATGACTGAAGTCGTTACTACGATCATCTAACCCTACGTTTCCATTCTTCTTTCAATTGGAGTTCGCTGGGGCTGGCTCCCGATTCGAGGGCGAGGAAGTCAGTCAACAAGCGGTTGAATTTAACCGACCCATCGAGCATGGGAAAATGCCCGGACGTTTCAAGAACGATCTGGTGAATTAATGTGGATGTTACCGCGCTCTCCTCTGGCACGCTGATCGCCGGGTCGGTTTCGCCGTACACAAACAGCGCGGGGATATTGAGGATGCGGAAGTTCGGGTACAGGTTGTCGGCTTGGAGTCCCTTCATGGAGGCGGTAACAGCTTGAACGTTGGCTTTTGAAGCGTCTGCAAGAGCGGCTGTCGATTCCGCTGTGCGATTCGACAGCCAGTCGACCAAATCGCCGGGCGCGGAGGTCTGCAAGCGTTGGTTTACGCCTTCGATGGTGGGCGGGCAACTGATCGTCATTACCCGGTCTACACTGCCGGGAAAGTTGATGGCATAGCACAACGCCACCAACCCACCCAAACCGTGTCCCACCAGGGCAACCTTGCCGATACCCATTTCGATGAGGAAACGATCGATCAATGAAGCCTGTTGGGTCAGTGTGAAGTTTGTCTCCACATGGGCGGTATCGCCAAACCCCCACAGATCTAAGGCATAGGCGCGATACGAGGTGGATGCGACTTGCATGGAAGAAATCCAATACTTCCATGAGCCCACCCAGCCGTGCAAAAAGATGACCGGGCGTCCCCGCCCAAGCACCTCGTAATGCACAATCGAACCGTCAAGAAGAATCGCGCTCAAATTATTTTCCGAACTTTGCCAGTATCGCTTTCACGCGCTCGGTCAGTTGATCGGGCGCGAATGGCTTGAGCAGGTATTCCTCGGCGCCCGCTCCCAACCCTTGCTGTATTTCAGATTCCTGCCCGCGCGCAGTGAGGAAAACCACCGGTATCTCCTTGATGCCAGGCATGGTCTTCATGATTTTGCAGGCTTCGTAACCGGTCATGCGCGGCATCCGCACATCCATGAGAATCAGATCGGGGTTGATCTTTGGCGCAAGTTCTACCGCTTCCTCGCCATTGGTGGCGGCAGTCACCTCATGCCCCGCAAATCGCAGTGTAAAGGCAACCAAATCCCGAATATCGCGTTCATCTTCAGCAATTAATATCTTCGCCATTCAAGCCTCATTAATTCTTGAATACCGGAAGGGTGAAGGAGAACGTGCTCCCTTCGCCATCCAGCCCCGCGCTTTGGACCCAAATTCGTCCCTTGTGCATTTCCACAAGTTCTTTGACGATGGATA
>JAJTXU010000189.1 GCA_021462845.1 Anaerolineales bacterium
ACGATCCTCGTCAACGACCATGAACTGGTGCCGGGCTCGGTCCCCAACGCCGAAAGTATTTATCCGCGCGAGACGATTGATTTTTTGAGATCCAAAGGAATGAACGTCGCCGCCCTGCCCGCCTCGCAAACCGCGCGCGATCTCGGCGACGCCCGCATGGCAAACGTCGTCATGCTCGGCGCGTTATCCACGCTGTTGCCCATCGAGCGGGACGTGTGGGACAAGACCCTCAAACTCCGCATCCCCGCCAAATATTTGGACGGCAATTTGAAAGCGTTTGAATCTGGTTATGTTGCGATGCAATCCTTAAACACGAAGGACACGAAGTACACAAAGGAAAAAGAGACATTTCTTAAACCTTCGTGATCTTTGTGTCACTTCGACAGGCTCAGTGCAAGCCTTCGTGGTTAAAAAAGAAAGCGCGTAGGAGACGCTCTCTAGCGTCGAAGAAAGGAGTCAGCCATGTCCTCGAATCCAAACGACACGCACGAACTGATCTACGATTGGAATCTCGTCGAAGCGCCCGCCGCGCCGAAGAAGCGCGTGATGGTTACCGACGAGACCCTGCGCGATGGACTGCAATCGCCGTCCGTGATCCAGCCTGAGATTCAAGACAAGGTGTACCTGCTCTATCTCATGTCTGACCTCGGCATTGACGCGGCGGATTTGGGCTTGTGCGGCGCGGGCGAAAAGTTCAAATATCACGTCACCGTGCTGGCGAAGGAGATCGTCAAACAAAAGATGAACATCCAGCCGCAGAGCGCGGCGCGTTCTGTCGTTGCGGATATCGTTCCCATCGTGGATGTGTCTGAAGAGGTGGGCGTGCCGCTCGAAGCCGCGGTCTTCCTCGGCACGAGTCCGATCCGCCGATACGCCGAAGGCTGGGACTTGGATTTTCTGGTGCGGCAGACCGAAGACGCCGTCACGTTTGCGACCAAGCACGGCATCCCCGTCATGTTCGTCACCGAGGACACGATCCGCGCCGACCCTGAGACTCTGCGTCAGGTGTACGCGACAGCCATCAGGTCGGGAGCGAAGCGCATTTGCGCCGCCGACACGGTCGGTCACATCACGCCGCACGGAGTCCACGCGCTGGTTACGTTCCTCCGCAACGTCGTGGATGAAATTGACCCGACGGTCGGCATTGACTGGCACGGTCACAAAGATCGCGGACTCGATATTGCCAATTCCCTCGCCGCCATCGAAGCGGGCGCCGATCGCGTTCACGCCTGCGGCATGGGCATCGGCGAACGCAGCGGCAACACGCCCATGGAACTTCTGCTCGTCAATCTCAACTTGCTCGGCTGGGGCAGCCGCGACTTGACGAAACTTTCCGAATATTGCGAGGTGATCGCCGATAAATGCGGCGCGGTCATCCCGTTCAATTACCCCATCGTCGGCGCGGACGCCTTCCGCACCACCACGGGCGTTCACGCCGCGGCAATCGCCAAGGCGCTCGCTAAAAACGACGAATGGCTCGCCGAGCATGTGTATTGCGGCGTGCCGTCGAGCATGGTTGGGCGCGCGCACGAGATCGAGATCGGTCCGATGTCTGGCGAGCATAACGTGCGCTTCTTTTTACGCAAACATAAAATGGAGGAGAACCCCGCTTGCGTCACGAAGATCCTCGAAGTGGCGAAACGCTCGAACCACCTGCTCGGCGAAGACGACGTGCGCCGCATCGTGACCGTGATGAACCGCCGCCTGCGCGCCAATCAGGAAGTGACCGATGAAGAACTGGATCATGAATTGACGCGCCGCCGCGAAAGGATTGCGCGATGAACGTCGAGATGTGACAGTCGCTTGAGAAGCGCCCGTCACATAAGATTGATAAGGAAAATTCCATGGCTCATACTCTTGCAGAAAAAATACTTGCCGAAAAATGCGACCAGAAGGAACTCTCGCCGGGGCAGTTCATCAACGCCCGCGTGGACCTGGTGATGGCGTCCGAACTTTCGGGCGTGCTTGCCATCGAAGAGTTCGAGAAGATCAAGGGCGCGCGCGTCTGGGACCCGAAGAAGGTGGTCTTCATCATGGATCACTTCACGCCCGCCAAAGATATCAAAAGCGCGGAGATCGTCAAGCAATGCCGCGAGTTTGCGAACGCGCACGGCATCCGCTTTTACGATGTGGGGCGCGCGGGCATCCAGCACATCCTGTTGCCCGAGCAGGGCATGATCGTGCCAGGCGATTTGATCGCGGGCGCGGACTCGCACACCTGCACGCACGGATTCATCGGCGCGTTCGGCACGGGCATCGGCTCGACGGATGCGGCGGTGGCGATGGCGCTGGGCGAGTTGTGGATGAAAGTGCCGGAAAGCCTGAAGTTTGTCTATCACGGCAAGCCGCAGAAGTGGGTGCGCGGCAAGGACCTCATCCTGCACACCATCGCGCGGATCGGCGTGGAAGGGGCGCGGTATCAGGCGATGGAATTTACAGGCGAAGCGCTTCAACACCTCGACATGAGCGACCGCTTCTCGATGGCGAACATGGCGATCGAAGCGGGCGCGAAGGCGGGCTTGTTCGAAGCGGACGAAATGACCCGCTCGTTCATCCGCGCGCGGGGGCGGGAGGATGGCTTGTATTTGCAAAGCGATCCCGATGCGGAATATGCGGAAGTGTACGAGTTCGACGTTTCGGAGTTCGAGCCGTTCGTGGCTGTGCCGTTCATCCCGGAGAACGTCAAGCCTGTTTCGCAACTCAACGATGTGGAGATCGATCAGGCGGTGATCGGCATGTGCACCAACGGCAACCTCGAAGATTTGCGCGCCGCGGCGGAGATCCTCAAGGGACATCAGATCCATCCGCGCGTGCGGGCGGTCGTCATCCCCGGTTCGCAGAAGGTGTATCTCGATGCGCTGCGCGAAGGGCTGATCGAAATCTTCATCTCAGCCAATTGTTCGGTCAGCACGCCCACTTGCGGACCGTGCCTCGGCGGGCACATGGGCGTGCTGGCGGCGGGCGAGAAGTGCATCTCCACCAGCAACCGTAACTTCCGCGGGCGCATGGGGCATATCTCCAGCGAACTGTATCTCGCCAACCCGTATGTGGCGGCGGCGTCTGCTATTGCGGGGAGGATCATTTCTCCAAACGATCTTTAAACACAAAGGACACGAAGTCCACAAAGTTGGTTTGAGTGATGGTTTTGGTTCTTTGTTTTAGATCATTATGCGCGACGGTCTATAAGAAAGCATCTTGTTGTGCAAGCCTTAAACCTTGGTGACCTTTTTGCCCTTCGTGGTTGACTCTTTTTCGATAATCAGGAAATATACCCATGACATACGAAGCCTTTCACGACACAACCATCGGCGAATTACTCAGCGTGCAAGCCCTGCGCTTCCCCAACCAGACCTTCCTGCGTTTGGGCGACGAACGCTGGACGTACGCGGACGTGGAACTGCAAGCCTGTTCGCTCGCGGCGGGACTGCGCGAACTGGGACTGCGCCCCGGCGACCGCCTCGCTGTGACCCTGCCCAACATCCCCACGCATGTGATCACCATCTTCGCCGCCGCCAAAGCGGGACTCATCCTCGTGCCGATCAACGTCCGCCGCGACAAGGCGGATGTGCTGGCGCGTTTCGCCAAGACCAAGCCGCGCGCGCTGGTGGCGTTTTCAGAGGTGAAACAGTTCGATGGCTTGGACCATCTCGAAGTCGCGGTGGAGACGCGAGATCAAATCCCAGAGTTGGAGTTTGTCATCTCCGTCTCCAATGCGAAGTCAAACAAAAAGAGGGACATCATCGCGTGGGAGAGTTTGTTGAAGGACACCGCGGCTCTCGCGCCCGTGATCGCCAAACCGCGTGACGCGGCGGCGATCATCCACTCGCTGGGGAGCACGGGCGAGCCGCGCGGCGCGATCTTGACTCACGGCGGGCTGGTCCACAACGCCGCGGCGATGGCGGAGCGGATGGACTGCGTGGCGCAGGATATTTTTCTCGGCGCGGTTCCGTTTTCGAACACGTTCGGAGCCACAGCCGTTCTGCTGGCTTGCGCGGTTGCGGGGGCGCAGTTGGTGTGCCTGCCGCATTATCATCCGAGCGAGGCGCTGAGGTTGGTGAAGGAAACGGGCGTGACGATCCTTTCGGGCGTGCCGACCATGTTCGCGCTGGAATTGAATCACAAGGACTTCGACCCCTCCGCCTGCGCCACGCTTCGCGCTGGAATTATGGCTGGCGCGCCCTGCCCGCCCGAGCTCGTCCGCCGCGCGCGCGAAGAGATGGATTTCAAACTGCTCATCGGCTACGGACTCACCGAAGCCTCTCCCGCCGTGACGATGACCCAGCTCGACGACGGTCCCATCACCGCGACGGAAACGGTCGGCGTTCCGATGGACGGCGTTGACATTAAAGTGATCGGCGCAAACGGCGAGAGGCTCGCAAACGGCGAAGAGGGCGAGTTATGTGCGCGCGGCTACAACGTGATGACGGGATATTGGGACGATCCGCAGGCGACCGCGCAAGTGTTGGATAACGAAGGCTGGCTTCACACGGGCGACCTCGCGATCGTGGACGCGGACGGTCCCGTGCGAATCGTCGGGCGCAAGGATGAGGTCATCATGCGCGGCGGGTTCAAGATCCATCCCGGCACGGTCGAGATGGTGCTGCGCTCGTGTCCCGGAGTCAAAGATGCGGCGGTGGTGGGCGTTCCCGATCTCATCTACGGCGAATTGACCTGCGCCTGCGTGGTGATCGAAGCGGGCGCGAAACTTTCCGCGCGGGATGTGCTTGATTTTGCCGGGTCGCGCCTGCCCGATTATTCCCGCCCCGACCGCGTGCTGTTCTTCGATGCCCTGCCGCGCCGCGCGAGCGTCCTTGCTCAAAAAGAGTATTTGCGCGAGCGCGCGCGCATCCATGGGCACGGCTGGAAGTTCGGCAAAAATATAGACACCGACGCCATCATCCCGGCGCGTCACTGCAACACCGCCGATCCGCGCGAACTGGCTCTGCACTGCATGGAGGATGCCGACGCGGAGTTCGTCAAAAAGATGAGGCGCGGCGATCTCATCGTTGCCGATTCAAATTTCGGCTGCGGCTCGTCGCGCGAGGTCGCGCCGCTCACCATCAAAGCCGCGGGCGTTTCGGCGGTCGTCGCCAAGTCGTTTGCGCGCATCTTCTTCCGCAACGCCATCAACATCGGATTGCCGATCCTCGAATGTCCGCAGGCGGTGGATGGGATCAGCGAAGGCGATGAGATCGAAGTCGAGCCAGCCGCGGGAGTCATCCGCAACCTGACGACGGGCGAACAATATCAAGCCGCGCCCTTCCCCGAATTTTTGCGCCGCATCATTGACGTGGGCGGTCTGCTCGCGTATGCGGAGGAACGACTTGCGGAGAAAAATTTGTAAACACAAAGGACACGAAGCGCACAAAGGTTAAAGGCGATTCCTATGTGCCCCTTTGTGACCTTCGTGGTGAATTGTTTTTCATCGTGGAGAAGATCAGTGAAAACATATAACATCGGCATCATCGCGGGAGACGGGATCGGTCCCGAAGTCACGAATGAGGCGATGAAGGTTCTGCGGGCTGTGATGCAGAACGGCGATTTCGATTTCAACTTCGTCGAGTATCCTTATTCCGGTGCGTATTATCTCAAGACCAAAGAACTCGTCCCCGACAAAGTGATTGATGAGTGGAAGACATTGGACGCGGTCTTTCTCGGCGCGATCGGTCACCCCGCAGTGGAGGTGGGACTCGTCGAACGCTCCGTCATCCTCGGTCTGCGCTTCGGTCTGGACCTCTACATTAATCTCCGCCCGATCCGACTCTACGCTGAGAATTTGTGTCCGCTCAAAGCCAAGACGCCCGCAGACATTGACTTTGCCGTCGTGCGCGAAAACACGGAAGGCGAATACACCCAGATCGGCGGCATCCTCAAAAAAGGCTCGCCCGACGAAGTCGCCACGTCCACCAGCATCTACACGCGGGTCGGGATCGAACGCGCTGTCCGTTATGCGTTTGAACTCGCCCGCTCGCGCGCCTCGGCGAATAAGAAGCTGGGTCACCTCACGCTGGTGGACAAAGCCAACGCCATCCGCCCGCAGGAGATTTGGACGCGCGTCTTCGCCGAAATTGGAAAAGAGTATCCCGACGTCAAACAGGATCACGCCTACGTGGATGCCTTTGCCATGCTGATGATCCAGAAGCCAGAATATTACGATACCATCGTGACCACCAACCTCTACGGCGACATCCTCACCGACCTCGGCTCGATGCTTCAAGGCGGGATCGGGATCGCCGCCTCCGCCAATCTGCATCCCGGCAAAACGTCCATGTTCGAGCCGATCCACGGTTCCGCGCCCGACATTGCGGGGAAGGGCGTCGCCTGTCCGCTGGCGGCGATCATGGCTGTCGGCATGATGTTGGATTATCTCGGCGAAAAGAACGCGGCGCAACAGATCGAATCAAGCGTGGAGCATCTGCTCGCAAGCGGAACGATCTCCCACGCTGACGCGCGCAGCGGCATCAGCACGACTCACATGGGCGATATGGTCATAGAGCAGATTCGCAAATCAAATGGGTAGTGTTGCCCTGAGAACATCCAGCCACAGAGATCACAGAGTTCGCAGAGATTTAAAAAGTTTTTCTCTATGGTCTCTGCGCGCTCTGTGGCTAATTCTTTCTGAATAAACAGGAGCCATCATGCAAACCACAGACATCCTCATGAGCGAACATCGCGTCATCGAAAAAGTATTGGACGCGCTGGAAACAGCCGCCGACCGTCTCTCCGCGGGGGACGATGTGCCGATGGAGTTCTTTATCAAGGCGGCTGATTTTCTCCGCAACTTTGCCGATGGAACGCATCACCAAAAAGAGGAAGGGATTCTCTTCGTCGCGCTCGAAGAACATGGATTCCCGAAAAACGAAGACCCCGTGTCCGTTTTTATGGACGAACACGAGGAGGGACGCCGATTCATACGAGGCATGATCGAGTGCGCGGAGCGGATCAACGCGGGCGATGCGAGCGCCAAATCCAAACTTGTTCAACACGCGCAGGATTATGCCGCCTTGTTGCGCGAGCATATCCAAAAGGAGGATAACGTCCTCTTCCCGATGGCGGACAACATCCTTGCCGACGAGCA
>JAJTXU010000019.1 GCA_021462845.1 Anaerolineales bacterium
TTTGCCGCGAATTTCACTAATTCACGCGAATTTTTAAAAAATTAGCGGAAATTCGCGTAATTCGCGGCTTGGTATTGGGGTTTTGCGTAAGTCCTACTATTACAAAAACGACGAACAGCGAGACGTCGCATGACAAATTTCACCGAGTACTCCATCCATTCTGCTTTGCGCCACGAAGGCGCAGTGTTGCAGAGAAAATAACCGCGAAGAATTCGCAACGCCGGGCGCTAAAACAGATTTTCCTGCTTCGGCTCATCCGCCTCGTCCAACCCTCTCCACCCATACTTCTTCCAGTCCACTTTATCTTTCACAAACACAACGCCTTCTTCTTCAAGCAACTGACGTTGCCTCTCCGCGCCCGCGCGTTCGCTGATCTTCCCCTGCGAATTGATGACTCTCTGCCACGGCACGTCGTCGGGACAGTTCGCCATCGCGCCGCCCACCCAGCGCGGACCAAATGCCTTGTACGATTCAAAGTCCACGCCGTTGGGAGGCGGAAGCATCAGCGCGATCTGTCCGTATGCGGCGACTTTCCCACGCGGGATCTGGCGAACGAGATCCCACACTTGTTCGTAATAGGCTTGCTGGTTTGGAGGGGAGGTATAGCGCATAAATGTCGTTGCGAGTCTTCGAGAAGCAATCTCCTCGTAGTAAGAGAGAATTTGGAGAATTAGAGAATTGGAGACTAGAGATTAACGAACTCTCCTCCAGAGATATTCTTCTCGATCAATTGACGCGACGAGTCGAAGGTTAATTCCACTTCGATCTGCTGAAAACACAGATTGCTTCCCATTAATCCCTTGCGGACAAAGTAACCATCGCCTGAATCGTTGATGCTGAGGTCGTTGTCGAGGTCAACGCGACCTTCGAGAATTTCGCCGCAACGATTACATTTCACATGGAAGGTGAAATATTTTTTCTCAGGCTTGGCGGATTCGCTGGAGAAGAGCTTGTTGAGAAAGGACATCAGGTTCCCTTTAACCGCGAAGACGCGAAGAACGCAAAGTTTCTTTCTTCTTTCATCTTTCTTTGAAGTTTAAAAACCCCACTTCTTCAACACATCCATCGCTTTGTAATTTGTCAGGTCCAGTTGCAGCGGCGTGATGGAAACATAGCCGGCGTTTAACGCGCCGAAGTCGGTGCCGGGTTCGTCAACACCAGTGGGCGCGTCGCCGCCAATCCAATAATACGGCTTTCCGCGCGGATCGCGGCGTGAATCGAGCGCGTCGCGGTAGACGCGCAGTCCCTGCCTCGTGATCATGTAGCCTTTGAGTTCAGCCTCTTTCAAATAAGGGATGTTGACGTTGACCACAACATCCTCGGGCAGTCCATTGGCAATGACGTGTTCCGCCACGCGCCGCGCCACGATGGCGGCGGTGGAGTAATCCAACGCGCCTTTATGTCCATCGGGCGATTCGAGCGACACAGCGATGCCTTTTACGCCGGTGATGGCGGCTTCCATCGCGGCGGTGACGGTTCCAGAGTACGTAATGTCGTGTCCCAAATTTCCGTGAGGGTTGATGCCCGAAATAACAAGGTCAACTTTTTCAGTGATGCCCAACAAGGCGAGCGCGACACAATCCGACGGCGCTCCGTCGGTTTGCAACGCGGACGTGCCGTCTGCAAGCGTTGTTTCGCCCACGCGCAATGGACGTTCGAGCGTCTTCACATGCCCCGAAGCCGACCAGTTTTTATCCGGCGCGAACACCGTCACTTTGCCGAGCTTGCGAATTTCTTGCGCGAGGGCGAGTAGTCCCGGCGCTTGAACGCCGTCGTCGTTGGTTACGAGGATGTGCATAATTCTCCGTTTTCCGATTCGAGATTTACGATTTACGATTGCTCGGCGATTATAACCCCCGCTGGCTGCGGAATAAAAAAAGAGTATGATGCCGTCTCTAAGGAAGCTTTCGTCCCCCGATTCTAATGTGATAGCAAGCCAAAGGAGTTATTATGTTAATGGTGAAGCACGAGTGAATCAGTTCAGGATTGGCAGGTGAAGAATGTTTGATAAGAAGTCTATTGCGGTCATACCTTTGGTTTGCGTGTTGGTCATAGCAGGTTGCGCCTCAAAACCCGTTCCAACCGTTTTGCCTGAACCTACCGTCACGTCGATTCGGCAACAACCTACTTCTGAAGTTTTCATTGGAATACCCCCGATCCAAGATCCTCTCGTTCAATTCGAAAACGAAAGTGTGGAAGAATTCGTCGCGCGCATTGCCGCTAGGGACATTAGTTACAGCCGCACGGTCTTGATTATCCTCTCACAATTGAAGGTCAAAGGCACTGTGTCGCATGGGGTACCATCGGGCAGGCAGGATGTGCAACAATGCTGGTTTTATGAGACTTACTCAAACCGGGCGTGTACAAACGATGATTTGGAGAGGTATTTTCAAGAACGCTCGATTCCCAAGATATTCTTTGCGTTCGTCTACTCTGATGGATTCGAATCTCTATTCTTGGTCGAACATTATTATGACGGGGATGAACACTACTTTACCGAATATTATCGCCTAATCTTGGAAACCAAAGATGGGCGATGGGTCGAAAAAAGCATACTTCCGCTCTATTGGTAAGTGAAATCCTGTATTTGTGAGTGTGTTGCAATAAAAACGTAGGACGAGATTAATCTCGTCCTACTGCTGTTTCACCCAACCACTGCCGCCTCCACCGATTGGATCGGCGGCAGGAAATCTGCCAGCAATTCCCAGTGATCGCCCGAATCGCGCGTGTAAAACAATTGACCGGTGTTCGTGCCAATGTACACGCCGGCATCCTCAAACGAGTCGAGTCCCATCGCTTCGCGTAAAACGTCCACGTAGGCGCGCTCAGGCAGACCCGTGGTAAGACGCGTCCACGAATCGCCCGCATCGCGGCTGCGCCAGACTGCAAATTGTCCATCCACGCTGATGTGATACTCCTGAGATTCTTCCGGCACCGTGTAAATCGTGCGCGGGTCTGTGGGATGCACGCCGATCGCAAAACCAAAAGGCGTCGGCAATTTGCCCTCGCCGATGTCAACCCAATCTTCGCCGAAATTGTCACTGCGATACACGCCGCAATGATTCTGTTGATAGATCACGTTCGGCGTTGAAGGGTGCATCGTCATCTTATGCACGCACTGCCCGAACTCAGGATATTTCTCTGGCATGAAATCGGCGCGCACATTTTTGTTGTACGGTTTCCACGTCGCGCCGCCATCGTCGGTGCGGTAACATCCCGCGGCAGAAACAGCGATGTACATGCGTTGTTCATTTGCCGGGTCGAGCAAGATCGTGTGCAAGGTCAGCCCTCCCGCGCCCGGTCCCCAATCGCCGCGTTGCGGATGATCGTACAGACTTTCATTCAACGCCCACGTTTCGCCGCGATCGGTTGATTTGAACAGCGAAGCGGGTTGCGCGCCGGCATACAACACAGTCGGCTCGCTCGCGCGACCGGGTTTGATATTCCACACTTTGATCATCTTTTCAGGATTTTCCCGGATGCTCTCGCCGCCCTCGGATCGAAACGCCTCTTCCACCGTGCTGGCTGGTCTGCCCGACTTCGACCCTCGCGACAGGGCAGGCGACTCCTTTGCCTGCGTCCACGTTGCTCCAAAATCGTCCGAGTGGTGCATGGTCGGACCGTAGACGAAATGACTCGTCGCCGCGTGAAGCCGTTGGTCGCGTTGATCCATCTGCATGTGCATCACATTCCAACCCTTGAAGTGAATATCGCTCATCTGCCACTGCCTGCGTTTTTCATCGCTTTCGAAAATAAACCCGCCTTTACTCGTTCCAACCAATATCAGGACTCGTTTGCTCATGGGGGACTCCTTTTGAAACAGAAAAAATGTTCTAATTGCATTGTATCACAATCCCGCCAGACCATAAGACCTATTGCGGTAAGATTTTTCTCGCGCTAAGATGATTGCACCAAGGAGGATGAATAATGAGGAGAATAATAGGATGCGCCACCGTTTTGATTTTGATTTCCGCTTCATGTAATTTGCCTTTGGGGACACAAACGCCTCTGCCCCCATTGAAAACTGATACGCCGCCTGCGGGCAACTCCACGCCTTCGGTCATCCCGATCGAAACCTTTCTAACCTACGCATTGCCGACCCCCACGCCCACCTTGCCCCTGAGGTTGGTGGTTGCCTCTCCAAAAGAGCAGATCGTGAACTGCCGGTTCGGTCCGGGCATCGCCTATTCGGTTGTGGGAGAACTCAGCCCCGGGAAATATGCCGAAGTGATCGGTAAAAGCCCCGACCTTGCGTGGTGGCAGGTTCGTAACCCGAACAACCCTTCGACAACCTGCTGGCTCTCCTCCGATTTCACAGATACGGAGGGCAATATCGACGCGGTTCCAGTGGCGACAGCGCCTCCGGTCACTGTATCAGCCGTACTCGTGAGCATCGACCCGCCGCTGATGAACGTGGCGTGCGACTCGTTTCCTCGAGTCGTCACCATCACCGTCGAGATCGCGGCATACGGTCCGTCCAATGTGGTTTGGATGTGGAGGGAGGAAAGCACGGGCGATACCTCGGGGGAGATGTCTGTCCAGTTTGAGGAGGGCGGTAAAAAGAGCGTGCAGGATTTTTATCAGGTGCGAAGCGCTCGCGATTATGCCCTGGTCGTTCAAACGCTGGAGCCGAATAGCGTTACAACCCGGGAACCGTTCAAGGCTGTTTGCGCACCCTGATATTTTAACGAACTCGCGAAGCGATTCTGACGGGATTCCACTATAATGTTTCCTGCGTCTTTTTGCGCGAATCAAACTCATGAGGACAAAAAAGAAATCGGTTTCGGAATTGCCGCCAGCGGAGGCGCATCACCGCAACTTGTTGCGCGTGTTTCCAGATACGCTTCTTGAAGTTTCCGCAGACGGCGACGTGCTGGACTTGATCCCTGCCCGAAATGCGCCCCCGCTTTTTGATGGGGCACAGCGGGCGTGGGGGAATCTCCGCGACTTTTTGCCGCCCCAAATTTGTTCCACTGCCTTGTCTGCTATTCGGCTCGTCTTGGATGGCAAACTGGTACGCCCGCTTGAATTTCAATTGCCCAGCGGCGCGGAGTCTCGCGAATATGAAATGCGAATCACGGCTTGTTCCGAGACATCGGCGCTTCTGATTCTGCGGAATACGACCTTGTCTCAGCCTCTTGCGTATGGTGACGAAAATTTGATCCACGAGTTGGAGGTCAAGAATCAAGAATCGGAAACCCTGCGCGAAAGTTTGGCGGGCATCGTCGGCTCGCTGGAGTTTTCGGAGATTATCGAGAAGATCCTCGATCAAATTAAACGGGTTGTGCCATACGATAGCGCGTCTATTTGGCGGATCGACGGGCGCGATCAAAAATTCATCGCGGGGCGGAATTTGCCTGCCGAGTTGCTGGTTGGGGATTATTCGTTTGAGATCGACGATGATAATGCCGTTCTTCCGATTTTGAGGGACGATGCTCCTTATTTGTTGAAACTCGATGTGCAGAACCAAATGAGGGATTTTCAAATCCCGCCGCACAATTACATTCATTCATGGCTGGCGATACCGCTTAAGGCGCGCGGGAAAATCTTCGGTGTGATCGCCCTGGACGGGCGCGAGAAGAATCAGTTTACACACCACCACGCTGAACTGGCGGTCATTTTTGCCGATCAAGTTGCCATCGTGCTTGAAAACTCTCGTTTGTTTGCCGGCTTGCAATCTGAATTATTGGAGCGTCAGCGCGCCGAGCAGGCGTTGAGGGAGGAAGAACAGCGGTATCGCCTGCTTTATGAAACCGCCAAAAAACAAGCGCAGGAACTCGCCCTGATCGGCAGAGTGCGCAACGCCATGGCGCATGCGATCGATCGACACGGGTTGATCTTCAACGTTGTGGAATCGATCGCCGAATCGTTTGGGTACACACAAGTCAGCCTTTATTTGCTACAAGATGAGGTGTTGATCATGCAACACCAGGTGGGATATGAAACTCCCTATACGACCATTGCCCTCGACGAGGGCGTGATCGGCAAGGTCGCGCGGACCGGCGCTCCCATCTTCCTTGAGGATGTTTCCACCAACCCGCTCTATCGGCAGGCGGTGGAAGGCGTTATCTCTGAAATTTGCATTCCCTTATTGGATAAGGGAACCTTCGTTGGAATCCTCAATGTAGAAAGCACGCAGGGAGTGAAGTTGACGGAAGCCGACTTTAAGTTGATCTCCACCTTGGGCGAGCATATCGGTATTGCCCTGGAAAACTCCCGCTTGTTTTCCGAGTTGCAGATCGAGTTAACCGAACGATCCCTTGTGGAAGTCAACCTTCGCCAGCGTGAGTTTGTGCTCGAGGCGGTGATGTTTGCCGCCGAACAGTTTCTTACCTCTTCCAATTGGAGGGATGTTATCGAAGCAGTGTTGGAGCGCCTTGGCAGGGCAATGCACGCTACACACGCCTACTTGTTTGAAAACTTCACAGATCCTGATGGTTTGGAAAGAGCAATGTTATTCCGCGAGTGGACCGCTCCGGGCTACCCAACCGCAACCGATTATGGTTCATACATCGAGGCGCATATCATCCAGGTCCTGCCGGGTAGCGCCAACGAATACCTGCAGCGCGGCGAAGCCTATGCCGGCAATTTGAATACCTATTCGCCCGTAGATAAGCCCCGTTTTGAAGCCATTGGCATGAAAGCCCATGCGGAAGTTCCTCTCATGGTGGATGGGCGCTGGTGGGGAACGGTCGGTTTCGACGTTTATGATGAGGTACGCGAATGGTCGCATTTCGAGGTAGACGCCCTGCGTGTGGCGGCAAACTTGCTGAGTAACGCCATCCGCCGCCAAAAGCATGAGCAAGACCTGCAAAAAGAGTTGGGGGAGCGGAAGAGCGTCGAAGCCAGATTGCGTCAGCGTGAATCGATCCTCGAAGCGGTCGCCGATGCGGCAAACATCTTCCTGAAATCCTCCAATTGGCGAGATGAGATCGATGCCGTTCTCGAAATAATCGGCGGCGCTATCAACGCCTCTCATGCCTTCGTGTTCGAAAACCACGAACTATCAGACGGTAACGTGGTCTCATCCATGCAATTCGAGTGGACCGCGCCCGCATTTGCGAGTGATCTTATTAACCCTGAGTACCAAAACGTCCCTGTAAAAGAAACAAATTTCGAAGCTTGGTATGAGAAGATGTCCAACGGACAACCCTATATCGGCGACGAGAAGCATCTTGATAAGGCGCAACTGGATTCCCTTCACGAACGAGGCATAAAAGCGCTCCTCGATGTTCCAATCTATGTGGATGGCAAATGGTGGGGCACCGTCGGATTCGACGATATGAACATCGCGCGGGAATGGACGAATATCGAGATCGACGCTTTGCTGGTTGCGGGGAATGTTCTCGGCGCCGCCATCAAACGACAATTGGATGAAGCCGCCCTCCAGCACGAACTACACCAACGTAGAAAACTGATCGGCGAATTGGAATCAAAAAATGCCGAACTCGAACGCTTTACCTATACCGTATCGCACGATCTGAAATCGCCGCTCTTTACCATTCGAGGCTTTCTCGGCTACCTCAGGCAAGACGCCCTCTCCGGGAACACCGAACGACTCGAAGCCGATATCCAGCGCATTGTGGATGCCACTGACAAAATGCAACAATTACTGAACGACCTGCTTGAACTTTCGAGAGTAGGCAGGCTCATGAACGAACCGGCGCTGGTCAATATGCAACAGCTGGTTTCCGATGCGCTGAATTTATCGCACGGGCAGATCCATCAACGCGGAGTGGAAGTGCGCGTGCAAGACAACTTACCCAACGTGCAAGGCGATCGTCAGCGAATCTTTGAAGTAGTTCAAAACCTGGTCGCTAACGCCGCCAAATTCATGGGCGAACAGCCAACACCCATTATCGAAATCGGCGCATCGGGCTGGCAACATGAAATGCCCATTCTTTTTGTGCGCGATAACGGCGTGGGGATCGAGCCTGAGCATCATGATCGCATCTTCGGCTTATTCAACAAACTAGATCCCAAATCAGACGGCACAGGCATCGGCCTTGCCCTCGTCAAGCGCATCGTTGAATTTCACGGCGGCAACATCTGGGTGGAATCTCAACCGGGCAACGGCGCGACGTTTTACTTCACTCTTCCCGCGCAGGGGACAACTGATTCAGACTATAATCAGTCATCTCATCCTGAGGAGGACTCTCCATGAAGCGCGCCGTCAGTATCAGCCTGGGTTCCGCCACCCGCAATAAAACCGTCGAGATCAGCCTGCTGGGCGAAACAGTTCGCATCGAACGTATCGGCACAGATGGCGATGAAAACAAAGCGCGTCAAATGTTCCGCGAAATGGACGGCAGTGTAGACGCGTTCGGCGTAGGCGGCATCGACCTTGGCGTGCACACCCCCTGGAAGTTTTACCCCCTCCACAGCGCGCTCAAATTGGTGCAAGATGTAAAGCGCACGCCCTACGTGGACGGAAGCGGAGTGAAAGACACCCTCGAAGCGCGCGTCATGCAATGGCTCGAAAAGAAGATCGGCGACGAGATCCAACCCAAAACGGCCTTTCTGGTTGCAGGTATCACCCGCTACGGCATGACTGAGTCGTTCATCAAAGCCGGCTACCAATGCGTTTTCGGCGACCTGATGTTCGGCTTGGATATCCCCCTCGCCATTCACACGATGAGCGCGCTCAAGACCACCGCAAAACTGCTCATGCCGGTCGTCGGGCGTATGCCGCTCAGCATGCTTTACCCCACCGGTGAAAAGCAGGAAAAGGTCACGCCCAAATACGAAAAATATTACCAGGGCAATGCCGTCACCGGCGGCGACTTTCTATACGTCAAACAACACATGCCGGAAGATATGCGCGGAAAGATCATCGTCACCAATACCACCACGCCCGCCGATGTGGAATTTCTCAAAAAACGCGGCGTGAAATATCTCGTCACAACCACGCTCAATATCGAAGGACGCTCCTTTGGCGCCAATATGCTGGAAGCGGCGCTCATCGCTGTGGCGGGCAAGGGGCGCGTCTTGACGAACGACGAACTAAACGCGCTCATCGACCAACTGGGCTTGGAGCCACAGTTACAAAAATTGAATTAATTCAAAGGCATATATCGAAGGAGAAATTATGGATGCTGTCGTGATCGCTGGTGGAATACCCAACCCGGAAGACCCGCTATACACCTACCTGAAAGGCGACGCCAAAGCGCTCGTGGATATTGCCGGCAAACCCATGGTGCAATGGGTGCTCGACGCACTCAGCGAATCCCAGCGCGTGAAGAACGTCATCATCGTCGGGCTTTCACCCAAAAACAAGTTGATCTGCAAGAAACCATTACATTACCTCACCAACCAGGGACGCATGCTCTCCAACATTGTGGCGGGCATCAACAAGTCTGTTGAACTGGATAAGAAAAGCAAATACGTGCTGATCGTATCCTCCGACATCCCCGCCTTGAAAGCGCACATGGTGGACTGGCTCGTGGATACTGCCATGGAAACGCAAGACGATCTCTACTATGGCATTTGTTTGAAAGACGTGATGGAAGCTCGCTTCCCCGGCTCGAACCGCACCTATACCAAACTCAAAGGTATGGAAGTGTGCGGCGCGGACGTCAACCTCACCCACGTCCGCATGGCGACCGAACATTTGGATACCTGGGAAGACCTGCTCGGCGCGCGGAAAAGCCCGCTCAAGCAGGCGAGTAAGTTGGGGCTGGGTTTGCTATTCTCCCTCTTTACGCGACAACTCACCATCGAAGATGCCGTTCGGCGAATCAGCGAGCGGATTGGCATCAAAGGGCGAGCCATCATCTGGCCCTATGCCGAAGCCGCAATGGATGTGGACAAGCCGCACCAGCTCGAACTCCTTCGCGCCGACCTTGCGAAAGGTCAACGCAAAGCCGCCTCGAAGACGAGGGCTGTGATGAAAAAAACAACGAAGAAGGTTGCCTCCGCGCCTAAGAAAAAGGCGGTTGGCTCAAAGTCTGCGCGGCTCAAGCCCACACCAAAACGTAAATGAACTTACGAACCATCCTTGAATGGGATGCGCGTCTTTCCGATCAAATGCGCGTGGCTGAGAAGCCAGGCGCATTGCGCGCTTTGGCGGTCTTCTTCGCGCATTCCGGCGATTCGTGGTTTTGGTGGATCGCCATGGCAATCCTATGGGCATTGGGAGATTCCTTTTGGAAGGAGTGGGCGGTAATTCAGTTTGTCGGCATCGGGGGGCTGGCGGCGCTGGTGATGGGAATCAAATTCACGGTGCGCAGGAGCCGCCCTGAGGGTGAGTGGGGAAGCATCTATCGCAACACTGACCCGCATTCATTCCCGTCTGGACATGCGGCACGGTCGTTCTTTATCGCGGTTGTCGCCGCGTGGTTTGGTCCCGCCTGGCTTGCCATTGTCTTATGGTTATGGGCGCCATTGGTCGCGTTGGCTCGCGTGGCAATGGGCGTGCATTATGTTTCGGATATTCTCGCCGGCGCGGCGTTTGGGGTGATCGTCGCCCTGATCGGTCTACAAATTTACGAACCGATCTTCCTCTCGTTCTTCCGCCTCATCGGTTTTCCTCTGTGGTAAAAATTTAACAGCGCGAAATGCGCAGTAGACGTCAATTTCCCTTTGACACGCTCGCCAAATGCTCCTCGATGTGCGCGAGATCGCGTTCCACCCACGTTTGCAAAGTAAAACCGCTCCCTAATTCCACGTGGCGCGATTCGCGCGCCCACGCGGCAGGCGGGAGTTGCCGCAAAAACTCAACCAGCGATTCAACGCTCGCTACAAACCCATCCAACAGTTCTGGGAGCGATTCGTTCGCGTTGTAATGCCCTGCGGCATAAACATCCCCGTCAAAATTTTGAAATTCAGGGTTGTTCTCCAACGCCGTGCGACGCGCTCGCACACCATACGCTTGCGCGTCCACATCGCGCGCGTGTGCGGCAACTTGGTGCGCGTTCCAGCCGCCTGCCGTCAACGGAGCGAAAGGATCGTTCACGGCAAGGCATTCACGGCGGAATTGTTTAGCCGCTTCGAGCAGGCGCGCAAGAAGTTTTTCCCGATAATCCAATAGTTCCTTCATGATTCCTCCAAGGATGCCGGCATTTTCCCGGCGCCGATCTCAACTGATCCATGCTGGATGTAAACGCCGCGTCATTCCCAATTTCAACCTGATTCGCCATGAGCAGGCTGATTCAGCGTCCCGAACATTTTACGCGAACAACTGCATAGCGCAGAAAACTCACGAGCCGCACACCGGCGCCTGATCGGGATTTTCTTTGGCGTTTAACGGCAATCCCAAATATGGCGAAGGATCCAACGTGTTGTCGATCTCAATTTCATTTTTGAATTGACCCGTCCCATCATCTTCGACAATGGAAAAATGTAAATGGATCCCAACGGGATTCTCCGGGTCGCCAGAGTAATCGCCTTGATAGCCGAGGAACGTCCCCGCCTCGATGGGGATTTCAGAAACCCCGGCGGGAAATTCTTCTGCAATGAACGAGTTGCCAAAGCGATCAGCCATGTGAGTGTAATACAGCCAGATCTGTGTGCCGGGGTCGAGCGGGTCGCTTGGCACGCGCACGATCACAGCAGATTTCCACTCCGGCAGGCGGGTGAGGTAGCCGGGGTATGCCGAAATCACGGGCGTGATGCCCACCTCGGCGCCGCCGAAGATGTCTATGCCTTGGTGGGTATGGCGAATCCCGAATGAATCACCCCACAGGAATCCGGCGAACCCATCGGTGGGGAAGAGGAAAGGGGCAGATCCGCATTGGGAGCCGGCAGACAGTTTCCAATTGGGATGCGAAGCGGGGTTTTCCATCCACGCCCGAAATTTGAGCATTCGTTCGGCATTGGGTCGATACATATAGTATGCGGTTATTATCGCCGTCACCAATGCCGCGAGAACGATGGTGATTATCAAAATACGCTTAGGCATGAGATTGAATTATCCATTTGAGAATTAGGGTGAACCTATTAAAGTAATGTAATCCAGATAGATGATTTCGCCGGTTGCATGGGTGAGGGTAACGGAATGCTCACCCGGCGATAATTTGGGAGATGACCATTCTGACCCGGTGGATTGGTTCAGGGTTTGGTTGTTCCCGTCGATGGTAATGGTCATGGTTCCCAGCTGGGGGTCTGGCACATACCCGATGATGAATTGAGTGCCGGTGAAGGTAAATGTTGCCGTGTCGTCGATGAAGATGGAGATGGATAGGGTCCCTTCATACGCCGTATCGACGGTTTCGCCGATCCACCCGCCATCGTAGAGGATGAAATCGTCGAAGTCATCAATTTTGATCGTGGAAGAGGTTGTGGCAGTGCCAGTTCGGCGCGGTGTCACCGTAGGAGATGAAGTGGAGGATGCAGGTGTTGTGGTTGCGCCGGTTTTGCTTGGTGTAGCCGTAGGAGATGAAGCAGTTGATGCCGGTGTTTTGGTTGCGCCAGAACCACCCGGTGTAGAGGTAGTAGATAGAGTAGACGAGGCAGATGTTGAAGTACTGGTTCCTACGATAACGGATTGCGGCTGAGGGGTAGATGTAACCGCCTGGCTTGCTGAGTGGCTCGCTTCGATTGCAAGTGTTGCAGGGACTGTGGATGTTTTATCCTTATGGGATTGAGCGGCTGTAGTAGGCTCTTCAGTTGACGTGAAGGCCCCAAGGAACTGGAATTTAAACGGCGTCAATGTTGCCTCGGCTGGAATTTCTGCCTGCGGTTTTCTGATGAAAAATATTAATGCAATACAGAGTATGCCAGCGATTGAAAATGCGGCAACTCCAATTGGGATGATGATTTCACGGTCGCCTGCCAGTCGCTTTACCATGCGTGGCATTATACCGAATGGATGCGCTTGCTTGGAAAATGTGTTGAAAAAAATAGGCGTTTGGTCGATCAGCCCTCTTTCATCACCCACTTGTACGGTGAGCAAAAGGTTACACGTTACTTGATTTTTACAATAAGTTAATTTATTATTAATCCGTCAAAAAGGCAAACCCATCGTGAGGTGGGGACGCAAAGTCATGGATCTCCCAACTCTCTGCGTAGAAGTTGGAAGACCGCCAGACCGCCATCGTACGCATGGCGGATATTTAATTAAGGAGGTGTCTCCTTTTCCATAACGAATAAGTCACAATCCAATCCACAGTATGCAAGTCAAACTATCAGAGGAGTAATAGTTATGAAAGCAAAGTGGTTTCATGTAACAATGATTGCGGCGCTTTTGGTGATCGCAGTCGTCCCTATCGCAAGCGCGGCGCCTCCCGTTCCAGCCGACCCTATGCTCGGCTCTGACGTCGATAATGCGCCGCATCCGCTTGGTGAGCGACAATACGCCGCCACGTTGAGGGGGTTGGAGGCGAAGTTCCATGGCAAGGCGGGGGATGGTAGTATTTATTTGGACGGGGGCGAGCATGTGTACCCGTTCTATCGAGACCGCTATGTCGAGTTGGAGCGCGAAGGCGAAGATACGATCTGGACCCTGCTGGGTCAGTTCGGCACCCAGGTCCATCCCTCCTATGGCGATGTAGCCGGCCCCCTGCACAATGAAATTCCCGAGCCCGATCGCGCAGTGGATAACACCACGATCTGGACAGAGGATTTCAGCCAAAGCATGTACAACAAAATGCTTTTTGACAGCACCCCAGGCGCCAACTCGATGCGCAATTTCTACATCGAGCAGTCGTCCGGCCGGTATGCGGTCAACGGCACTGTAGAAGATTGGGTCACAGTTCCTTTTAACGAGGCTCGCTATGGCGCAAATTATTGCGGAAGCATTGTCTGCGCCACAACCTGGCTTTTCATTCGGGATTCTGCATCGACCTGGTATAACAACCAGATCGCCGCTGGCAAAACCCCCGCTGAGATCGATGCTTACCTGAGCCAATTCGATGTGTGGGATCGTTATGATTACGACGGCGATGCCAACTTCAATGAGCCTGATGGTTATATCGACCACTTCCAGGCTGTTCATGCCGGCGAAGGCGAGGAGACCGGTGGCGGCGCGCAAGGCACCAATGCTATTTGGAGCCATCGCTGGTACGCCTTCTATACCCTTCAGGGAAGCGCAGGACCTGCGTTTAATAAATTGGGTGGTCTTCAAGTTGGCGGATCCAGCTATTGGATCGGCGATTACACGGTCGAACCTGAGAACGGCGGCGTAGGCGTATTTGCTCACGAGTTTGCGCATGACTTGGGCCTTCCCGATCTCTACGATACATCCGGTAACACCGGCGGCGCTGAAAACTCCACGGGCTTCTGGACGCTTATGTCCGGCGGTTCTTATGGCGCCTCTGGCAAAGCCGCTGACGGTATCGGCACCAAGCCTGTGCACATGAGCGCCTATGAGAAGCTCTACTTGGGTTGGTCGAATGCCGCGGTTGTGAACTACGATGAGACTGCTTTCTTGAAGATGGGTCCTGCCGAGTTCAACTCTGCCGATCCGCAACAACTTCTTGTGCTTTTGCCCAACAAGGAAGTGGAAAGCTTCATCGGCGATCCCTATGCCGGAAGTTACTACTATTTCTCCGGCGCTGGGATGGACCTCGATAACACCATGACTCGTGATGTTACTCTGCCCGCGGGTACCGTATCACTTTCTGCGAAAGTGAACTATGACATTGAGGCAGAGTGGGATTATGCGTATCTCACGGTCAATGGCGCAAATGTAGCCACCAACCTTTCCACAAATGACGATCCGAATGGTCAGAACTTTGGCGAAGGCATCACCGGCGCGTCTGGCGGATGGGTGGATCTGACCGCCGACCTTTCAGCGTATGCCGGTCAGACAGTCACCCTCGGGTTCCGCTATTGGACCGATGGCGCCGTGGCAGGCACAGGCTTCTCGGTGGATGAAATCAGTATCACCGGCCTTCCTGTCGATGGCGGCGAGAGCGATGCAGGTTGGACGTACAGCGGCTTCTCGCTCACCACTGGTACCGTAACGCAGTCCTATGCCAATTACTACATCGCTGAATACCGCAAGTACATCGGGTATGACAAGTCTCTCAAGACGGGTCCCTACAACTTCGGTTTCCTCAACGATCCGAACAAGGGAAATTGGGTTGAACACTACCCGTATCAAGACGGCTTGTTGATCTGGTACCTCGACTATTCCTTCGCGGACAACAACGTCGGCGACTACTGCTCTGCCGGCACATGCGGTGGTTTCTACCTGCCGATCGACGCGCATTCCAACATGATGCTCCGCCCCGATGGAACGGTATGGCGCCCGCGTGTTCAGTCATTTGACTCGACATTCGGTGTCAACCGAGTTGACCGGATTTGTTTGAACGTCAACTCCGTCAAGAAGTGCTATGGCGGCTACCCGGGTAATTCCCGCTTCGACGATACGTTGGGGTATTGGGAAGCTCCCGATTCATCCATCGGCAACAACGGCTGGTCGAGCGTTCCGTTGCCCGGTGTTGGCGTTACCATCACGGTCGTAAGTGAATGGAACGGCTGGGCATACGTGCTCGTCGCGCCAAAGTAAGACCACAGCAAGATCAGATTTAAAGATTGCGCCCCGAATGAATTCATTCGGGGCGCAATTTCTTAACCAGCCTGACGCGCTCATGGGATCGGCACGCCGATATTGGGTCCGGTGGTTGGTCCTATTGGCAGACCCTCTTCTTGATCGATGGCGGGACAGAGCACAAAATTGCCGTTTAGGTCGGTGTGATAGGTATATTCCTGCCCATTGGCAGACAAATCGATTCGATAACCGGGCACCTGCCCCTGCGGATAGGTCTTTCCGGGCGCGGGACACCCCAGCGCAGAATTGAGCCAGGTGAAAGGTTGGGTGTTCACAAGTTCAACTTGTTCGATCGCGATTCCCAAAGAGCGAGCAAGGTCATCCTTGGTGATGCTGATAAATTTCTCTACCGGCGCGTTGGAAAAGTCGATGTTTTCTTGAGGGGTTGACTGGGGAAAGATGCTCTCCGGGGTTGAAGTGATCTCTTGGGTCGGAACAGGTTGCGGCTCTTGAGGCGCATCTACGACTGGTTCGCCGGCGCTTCCCGCTCCGCAACTTGCCAGCAAGAATAAGTTTACGATCAAAAATGGGATCCAACGGTAATTCATGATACTGACTCCTTATAAGTTTAATTCGCTTGAAAGACCACCAATCGATCAATTAAGCGACGTTTTCCTGTCTGGGAATGTTCCCGAATTGTAGTACAGAAATTCGCCAGGGCGTCGGGCAGGCGCATCCAGCGTCACAGCGCGGTCATATTCCTCTTATTGCAACGTGTATAATCTGTTCATTCCAACATCGGAGAGAACTTGTGCGAAACATCTTCCAAAGAGCCGCTTTACTGCTGATATTCTTTCTCAATGCCTGTGGAGGAACTGAACCATCCGTCACAGTCACACCTTTGCCATCAGAGACCCCGATCATCCCGCCAACGCTTACCGCAACACCGACAATTCCCCTGGCGGTATTGATCCTGCCCGCAAACCTCGACCCTGAAACAGCGAACCTCTACCAAACCACTGTCTACGATCTAACACAGAGTTCGGGGTATCGTTTCCAGGTGCGAGATTCCATCACCGAGGCAGACTTGGCGGAGCCGGGACTAAAGATCGTGATCGCGCTTCCGCCCGATCCCGGTATTGCAGTTTTAGCCGTCGCCGCGCCGCACGTGCAATTTCTTTCGATCAATATCCCGGGCGTTCTACCCGGCGGTAACATTAGCACGTTGGGAGGCGAAGGTCAGACCGGCATCGCCGCCTTCCTCGCTGGCTATACTGCCGCGCTCCTCACCGAAGATTATCGTATCGGCATGATCTTACCCAAAGGGAACGCCGACGCGCAACAAGCCTCAACTGCTTTTCGTAACGGCATGGCATTTCATTGCGGATTATGCCGCCCGATCTTCTTCCCCTCGTTCTGCCTCGTGGAAAACCTGCAATCGTGTTACCCCCAATATGTTGAAATCCCGACGGATGAAGATCCCGCCCGCTATGGTCCATACGCCGATTATCTCATCCTCCAACGAGAGGTGGATACGCTTTTCGTTTACCCGGACGTGGCAGACCCAGACCTGCTGACATATATCGGCACGACTGGTGCGCTCCTCATTGGCACATTCACTCCCGACGAACGCCCCGGCGGCTGGGTGATGACGATTCAACCGGATGTGATCAAAGCCATTCAAAATGCCTGGCCCCAACTGATTGCAGGGCAGGGAGGCGTCACGGTTCAATCCCCCTTGGGGCTGAGTGACGTGGACCCCAGCCTGCTCAGCCCCGGGAAGCAGAAAGATGTGCAGGAAATGCTCGATAAACTTCAACAAGGGTTGATCAATACCAACAACCCGTGATTGAATCCAACACTCCCGTGAATGCTCACGGGAGTGTGGACAAAGAAGGAGGAGGAGAGAAACGGCAGGCGTAAAACCTGTGTGCGTGAAGGATAGGACTAACGGGCTTGAGCAAGCCATGCCATGGCTTTGACCACCAGCACAGCCGGGTTGACCGGTTTGAGCAGGTATTCATCCGCCGCCGACTCGTTGGCTTCGATCGCCAATTGGGCGGTATTTGCCGAAACAAGCATGATGATGGGACCGCGACTGGCTTTGCGCAACTCGCCGATCAGTTCCATACGCTCGTCCCGCGTAAGTTGAATATCCACCAGCACGAGGGACGGGGCAACCAGACGGGCGGCTTGAACCGCATATCGCGGGCTTGATTCGCTGAGTACGATACAATTCCGCTGGCTGAAGAGGGCGTCCCATGCCGCGACTGAATTCGGTTGGTCAGAAACGATCAATACGGTGTGGAGGGGGATTGTGTTTGTGTCGGTTTTCCAGGCTACCATTTTGGCTTTGCCTTTCTAGTATCTTGACGGAGAATCGACCGGCGTGTTACACTCGCGCCTATCAAATTTTCAAGGAAGGAGGCGCGACCCATGTTTTTCAGCAAGATCGTTGTCGGTACACAAGACTTCACCCATTCCGGGATCGCGCCTGTAACTCGTTAGGATACGATAACGTTTAACGTATTCAACAGCCACGGCGTCCCCGTGGCTGTTTTTATTTATTTCACAGGAGAATGCAACCATGTTCGACATTCAAACACAATTATTCGAAGGCAAAGACGTTCGTTTCGGTCCCATTGACCATGAAAAGGACCCGGAGATCGAATCGAAATGGACGCACGACTCGGAGTTCATGCGAATGTACAGCCTCGACCCGGCGCGTCCCATGTCGGCGGCGATGGTGAAGAAGGCGTATGAAAAACTCGAGAAAGAGATCGAAGAAGAGAAGAACATGTTTTACTTCACCATCCGCGCCCGCGACGATGACCGCTTGATCGGCAAAGCGCAGGTCAGCCGCATCGAGTGGTCGAACGGACATGGATGGGTCGAGTTGGGATTCGGCTCCGCGGACGATCAGCGCAAGGGCTTTGGAACTCAGGCATTGGGAATGTTATTGCGCTTCGGCTTCGGCGAGTTGAACCTGCACCGCATCAGCGCGCGCGTGCCGGAATACAACGAAGGCGCGATTGCCCTGTTCAAGAAACTGGGCTTCACGGAGGAAGTCCGCCGACGCCAGGCATTGGACCGTGATGGTCGCCGTTGGGACCTGTTAACTTTCGGCTTGTTGAAAGATGAATGGACGAGACAGGCTGAGGCGTAGGAGGAAGCGATGAAAGACTTATTACGCGGAGAATTGATCCGCTTTACAGCCGAGGAGCCGGAGACTCTGGCGCGTTCGGAAGTCCGCTGGCAGACGGATACGGAATTCCATCGGCTGGCTGATATTGACCCCGCCATGCTGTTTTCGTCGAAGCGCATCCAACAGCGAGCGGAGGAGCGGATCGAAAAAGGATTCATGCCAAAGCGCTATGCGTTTTATGTGCGCGCGCTGGCAGATGACCAACTGATCGGCTTTCTCGTCCTGTGGCTGGACTTGGTCCATAACGAAGTTTGGGTGGGCTTGGGAATCGGCGAGCGCGATTTTTGGGGCAAAGGCTTCGGCACCGATATGATGAAGGTGGCTTTGCGATACGCGTTCACGGAGCTCAATGCGCATCGCGTGTCGCTGGGTTTGCATTCGTACAATGAACGCGCAAAACGTTCGTACGAGAAAGCAGGCTTTCGTTATGAAGGCACCACCCGCGAAGACGCCCGGCATGGAGACGTGTACACGGATGGTTTGTGGATGGGCATCCTACGCGAAGAATGGCTGGCGATGCAGAACGGAGAAAGCAAATGAAAGATATTTACACCGGCGACATAACGCGCTTGATCGTGTTGGATGCGAAGGAAGGCGCAAAAGCGTTTGCGCGTTGGGATCGTGACTCGGAGTTCAGGCGGTATTTGGATAGCGGCGCCGCGAACCTGATCTCGTCAAACAAGATTGAAAAAGAGATCGAGGAGGATGCGAATGAAAATTCACATCGGTTTTATCCCTTTGGCGTCCGCGCGTTGACAGGCGATGCGATGATCGGCATCGTTGACTTGTTCGTCTATAACTGGACTGGACGCGATGCTTTCGTGGGGATCGGTTTTGGCGAGCGCGACTATTGGGGCAAAGGCTATGGCGCGGATGCGATGAACCTGATCCTGCGCTTTGCCTTTACCGAATTGAACCTGCGGCGCGTGACGCTCAACGTGTTCGAATACAACCCGCGCGCGATCCGTTCGTATGAGAAGGTCGGGTTCCGCCACGAGGGAAGGATTCGGCAGGCGCTGAACAAGGAAGGCAAACGCTGGGACATGCTCTTCATGGGCATCCTGCGTGAAGAATGGATGGAACAAAATGACTACAAAACTACAAACTAACGAAACGCTTCTCGACTCAACGATCAGCCTGCGTTTTGCAAGATGGGACGATCTCTCCGCTGTGACACAACTCGTCTATGACGTGTGCGAAGCGGACGGCGATACCACCGTCGCTGTGACCGAGGAAGAGATGGCGCTCGAATGGAAGACGCCCGGCTTCAATATCGAAACGGATGGCATCGTCGCCGTCACGCAGGATGGGCGCATCGTGGGCTTCGAAGAGTTCGCAGACGAACACGAACATGCCAAACTCCGCACGGATGGATACGTCCACCCGCAGTTCAAGGGATTGGGAATCGCCACGTCCATGATGCAAGCCGTCGAAGAACGCGCCCGCAAAGAGATCGCGCTGGCTGAGCCGGATGTCCGTGTGTGTTTGCAAAGCACATTGGATAACCGCGACGAAAGCGGAAAAAGCGTGCATGAAAGCGAAGGGTACAAGGTCATTCGTTATCACTGGCGGATGCAGGCAGATCTCGATGCGCCTCCGCCTGTTGTGACCTTTCCCAGCGGCATTGAATTGCGTCCTTTTATCAAGGGCGTGCATGACCGCGCGGTTTGGGAGGCGCACAACGAATCCTTCCGCGACCATTGGGGACATCACGATGTTCCATTCGACCGCTGGGTACTCCGCAAGTTCAGCAGATCAGACTTTGACCCAACACTGTGGATGATCGCGTGGGACGGCGAACAGATCGCGGGTTTCTCGCAGAACCGCTACCGCATGGGCGTCGGCTGGATCGGTACGCTGGGAGTCCGCCGTCCGTGGCGGAAAAAGGGACTGGGTTACTCGTTGTTGATCCATTCCTTCGGCGAGTTCTACAAACGCGGCACCAAGACTATCGGTCTTGGCGTGGATGCGCAAAGTCCCACAGGCGCCACGCGCTTGTATCAAAAAGCGGGCATGCGCGCCGCCAGCGAATTTGTCACGTATGAAAAAGAGTTGCGTCCCGGACGCGAACTCGAAGAGCATGATGAGTAGGAGAATAAAATGAACACACTTCTTGAAAAACAAAATATCCTTTCGCTCCCTGCGGGCTATACCGCGCGCGGCGGAAGCATTGACGATTACAAGATCGCTTGCGAGTTGTTGAACCTTCATTCCATGCACATGAACGGGAGCGTGGATCTGAACGACCCCGAATTGCTCCGCCTGGATTGGCAGAACGAAGGCTTCACGCCAGAGACTGACTTGCGTTTGATCTTCGACGAGCAGGGAACCCTTGTCGCGTTCATCGAATGTTGGATGACGCAACAACCGCCTGTTCACCCGTGGATCTTTGGATGCGTGCATCCCGATCATTGGGGCAGGGGAATCGGAAGTCATATTAATTCATGGGCAGAGGATCATGCGTATATCGCGTTGGAGAAATGCGCGCCCGAACTCCGTGTTGCGCCGCGCACAGGCGTAGAAGCGCATAATGAAACAGGCGTTGCGCTGATGGAGGGACTCGGATGGAAACACATCCGCTCGTTCTATCGCATGGTAACAGACTTGGATTCGCCTCCGACTGAACCGTCATTGCCAGAGGGGATCGTCATTCGCCCGTTCGATCCCGAAACCGAACTAGAGGAAGTCTATCGAACATTTGTGGACACGTTCAACGATCACTTTGGGTTCATCGAACAGCCGTTTGAAAAAGGCTTTGCTGAATATAAACATAACATGGTCGAAGAGCCCGGCTACTCCCCAGAGATGTGGTTCGTGGCAATGGATGGTGACAAGATGGCTGGCATTTGCATTTGCCGCCGCGAAGATACTGAAGATCCCGAATCGGGCTGGGTGGGCGAACTGGGTGTGCGCCGCGCCTATCGCAAACGCGGGCTGGGTCTTGCTTTGCTCAAACATGCCTTCGCCGCGTTCCATGCCGACGGCAAAAAGCGCGCAGGCTTGGGCGTGGATGCGAGCAGTCTCACCGGCGCGTTGAAACTGTATGAAAGCGCAGGCATGCGAGTCCAGCGTCAATTCAACCAATATGAAAAAGAATTCCGCCCGGGCAAAGAATTGGCTGTAGAATCGTTATAGGCTATACTCAATGTAATAAAAACCTGACAGGTTTCCGCGACGCCGCCATTGATCAAGAATCTCTGATGCGCGTTTGCTTCTTCCGACTCAGCGCTTGAAAAAACCTGTCAGGTTTATTTTGCTCAAGGAGACCCCATGAACGTCAAATGTTCGTTTTGCCAAACGCCTTACACCCTCAGCCGCGTGCAAATGCTCGACGCCCTGCAAGAGATGGACGCGCATAAACTGACTCACTACGACGCGCACTGTCCGCGCTGCCGGCGCGCCACGCGCGTCGAGCGCAAACGCATGGAAATGTTCTTCCCGAACTGGCGCGAGGCGTTGAAACAATTCGAGGCGGAGATGCAGGCTCACCCGCAGAGCGAAGCGCCTCTTCCCCAGCCTGAGTCTGCTCCTGTTGCCCCAGCCGAATCAAATCCTCAGCCGGCTGCCGCAAAGAAATCGGCGGCTGAGAAAAAAACATCGGCTAAAAATAAGGCGGCAAAAAAGAAATGAGCATTCGCGCTGTTTTTTTCGACCTCGGCGGAGTTATCGTCCGCACGGAACATCAGGCTCCGCGGCAAAGACTCGCGGCGCAATTCGGCATGGATTATGAAGACATCGAGAAACTTGTTTTCGGCGGCGGAGCGAACAACTCTGCGGCGCGCGCCTCGGTGGGGGAGATCACCGAACAGGAACACTGGCTGAATGTGATGAAAGCGCTCAAACTGCCAGCCAGCGATGTTGCGCGCGTGCGCGAGGAATTTTTCGGCGGCGATATCATCGATCGCAACCTGCTGGAGTTTATGCGCTCGCTCAAGCCGAAGCGCAAAGTGGGAGCCATCTCCAACGCATGGGACGGTTTGCGCGCCTACATGGAGCGTGAAAAATTCGCCGATGTGTTCGACTCCATTGTCATCTCGGCGGAGATTAAAGTAGCGAAGCCTGCCGAGAAGATCTATCGCATCGCGTTGGAACAATTGCAAGTTGAGCCGAACGAAGCCGTGTTCGTGGACGATATGCCCGCAAACATCGAAGCGTGCGAAAAGATCGGCATGAAGGGAATCCTTTTCACGGATGCCGAATCTGTGTTGAAACAACTCAAAGCCATTCTCTAGCTTCCAATCTCTAATCTCCCATCTCTTGTATCGCCCCTCCCCATCCCGCGTTTATCTCTTCATTGAGTTCTCCGCTTCCGCGTGCTTCTCGATGATGTTCGTCGTCACGTCGCTGTATGAGGCAACTGTTGCGGGGCTGACCCCTGTTCAATTGATCCTCGTTGGCACTGCGCTTGAAATTTCCGCGTTCGTGTTCGAAGTGCCGACGGGCATCGTCGCCGATGTGTATTCGCGCAGGCTTTCGATCATCATCGGGTACATATTGATGGGCGTTGGTTTCCTTGTGGAAGGACTCTTCCCCGCGTTCATTCCGATTCTCCTTGCGCAAATCATCTGGGGGTTGGGTTACACCTTTACCAGCGGCGCAACGCAAGCATGGATCACCGACGAGATCGGTGAAGACGATGCCAATAAATTATTTCTGCGCGCAATGCGAGTCGGTTTATACGCATCATTGATCGGCATGGCGCTTGCCGCGCTGGTCGGCGTGAATAATGTTGCCATGCCGATTCTAGTTGGCGCGATCGGCGTGTTGTTGATCGGCGTGATCCTGATCTTCATCATGCCTGAGAAAAATTTCCACCCGACGCCGCGCGAAAACCGCAACACCTGGCAACACATGTGGCATACCTTTCAACAAGGCGCGGATGCGGTTCGCTCCAAACCGCGCTTGATGAGCATCGTCGGCGTTGGCTTGTTCTATGGAATCTACAGCGAAGGGTTTGACCGTCTGTGGGTCAAACATTTGTTGGATCAGTTCAGCCTGCCGATTTTGTTTGGGAGCAACCAAGTGGGGTTCTTCGCCGTCCTGCGCGCGGCTGGCACGCTTCTGACCATCCTTGCGGTTCACGTAGCCGAAAAACGCGTCGACTCGACCAACTCCATCGCGATCGGTCGCGCGATGCTTGTTGTCACGGGGCTGATCTCAGTTGCCATGCTGGGGTTCGCCCTCTCGCCGTTCCTTCTCCTCAGCCTTGGGCTGTATCTCATCATCGACGCGTTGCGCGACGTTCGCATTCCCTTGCAAACCGCATGGGTGAATCAAAAACTGGATTCGAAAGTCCGCGCCACAGTGCATTCGATGTTTGGTCAAGTGGATGCGATTGGGCAAATGTTGGGAGGACCCGTTGTCGCCGTTATCGCCGTGCTAGGTTCCACCCTCGCTTCCCTCGTGACGTCGAGCCTGCTTCTCACCCCCGCGCTTTTCTTCGTCAGCCGCGCCAACTCGATATCTGAGGGCGAAGCGGGCGATAAAAATTAGTTCACTTCTCTTCTGCCAACCCCATAAGGAACAACCCATGAATGCCGCCAACAATCGCGCCTGCAATGAATAACGTCAATGCCATGAGCGCCACCGATTGCCAAAGAGCGGACATCTTGAACGCCATGTCAATTCCCCAAAAGATGACGGGCATGCCGAACATCCATGCCAGCATGTTGGCGGGAATCCACGCGCCCGCGCGTTTGACCTTGCCGCGCATGACGAGCCACTGAGCGAACGATAGCACCGCGCCGCCAACCGCGCCCATCCCAGCCGCGAGCAGGAAGACGATCCATTGCGGCGGTTCAGCCATCGGGGCGGAGGAAGCAGTCGCTTCGCCCATGTTCATGATCGTGGAAGGGAGGTATCCCAACACGTACGCGATCAACGCGCCGATCATCGTTCCACGCCACCAGGCAAAGCGTTCGATGCCTGGGAACCAGGGTCGCATAGCCCACCATTGCGCCAACCCCACAATAGTCGCTTCGACCGCGCCGCTTGCCACCGCGAAGGCGAAGGACAATAAAATACTGGTCAGTGTTCCCACGCCATCCAACTGTGAGAAGACAAGACCAGTAATGAGAAACGTCAACCCCAGCCCGACCATTTCACTGGACGCATTCGCCAGTGTCCAGCGCGACCACAATTGATTCTTATTCATGTTTCCCTTCCGGGCGAGCGATTGGATTCTATGTCAATGATGTATACGGACAATGATTGGTTGGGTTGTTTTTCTGTCGTGCATATGATTGATCGTGACAAACTCGAATCCGTTCGATTGTATCTTCGGCACGATGGTTTCGACGATCTGCGCCGCTTTCGAGCCGTGACCATGCCCGTCGTGCAAGACGATGACCGAGCCTGAAATGGACGCTTCCAAAACTTGTTGGATCGTCCAACTCAATGGCTGGGTGAAATGCGGCGGGATGCAATTCCACATCACGAGGCGGTAGCCCCATTCTGCGAGCAAGGATTTTGTCTTCGATGTGAACGCTCCATACGGCGGGCGGACGTCGCGTATCTCGGTTGAGGAAATCCCGCACGCTTGCGAGATCAATGTTTTTGTTCGCTCCAACTGGTCTTGCAACACATCGGGTCTTTCAAATGGAAACGGGATATGACGATAGCAATGGATTCCAATCTCATGTCCGCCCGCATGGATTTGCTTCACGAGACTTTGATTTTTTTCCACATCCTTCCCGATCAAAAAGAATGTCGCGCGGACTTCGTGCTTCGCCAGCACATCCAACACCTCAGGCGTGTCGCGCGGATGCGGACCGTCGTCGAAGGTGAGGGCGATCTCGCGGCGGGAGGCGTCTCCGCGCCAGAGTATGTCGGGGTGGCGGGATTGCATCCATGCGTAGGCGCGGAGGAGGTGAGGGGTGAGCATGAATTGTTTTGAATTTCGGAGCGCAGACTTCAGTCTGCAATTTCTGGCGAATTGAAATCTGCTATGTTAGCGGACTGAAGTCCGCATTCCGTATTTCATCCATGAACTGTTTCAAGAATTGCACCATCACTTCGTGACGCTGCTCGGCGATGCGTTTGGCGGTGGCGGTGTTCATTTTGTCTTTGAGCAACAATAATTTTTCGTGGAAGTGATTGATCGTGTCGCTGTTGCTGTTTTTATATTGCTCAAAAGTGGCGTGCAATTGTGGGGAGGAGGATGGATCATACAGCGGACGATTCTTGTATCCGCCGTACGCGAAGGCGCGGGCGATGCCGATCGCGCCGATGGCGTCGAGTCGGTCGGCGTCCTGGACGATGAAGCCTTCGAGCGAGTCCATTTTGTTTTCGACGCGCGCGCCTTTGTAGGAGATGTGCTTGATGATGCGGCACACCGCGTCCGTGGTGGAGGGGTCGAGGGAAAGCGAATCCAGCCAGCCCTGCGCGCGAAGCGGGGTTTCATCCCCCGAAGCGTTGAACTTCCAATCATCCAGATCGTGAAGCAGGGCGGCGAGTTGGACGATGAAGGCATCCGCCTTTTCGATTTCGCAGATGTGGAGGGCGGTCTGCCAGACGCGATAGATGTGCCACCAATCGTGCCCCGACGAATCGTCTGAAAATTCCTGCTTGATGTAGTCGGCGGTTTGTTGGATGATCTCTTGCTGGTTCATCGGATTTGCTCGGCGAAGAGGATCGAGGCGATGATCGCGATGAAGGATAAACCCGCGCCTGTGAGTGTGCCAACCAGCGTGGAGACGAGCGCCGCGACGATGTTGTTCCAATTCGATTTTGTGATAAGGCGAATCGTCAGCCGCCAGGCGATGATGACCGCAAGGATGTTTCCTACGCCCTGACAAATGAACGAGGCGTTGAGCGCTATCGAAGCCAAGCGTCCGCTAAACCCATTGAGCAAGACCAATTGACCGAACGAGAGGATGACGCTGATGATAATGAGCAGAACGAAAGTTATTACGGCAGAGATGATGGCGGGGGTTTTGTTGGGCATGCTGTCTCCTGTGAATGATTTTACACTGTATCGCCTGCGTTTAGAATATTGTGGTTCTACCGTTTTTAACGGGATAACTCGGGACAACTCTTTTCAAACACATAGGCTTGCATTGAGCTTGTCGAAATGACACGACGGTCACCAAGGAAAACCCGATGAACTCAAGGCTCTTTTTTTCCCTTTGTGTACTTTGTGTCCTTCGTGGTGAGGCTCTTTCCCGTTAAAAACGGTAGAGCCAGAATTTGCATTGAGTCATCGGTTGAGCGTTCCAGACGCGTTGATGCCCTCCGCCAGAAAGGGCTGTAACCGCTTGGAACAGACCCGCCCAGAGACCTCCCATACCTGCTCCAGAACTTGCGCCACTTCGCCACGATACACGGCTTTATAGGTTTTAGGTTTCCCTTTTAGGCGGTTTTGAACTTGCCTTTGATTTTTCAGTACTCGGATCGCATGTTTCCGATGGTATCCGGTAGCAGAGGTAAATTCATCCAACATCTTTTGCTTTTCTACCTTTTTGGCTTTGAGGTATCGCGGTCGCAGAACTTCAAGTAATTCACGCTTGCTTTTCAAGCTCATCATGTCGCTCCTCCAATAGGCTCTTTAGCCTATTGGAAAGTAACATTTTCACTGATGCAACGATACTTCCCTCGGTAACATTTTCCCTGATGCAATTCGGGCTGATATTTGCTTTGTGTTGTCCGTGTATAATTCACGCGCGGAGGCTTGTGTTATGAATTTTTTACTTTCGCTCGATACGATGTGGATCGTGGCGTTGATCCTTGGCGCGTTCATCGTGTATGAATTGCGCTCAGGCGAAATTCATCTGCGCTTTTTTGGTCCCATCACGCGCGCCAGAGCGCCGATCATCTATTGGCTGTTCATCATCTTCTACATCGTAGCTCTGGGCATCGTGGTATATGCGTGGATCAGCGGCGTGAGGATTCCCGTATCCGAATTGTTTAAATGACAAAGAGTAGTTTGGAGAACCAATGACGACTGCAGTCATCATAGACGCGATCCGCACGCCGATCGGAGCCTTGGGCGGGATTCTCTCCCCGCTTCGCCCCGACGATATGGCGGCTTCTGTTATCCGTGAAGTGATTCAACGCTCCAGCCTTGACCCCGCGCTTGTGGAAGAAGTGATCCTCGGATGCGCGAATCAAGCGGGCGAAGATAACCGCAACGTCGCGCGGATGTCCGCGTTGCTGGCGGGGTTGCCGGTTGAAGTCGCGGGCGTGACGGTGAATCGTCTGTGCGCGTCGGGGTTGAACGCGGTGAATCAGGCGGCGCGGGCGATCAAGGCTGGGGAGGGCGAGGTCTTCATCGCGGGCGGAGTCGAATCGATGAGTCGCGCGCCGTACTCCATCCCAAAAGCGGAGGCGGGATTCTCGTTCGGCAATCTCACCGCATGGGATACCGCGCTCGGTTGGCGATATCCGAATCCAAAAATGAAAGAAGCGCACGGCACGCACTCGATGGGCGAGACCGCCGAAAACATCGCGCAGGAACGTCCGCATATCACGCGCGAAAAACAGGATGAGTTTTCATTGAAGAGTCATCAACGCGCCATTGCCGCGATTGATTCGGGACGACTCGCAAAAGAAATTTTGTCAGTTTCGATTCCGCAAAAAAAAGGCGAGCCGAAAATTGTGGATACCGACGAACGTCCGCGCCGCGACACAACAATGGAATCGCTTGCGCGACTCAAGCCCGCGTTTGCCAAAGAGGGTGGAACTGTGACTGCGGGAAATTCGTCTGGACTCAACGATGGCGCGGCGGCAGTGTTGATGATGAGCGAAGAAAAAGCCAGCGCATTGAATCTCAAGCCTCTTGCGCGAGTCGTCGCATCGGCTGTGGCTGGAGTCCCACCGCGCGTGATGGGATATGGCCCGATCCCTGCAACGAGAAAAGTGTTGCAACGAGCGGGCTTGCAGATGAAAGACATCGGACTCGTCGAACTCAACGAAGCCTTTGCCGTGCAATCGCTCGCGGTGATGGAAGATTTGGAACTTGATCCCGAAATCGTCAACGTCAACGGCGGCGCGATCGCCATCGGGCATCCGCTTGGATGTTCGGGCGCGCGATTGGTGACAACGCTCGCGCATGAAATGAAATTGCGCGGCAATATCAAATATGGACTCGCCACGCTTTGCGTCGGCGTTGGTCAAGGCGAAGCGACGATCATCGAGACTTTATAGATTTTCGGAGCGCGGACTTCAGTCCGCCTTATGTCAAAAGCGGACTGTTGCAAGTTAACAATTAAACCGAGCAATCCTTTCACTCCATTTTGAACCACGGAGACACTAAGTCACGGAGCTTTTAAATTGTTTTTCTCAGTGTCCCCGTGTCTCAGTGGTTAGGTTTGTTACTCGATTAATTTATAAAAGATCAAAAGTCCGTATTCCGTATGTATTGAGATAAGATAAACAACCATGAAAAGAACAATTTCCCTAACCTCTTTCCTCTTTCTTCTTTCTCTCCTCGTTGCTTGCAACGCGCCGATTGCATCTCCCGAAGCGTTGGCGCAATCTCCCACGTCAATTCCCGAAACGCCAATCCCCGCCACACCTGAGCCAGCCGAGATTGATGCTCCGCTCGTCCAATCGCCGGAGTTGATCAAGATTCAATTCCTCGACCCTCGCGATGGCTGGGGCGTGACGCAGACTCAGATCGTCCGCACGAACGACGGCGGCATCACGTGGTACAACGTCACGCCGCCTGAAATGGGCGAGGCTGGCTACAGCGTGGACTGGTTCATCATGGACAACGACCATGTGTGGCTGCAACTAGCCGACAATGCGAATTATCCATTCGCCGGGTTTCAATATCGCACAACCGACGGCGGAGTCACATGGAGCGAAATTGATACGCCATACAGCGGCGCTCACGTTTCGTTCCTCGATCCCAATAACGGCTGGGCATTGGCAGACCTCGGCGTTGGCGCAGGCTCGAACGCGGTCGCCGTCTATCAAACCACCGACGGCGGCGCAACGTGGACTCAAAAATTCACCAACGACCCGAACCGCCCTGTGTCTTCCGATTCGCTTCCGCTCGGCGGACTCAAACAAGGCTTCACGCCGCTCAACATGCAAACCGCATGGATCTACGGCGTGATCTACGCGCCGGGTTCGCCGTACATCTTCCGCACCGATGACGGCGGCGCGACGTGGTCGCCGGTCACACTCCCGTTGCCGGAGGGCGGCGCAGATGCCGAACTCAGCGTCGAACAAGTTTCATTCGCCTATGACAACACTGTGTTCCTCGTCATGCGCAACACCTCCGATGCGATCAACACGCCGGTGTATGTTTCCACCGATTCGGGTAACACCTGGTCGCTCACGCCCACATTGATTCCCCAGAGCGGCGAGGTGAGTTTCATCTCGGCGAGCGAGATCGTCATCTATAACCGCGAGCAGTTTTACGTCACGCGCGACGCGGCAAAAACGTGGAGCATCATCCCGCCCGACGTCAAGTTCGGCGATTCGTTTTCCGGCATGGATTTCGTCAGCGCGGATACCGGCTATGTCCTTTCGCTAAATTCAGACACAAATCACACGTCGCTATATCGCACCGACGATGGAGGCGCCACATGGTTTCCCGTTATTCCCTGATCGCATTCCTCATCCTCTTTTTAATTGGATGTACCCCCGGCTCTCCCGCAGGGACGCCTGCCCCAACCGCGTCGGCGATTCCTCCCGCCTCGACGCCCACTTCAGCGCCCACGCCCGCGCCGGATTACGCCGCGCAGATTCGCAACGGGCAATATCAACTCGGCATACCCGATTCGTTGCGCGTCGTGCAATTCACCGATGGAAAATATGAATCAAGCCCGCCCGGAAGTCCGGACTATGCCTCTGCGACTCTGATGGATCACTCCGCGCGCGGCGACCTCAATGGCGATGGCGTGGATGAAATTGCGGTGGCTGTCGTTGAAAATTATGGCGGCACAGGCAACTTTGTCTTCATTGCGGTGTATACGCTGACGAGCGGCGAGCCTGTTTTCCAAACATCCACGCTGGTGGACGATAGACCGGCGATCAACGCGCTGTCCATTGAAAACGGGGAAATTTTCCTGCGCGCCATCACGCACGCTTCAGAAGATCCGTTTTGTTGCCCCACGTTGCAAAATGAACGGCATTATCAACTCATTGACGATCAACTCCAAATCAGCGATTACGTTACTTTCACGCCTGATGGGAGACCACGCACGATTACCATCGATTCGCCATTGAATGGCTCGGAAGCCTTTAGCGCGGTTCAGGTCAAAGGCAGTTTTGCCATTGCCCCGTTTGAGAACACCTTCGCGTATCGAATCTACGATGTGGGCGGAATCGAACTGTCTGCCGGCGCAGTGACTGTGACCGCTACCGACTTCGGCGCGCCCGGCACGTTTGATACCATGATCAACATCGGCGGGCTGTTATCAGGCTCGGTCATCCGCGTTGAGATTCAAGACATCAGCGCGAAGGATGGTTCATTGCTCGCCATGGATTCGGTCGAATTGGTTGTAAAATAGCCGTACCGCAAAATTCATTTTGCGCACCTACTGGAGGTAATCATGCCGCACCTTGTTCGAGATTGGATGAGCAGTCCCATTGTCGTCGTTGACCCGGATACCACCGTTTCGTACGCCATGACGTTGATGCGGCGGCGAAACATCCATAGCGTGATCGTGGATATGAGCGAGAAGAACAAACAATATGGCATTCTCACCACCACCGACATTCGCGATAAGATCGTGGCGGTGAACCGCAATGCCGCCGAGACGCATGTGAGCGAGATCATGTCGGGTCCCATCATCACCGGCAAAGCGGAATGGACGCTGGCGGAATGTTCGCGTGTGATGCAGGAGAAAAAATTTCACCACCTGCCGGTTGCCGACGAGCACGGAACGTTGATCGGCATGATCTCCGCCACAGATATTTTCATGGCGGTCGAAGAGGCGGGCTGGGAGGAGCCGTCGTGACATGTGTAACGCGACTTTCAAGTCGCAGTTAAGGGCGACATAAATGTCGCGTTACGATATACACAATGCCGAAGCAAAAATTCTACGTCGTTTGGAAGGGACGCAAGACCGGCATCTTCACCTCATGGGCGGAGTGTGAACAACAGGTGAAGGGATTCGTCGGCGCGGAGTTCAAAGCGTTCGAGTCGCTCAAAGAAGCCGAGTCAGCCCTCCAGTCGAAGTATGAGGCGTTCAAGGGGCGGGCGTCCACGATGGGGAAGTGGAAGGAATCCGAAGAGCCGCCCCTCCTGCCATCCCTCTGCGTGGACGCGGCATGCAAAGGTTCGCCGGGCAAAATGGAATATCGCGGCGTCGAAACGGAATCGGGGAAGGAAATTTTTCGCGCGGGTCCGTATCCCGATGGGACGAACAACATCGGTGAATTTCTTGCCATTGTCCGCGCGCTCGCATGGTTGGCGAAACAGAAAAAGAAAATGCCGATCTATTCCGACTCTGAGAATGCGATCGCGTGGGTCGAGATGGGTGTGTGCAAAACGAATTTGAAACACACCGGCAAGAACGCGTTGATCTTTGCGATGATCCGTAGCGCGGAGAACTGGCTGGCTGAAAACGAATTAGACGACGATGCGGTGTTGAAATGGGACACGCATGAATGGGGCGAGAACCCGGCGGATTATGGGAGGAAGTAATTTTTTAAACACGAAGGACACAAAGACCACAAAGGAAGATCAAGGAAATTTATGAAAACCGCATTGATCGTCATTGACATTCAGAAAGATTATTTTGAGGGTGGGAAGAATCCGCTGGTGAACCCGCTGGCGGCGGCGAAGAAGGCGTATGAATTGCTCCAGTGCTTCCGCGAGCATGGCGGACGACACGTTCATATTCAGCACATCGAAGAGAGTCCCGACGCGCCTTTCTTTGTGAAAGGAAGCGAAGGCTCGGACATTCACGACTCGGTCGCGCATTTTGAGGGTGAGCCGATTGTGTATAAGAACGAGGTCAACTCGTTTCTCAATACCAACTTGCTTGATGTTTTGAAGCAGTGGGGAACGGAACGCGTCGTCATCACAGGCATGATGAGTCACATGTGCGTGGACGGAACTGCGCGAGCCGCGAGCGATCTGGGTTTCAAAGTGATCGTCGCCGAAGACGCTTGCGCCACCAAAGATTTGAAATTTGACGATACCGTCGTTCCCGCCGATCACGTCCACAAATCATTTATGGCGGCGCTCAAAGCGTATGGCGATGTGATGAAGACCGATGAGGTCATTGCGTTGCTGGCAAGCGAGATGAGTCGGTGAGCAGTAATAAGTTATCAGTGATAAGTGATCGGTCTCCAATCATCAATCGCAAATCGCAAATCGAAATGACAACCCTCGACCCTGAAAAACAAAAGCAAGCCAAGCAATACGCGCGCATCCGCCGTCGCTTGTGGTTGGTGGATACAATTTTCAGCGCGGCATATTTCCTCGCGTGGATTTACTTCGGCTGGGCGATTTCGCTCCGCACATGGCTTACTGATCACTGGTCACTGTTCACTTACCCCTGGCTCCTCGTCCCCGCGTTCGTTGCCATCTTTGGTGGGGTCTTCTTCCTCCTGAATCTTCCTCTCGGCTACTACAGTGGATTTGTCCTGCCGCATCGCTTCGGTCAATCGAACCAGACTCTCAAAGGCTGGATCGTTGACCAAATCAAAGGGCTGGCGGTCGGACTGCCCCTCGGCTTGATTCTCATCGAATTACTGTATCTCGCCCTGCGAGTCACTGGCGACTTGTGGTGGCTGTGGGCGGCGGGCGGATTGCTCGTCTTCAATGTGTTGCTCATCAACCTCGCGCCGATCCTCATCATGCCGTTGTTCAATAAATATGTTCCGCTTGGCGATGAACACAAAGATTTGGCGGACCGTTTGTTGAAACTTGCCGAACGCGCGAATACAAAAGTCCGCGGGGTGTTCAAGTTCGATATGTCGAAGCGGACGAAGTCTGCCAACGCCGCGCTGACGGGCATCGGCAACACGCGCCGAATCATTTTGGGCGACACGCTCATCAACGAATTTTCTGCGGACGAAGTAGAGACCGTGCTTGCTCACGAGTTGGGACATCACGTCAACCGCGATATTCCAGTGTTGATCACGTTTGGAATAATAAGTACTACGCTGAGTCTGTATCTCGCGTCGCTGGGGTTGAATTGGGCGATTGGCGCGTTCGGCTTCACGTCGCCTGCGGATGTCGCCGCGTTGCCTGCCCTGGGACTCATCATCGGCGCGTATGATCTCGTCACCATGCCGCTCAACAACGCTGTCTCGCGCTGGCGGGAGAACATGGCTGACGATTACGCGCTCCGGTCAACGGGGAAGAATGAAGCGTTCGCGTCTGGGTTTACGCGCTTGGCGAATCAGAATCTCGGCGAGGTTGACCCCGAAAAATGGGTGGTGTTCATGTTTTACTCGCATCCGCCGTTGGGGGAGAGGATCGCTAAAGCCACAAAATGGAAATCCGCCTAACAAATCAAAACGACCTCGACACACTCCATGCCGAGGTCGTTCAATCTCCAGTCTCCAATCTCCAGTCTCAATTCTCCAATTCTCTAATTCTCTCTGCACGCAAAATTACCAATTACCAATTACCAATTACTGCATCACTCCTGCCACTCTAACTCAAAATCGCCAACGGCAACCGAATCGCCCTCTTGCACTCCCGCTTTGCGTAACGCCTCGTCCACGCCGAGAGTTTCCATGATCTTTTGAAAGCGGCGCACTGAGCCGTCGTGCTCCCATTGAGTCATTGCGGCGGCGCGTTCGATCGCCGTACCCGACACGCGCCATTCTTGCGAGCCTTCGCGCGTCACTTTGAAATCGCGCGGATCGTCTTTCGCTTTGTACACCGGCATCGGCGCTTCGAACGATTCGAGTTCGGGAGTCTCCTGCAAAATTTGATATGCTTTCACTAGCAATTCGCGCGTGTTCGTTCGCGCTAACGCCGAGATGGTCATCAACTCTACTTTGAGTTTTTTGAATTGCTTTTGAAGCGCGGGGAGTTTCTCTTGCACATCGGGCTGGTCAATTTTATTGAGCGCAACGATCTGCGGCTTTTTCGCAAGGTTCGGGTCGAACAATGCCAGCTCTGAATTGATCTGACTGTAATCCGCGAATGGATCGTCGGACAACCCATCGAGCAGATGGATCAGCACGCGCGTGCGTTGGATGTGGCGTAGGAAGTCGTGTCCCAGCCCCGCGCCGTGACTCGCGCCTTCGATCAGACCGGGGATGTCTGCCAGCACGACGGAGGCGTTCACGTCAATTTCAGCGACTCCGAGATTCGGCTCCAGCGTGGTGAACGGATACGCGGCGATCTTCGGCTTGGCGTTCGTCAACACGGAAAGCAGTGTGGATTTGCCCGCGTTGGGGACGCCGATCAAGCCGAGGTCGGCGATCAGCTTCAATTCGAGTCGGAGGCGTTTTTCTTCGTGAGGCGCGCCCTTCTCGGCAGTGCTAGGCGCTTGGTTGCGCGAGGTGGCGAAGTGCTGATTGCCGCGTCCGCCGCGCCCGCCTTTGCAGACGACGAGTCGCTGACTTGGTTGAGTCAGGTCGCCGATGATCTCGTTCGTTTCCGCGTCGAAGAGAATCGTGCCGGGCGGGACGTGAATGACGAGGTCTTTGCCCGCGCGACCGGACATTTGCGAAGGTCCGCCTTTGACGCCCTCCTCCGCTTTGAATTTTTGATTCTGCCGAAACGCGGAAAGCGTGTTGAGCGTGGACTTCACCTCGAAGACAACGTCGCCGCCCCTGCCGCCGTCGCCGCCGTCGGGTCCGCCGCGCGGAATGAATTTTTCGCGATGGAAATGCACCATCCCGTCGCCGCCCTTGCCCGAACGGACGTGGATTTCAACTTGATCTGTGAACATGATGGCTGATTATATCGTTAGATTCTGCGCCCTCGGAAAACCATGAACATTTCATTGGGAGAGAAACAGATCCAATATCGGGGTTTTCTTGAACATCGCTTTGAATCTCCAGAGTGCGAACGCAACCCCGCCGACGAACATCAATTCTGTCGCTTCCTCCCAAAACTCGAACCAGACGAGGCTGTCCACGAAGATGGCGTTGAGCGCGATGCGGAAGTAGGCGAAGCCGAGCGCCCCCAATCCCGCGCAGAGCATGGCTTTTGCGCGAAAAGGCATCACGGACGGTCCGTTCAGGAGGTAAAAGAATGTGACGATAAAGATGATCAGCGAAAGCGCGGGCAGGACGCGCCGTTCGTAGATTTCATACGCTTCGAAGCGCGTGTACGAATACGTTACGTTGAAAATGGAGGTTGTGTACGCATCCGTTTGGAGCGGGGCGAGAAACGGGATAAAGGTGAGCATGGCGAAGATCGGCAGGGCGAACAACGTAAAGGCTCTGATCTCTTTCAAAAATAACGGCTTGCGCCGCGCGTTGGTCAGCAGTTCGACCCATTCGATCAGCGCTAACAGCGTGAGACCGAACGCCAGCGCCATGCCAAAACTATGCAGATATTCCGAGATCAACGATTCGTGCCGGTAGATGTAGAAGTTGATCGCGCAGAAGATTTCCCCGATGAGGAAAGCAATTTGTCCCCACATGAGAACGACTAACGCCGGGCGCGTCTGGCCGATGAGCGCGACGATGATCGCCAGGCACAACATCATGTAGATCGGCTTGATCACCAGCCCCGCGATGGCTTGAGCGGCTTGCTCATGGCGAGGCATCTCGCGGGTCGGAAGGGAGGCGATGTCGCGCGTCAGCGAGTTGCCCTCCATGAGATAGATCGTCACGGGGATGAGTCCC
>JAJTXU010000190.1 GCA_021462845.1 Anaerolineales bacterium
ACAGGAAAGCGTCAGCAGTTTTCTCGTCGTGCCGGGCTTCGGCTCGCGCAAGCGCGTTGCCAACACGCTGGGGAATCTCCCCGAACAACTCGCCGCATCATTCGAAGGCAATCTAGCGATCCTTCATTTTGATAGATGATTAGCTTGTGTAGAGCGCGTTCTCTAACGCGCCCTGATAATATTGATAACAAAAAAACCGCGCATTTCGCGCGGCTCTTCATTTACGTTGCCAAATCATCCGCGACGGATCAACCCCATTGCCCCGATCATCACCACCGCGCCGCCCACCGCGACTAAAAATCCCATCACGCTGAATCCCTCGGGAACCGCGATGCCCAGCGTGTTCATGATCCCCGCGCCGATGAACGCGCCGAGAATCCCAACGACAATGTTCGCGACGGGTCCCATCCTGCGATTCTTGCCCGTGAGAATGCTGGCAACCCATCCCGCCAGCGCCCCGAAAATTAACCATGCGATAAATGTGATCATGTGCAACTCCAAGTTGATGTGACTCTTCTTGCAAACCGATTCATTACTTCCTCTTGCTTTTCTTTGTGATCTCAAGCAAAACATCACGCAGAGACGGTTCTACGCTCGTCTTGATGCTTTTGGGAAGATGTTTATGATGTGGAAATGACTTTATTTGAGGATGATGCGGCGCGTTGTCGTAGCGGAAGATCAATGTATTCGATTTGTTCATAAAGTGATAACGATACTTCAGCTTTGCGTCCTCTCCCGTGTCAATCACTTCTAGAAAATCCAGCCTGCTTCCGTTTTCGAAAACGATCTTTCCGCTGATCATTCCTTGTTGGTTGTTATAAATCTTTTTATTCAGCGCATAGGCGCGAATGATCGGGAATTCACGTAGAATATTTTCAACCCATTGAAAATATTCCTCGATCATCCTTCCAGTCCCCGGAGTTCTTTTTCATTCTTCGTAAGCATTTCCCACAATCCAGCCCAGGTCAAATAATCTTCCCGATCATCCAACTTGCCTGCGCCGAACTTTTTGTAGAAATCCGCGCTGGTTAGGCGGTACTTTTCTTCAAAGGTTTTCAATTCAACGCGCAAATTCAAAATCGCGCGTTTCAGTTCCGCCACCTGGTAGGCGATCACATTTTGAGCGAATGCTTCTTCGTTTCGCGAGTATTCCAGAACCCTTTTGAGGCGCTTTGCAGTTTTGGGACGGACATTAAGGTTTAAGTGCAACATGGTATCTCTACTCTGCTTTTCGTTGATTTTGAGTATAGCATAATTTTGTTGTTGCTTCTCAAGGCAGGCGACAGTTCGATTTGCCAAGCAAATCGAACTGTCGCCTGAACTTTCGTGAAGTATCGAGTGTTTATTACGTCAGCGGTCAAACGTACAGGTCGTTGAAGTAATTGACCAGAAACACATTGCATAATGCGTCGGGCAGATTGTCCAGTACCTCGTTGATGAACGCCATCTCGGTCGGGAGTTCCGCGCCGGAGAGACCCGCGCTGTCCGCGAGTTGACCGAACGCTGCTTCGGGGTCCGGGCTTTGCAGCGCCGCGGCGATCATGCTCTTGATCGTCTCCGAATCAATGGGCGGCTTGGACTTCACGATCTCGACGCACTCTCGCAGGTCTTTGAGAAGCGCGTCGGCGTTATCCGCGTTGCCGAGGCTGACCGAGATGTGCAAGTTGCGCGGAATCGCGGGCGTGGAGAATTGTCCCTGCAAATACCAACCGCGCTTGCCCATCTCGTCTGCCAACTGATAGACGTTCAGCGAATCGGAGGCGAACGAGAACATGCTCATGGCGGGTTTGCCTAACACGTACAAGCCGTCAATGGTGTTGATGCCGTCCATCATTTTTTTGGCGGCGTCTTGCACCTTTTGAATGATCTTCTTATAACCTTCTTCGCCCAGAAAATTCATGATCGCCCAAGCCCCAGCCATCGGTCCGCCAGATTTTGAACTTAATGCGGTCGGGTTGACCAGAGTGTACCCGGTCGTATCGGTGCAGGCGAAGATTTGATACTTGCGAATTGACCTGTCGCGGTACATGATCACCGAACAGCCTTTGGCGGCGTAGCCGTATTTGTGCAAGTCTGTTGATATGGACGTAACGCCCTCCACGCTGAAATCGAAATCGGGGACTTCGCAGCCCATCTTCCGCATGAACGAAAGATGCAACCCGCCCACGCATCCATCCACGTGAAATAACAAATTATGCTTCTTTGCGATCGCGCCGATCTCCGCGATCGGATCGATCATCCCTTGCGAATAACTCGGCGCGGAGGCTGCGAGCAGGATCGTGTTTTCGTTGATCGCTTTTTCCATGTCGCTGGCGCGAACGGTGAGAGTCTTTGGGTCAAGGTCAACGATCACGGGCTTCACGCACAAATAATGCGCGGCTTTATGGAATGCGGCGTGAGCGTTCTTCGGCACGATCATCTCAGGCTGTGTGATATGCGGCTTTTCAACTCGCGCTTTATCCCGCGCGGTCTTGACCGCCAGCATGATCGATTCTGTTCCGCCCGACGTTAAATGTCCGACCGCATTGGAATCCCCGCGCAATAAATTGACGACCATTCGCACCACGTCGGTTTCTAATTTTAGGATGGACGGAAACACCGACGGGTCGAGTCCGTTCTCGCTCAAGAAAGACATATACGCCTCTTTCGTGACGTCGGCTGGATCCTCCCCCGCGTCATAGACGTAACACCAGACTTTCCCGCTCTTCCAATCCATGTCTCGCGCCTTGAACGCGCTCAACATGGACAGTATCTCTTGCTTCGATAAACCCGTTTGTGGAATCTGCATGTCGCTTCCTTCTATAAATGTATTCTTTTCTTGCTCATTTGCTCACTTGCCTCCCCACGGCAACTTTCCCAAATCCACGTTTCCGCCGCTGAGAATGACGCCCACTTTCAACCCAGACAAATCAATTTTCTTTTCCCACAACACCGCCACCGCCACCGCCGACGATGGTTCGATGACGATCTTCGCGCGCTCCCAAATAAATTTCATCGCGTCAACGATTCCCTGCTCGCTGACCGCGACGATCTGCTCGACGTTTTGTTGAAGGATGGGGAACGTCAGCGAGCCGAGCGAGGTGAGCAAACCGTCGGCGATGGTCTTCGGATTCACAGACGGGACGATTCGTCCCTCTTTCAGCGAACGCTGCGCGTCATCCGCCATTTCAGGTTCGGCGCCGAGGACGCGGATGCCGGGCTTGAGTCCTTTCGCCGCGATGGACGTTCCGCTCAACAATCCGCCGCCGCCGACGGGGGCGATGATCGCGTCCAGGTCGGGCGAGTCCGCCAAAAGTTCGAGCGAGGCGGTTCCCTGTCCCGCAATGACGCGCTCATCGTTATAAGGATGAACAACGTTCGCGCCGGTGTTCAGCCTGATTCTCTCCAGCGTGTTTTCTCGCGCTTCGAGCGTCGGCTCGCAAAACGTGATCCTGCCTCCGTAGCCAGCGACCGCATCCTTCTTCACTTGCGGAGCGTTGTTCGGCATGACGATGTGCGCCGGGATGCCGCGCATCTTCGCCGCGAGCGCCAACGCCTGCGCGTGATTCCCCGACGAGTGCGTGCAAACTCCATGCTTCGCTTCGTCATCGCTCAACGAATAGACCGCGTTGCACGCGCCGCGAAATTTGAACGCGCCGACCTTTTGCAAATTCTCGCATTTGAGATACACCCGCGCTCCGACTCGTTCGTTGAGGCTTTCATTCGTCATCACCGGCGTGCGATGTGCGTACGGCTTGATCCGTTCGGCGGCTCGTTGAATGTGAGCGAGGGTGACGGTCATGGGCTTCCTTTAGTATCCTCCAAGTTGGGTGAGCATGAAAGCGTTGAATTCGATGGCTCTTGAAATATCCTTCACGCGGATGTGTTCGTTCGGGGCATGAGCGCCGCTGCCGTAATAGGCGGGGTTGCCCGACGTTGAGATGCCCAACACGCCCACATTGTTTTTCATCGCGCCGAGCAATGGCAGTGTTCCGCCGACCAACGGCGTGATCTCCGGTTCCTGTTCGGTGAACGCCCTGCCAATTTGGATCATCCGTTGCACGAATTCGCCTTCTATGGGCGTGACCACTGGGTCGCCGTCGCCCAGTTTCTTGACTTGCACATCGTCAAAGCCTTGCGTGTCGAGATGCGCCCTCAACTTTTTCAGAATGTCATCCGGGCGCTGATTCGGCACGAGGCGGAAATCCATCTTTGCCATGGCTTTTGCGGGCAGGACGGTTTTAATCCCCGGCTCCGTGTAGCCGGTTAAGAAGCCGGCGATATTCGCCGTCGGCTCATAGACGGATATCTCCAAATCGTATCCGCTTCGATCATGGAGGAACGACTCGATTCCATACATGGACTTGACTCTAGCTTCCTGTTCCGGGTCAATGTTATCCTGTGATGCCCGTTTTTCCATTTCCGTCGGCTCGCGCACGTCATCATAAAAGCCGGGGATCGACACTTTGCCGTTTGCATCTTTCAGGCTGGCGAGCGCCTTGACCAGCCGCCATGCTGCGCTCGGGAGGGCGTGGGCGCCGCCCGAATGCGCGTCCACTTTCATCTGGTCAACGCTGTATTCCACATATAACAAGCCGCGGAAGCCAAGCGCGATCGCCGCTTGACCTTTCTCATTGAAACCGCCGCCTTCCCACAACGTGCCGTCGGCTTTTAGCAGGTCGCCATACTGGCGCGTCATCGCGTCGAAGTGAACGCTGCCGATCTCCTCTTCGCCCTCGACGATCCATTTGACGGTGATGGGGAGTTCGCCGTGTACCGCAAGCAACGCGCGGATGGCGCAGATGCGCGAGATCAACTCCGCTTTGTTGTCGCAGATTCCGCGCGCGACGAGTTTGCCGTCCACTTCGGTTGTTTCAAACGGCGGGCTGTTCCAGAGTTCTATCGGCGCTTCAGGCTGAACATCGTAATGGTTGTACAGCAGGAGGGTGAAATCGCTTTTCCCTTTGAGCGTTCCGTAGACGTAATTGGGAGAACCCTCCACCTCCAGTTGACGGGTATCAAAGCCCGTGTCTTTGAGCAGTTTCTCCACCCAATCGGCGGTTTCCTTCATCATGCGATTCTGCGCCGCGACACTTTCCAAGCGGCAATACTCCGCGATCAACTTTCTGAACTCTTTCGTTTGGACTTCCAATTCCTGCTGTAGTGTTGCGTTCATGCCTGCCTCCGTTGAGATTATCTTCGTATCGTCGCTTCGCGTTCGGGACCTGTGCCGATCCACTTCACCGGGACGCCTGCCGCATCTTCGATCATCTTCACGTACTTCTGCGCGTTGACGGGCAACTCCTCGAACGACTTGGCTTTGCTAATATCTTCATCCCAGCCTTTCGATGTTCGATACACACATTCGACATTGCCCAGCCCGTACGCGTCCACGTCCGCGTATGTCACATCATTGCCGTTCAATTTGTATCCAACGCAAACTTGGATTTCATCCAGCCCGCTCAGTACATCCAACTTGGTGACGCATAACTCGGTCACGCCGCCGATGGCGACAGCGGTCTTCACGATCTCCAGGTCCAGCCAGCCGACTCGGCGCGTGCGTCCCGTCGTTGCGGCGACCTCGGCGAATTTTTTGTACACGCCGCTTTCAACATCATGGATTTCTGTCGGCAACGGTCCCGCGCCGACGCGTGTGGTGTACGCCTTCGTCACGCCGACCACGTCCGTGATGTAACGTGGCGGGATGCCAAGCCCTGCCGACGCGGCGGAGGGGATCGTCGTCGAGGCGGTCACGAACGGATACGTGCCCCAATCGGTATCCAGAAACGTTCCCATTGCCTGTTCGAGCAAAAAGTGTTTGTTCGCTTTCAAGCCGTCTTGCACCAACGGAAATAATTCTTTGATGTACGGCTTAAGTTTTGAATAATATCCTCGATACAAATCGCGGACTTCTTCATAGTTCAAGACTTGTCCCCCCAATGCGGCGATGATCTTATTCTTCAAGACCAATTGCATTTGCAAGCGCGACTCGAATGCGTCGCTGGCAAAATCCGTCCAGCGGATGCCGTTGTAACTGACCTTATCCGCAAACACGGGACCGATGCCGCGCCGCGTCGTCCCCGTCGCGCCCGCGCCTTTTGCCTCTTCGTACAAGCCGTCTAGCATTTTGTGATACGGCATGATGAGATGCGAACGCGGCGAGATCCACAAACGTCCATCCACGCCGACGCCAGCCTTGTTCAACAGTTCGATCTCTTCGATCAACACAGCGGGGTCAATCACCACGCCGCCGCCGATCAACCCCGTTGTGTTCTTCGAAAAAATTCCCGAAGGCACGAGATGAATTTTGAATGTCCCGAATTCGTTCATCACGGTATGCCCCGCGTTGTTGCCGCCGTTGAAACGCGCCACGTAATCCACGCGTTCGGCGAGATAATCTACAACTTTTCCCTTTCCTTCATCGCCCCATTGCGAACCGATGACTGCTGTTACGGTCATTGTGCCTCCACGGTGTGTAGTTGGCGTTCTCTAACGCCAACTATAATAATGTAGTGACGACTTCAGTCGTCCGAATATTCAGCGACTGAAGTCGCTACTACGAATTGTTTCATCTGTTATTTGGATTGCCAACCCGATGTACGACTCAGGCGATAGACTCATCAACTTCGCGCGGATTTCTTCGGGGACGTCCAACGCCTCGACCCACCGCCGATAGCTGTCGCTGTCCATGATGCGCCCTCGCGTCTGCGACTTGAGCGACTCGTACGCGTCGCTTCGCCCCGCCGCGCGGAGGATCGTCTGCGCCCCTTCGCTGACGACTTCCCAGTGCGCGTTCAATTCCGATTTGATCTTCTCCTCGTCTGCCTCCACGCGACTCATGCCGCGCGAAATATTATTCCACGCGAGCAGAGTGTGACCGAATGCAACGCCGAAGGTTCTGCGGACGGTTGAGTCGGATAGGTCGCGTTGCAATCTTGAGATCGGCAACTTAAGTGCATAGTGGGTGAGGAGGG
>JAJTXU010000191.1 GCA_021462845.1 Anaerolineales bacterium
AGCGCGGGTCGTCAGCATCTTTCCGAACAAAGCCTCTTGCCTGAGATTGGTTTCCGCGGTGCTCTGCGAGATCAGCGAGGAGTGGTTGACTGGAAGAACCTATATAAATTTTGAAGGTATAACCTAATACACCGTAAAAACACCAAGATGACCTTGACCAATTTACAGAAAATACCTTGCACTATCTTTTTATTCTCAGGGAAAGCAAATTTGCTCCATCGTCTCACATGATGGAGTATATAAAATGGCTACGAAGTCGCACAAAAGCGAACTAGCCTTATTCCATATTGGAAAACACGCAGAACAAACCACGCAATGACGGTAATTGACTTCAAGGAAATTCCGCAAGCAAATACTGGCGAAGGAAATCAGGATTCCTTTGAAGCATTTACAAGAGATTTTCTCTTTGTTCTTGGATATGAAATAATTGAAGGACCAAGTCGCGGCGCTGATGGTGGCAAAGACCTGATTGTCGCAGAAAAGATGACTGGCATATTGAGTAGCACACAAATTAAATGGCTAGTCAGTTGCAAACATTTTGCCCATTCGGGCAAAGCAGTTGGCACAAAAGATGAAATTGATATAACGGTAAGGGTTGAGAAATTTCATTGTTCAGGGTTTATGGCATTTTATTCAACGCTTCCTTCGAGTGGGTTACAGGATACTTTTAGCCGCTTAAAAGACAGAATCAATATTGAAGTGATTGACGGGGGAAGAATAGAACATTTATTGCTCAATGAAGGCAATTTGATTAAAGTGGCGGCTCGCTATTTTCCTCAAAGTTTCCGAAACGAGCGTCAGAGAGAAATAGAATACCAATTTCAGCAAGAAACAATGCTGTACGAATACGAGTACAAGGTCAAAAAAGATGAAGCAATTCGGCAGAGAGACGCTTTGGGTTTAGTTCGTGCAGAGCGCGAATACAAGCAAAAAATAGAACTTGCTCAAAGAAAACAAGATTTAGCGAGCCAGTATATAAACGGTGAATAATCGTTTACTTCCAGAAACAAGTAGGTAGTGATGAGTTGCAAGCCAAATTCAGATATCTTTTCTCCAGATATTTGAATTGCTCGTCGTGGTAGCGTTTTTCGAACTCAGCAAGCTAATACTCGTCGTTCACTTCACACAAGCCTCCTAAACACCTGATTGGCGAGCAGGCGGGCGCGAGGGGTGAGTTTCACCCTCACCCGCTTCGACAGGCTCAGCGCGGCGCCTAACCCCTCTCCCGAAGGGAGAGGGGGATTCTCCTCAATTTACAACTTTTCCCATTCATCGCGGGAGATGTTTGCTTGTTTCAAGATTCGTGAAAGCAAGTCCCTGCTAATTTCCCCTTGATGCGGATTCGGGAGGGTTAAACGCAAATCCCCCTTCACCATAAACTCGTGCTTGCCGCCGGCGTGCGGCCCTTCAAAGCCAGCCTGTTTCAACGCGCGGATCAGGTCTTTTCGTTTGACCGGACCAAAGGCTGGCATTATCCAGCCTTTTCTGGAACGAGGTCAATTCCTGCGACTACGGGAAGCTCGTGTCCCATGCGTAAGCCGAGAACCAGCCAATCTTCCAAAACGCTTTGCAGTTCTTCGCGGCAGGCATCCAGCGAGTCCGCGTTTGCCCAAACGCCTTTGAAGCCGGGGAGTTCGCCGTAATAGGTTTTATCTTCAAGGATTTCGTACTTTGCGAGCCGCATCGCCGCATGAATATAGGAAGTCAACATGTTCGTTTCCTTTCGTTGCTACTCGTGATTATACTCCTCTACTTTCAGCCTTACACAAACCTCATAAACACCTGATTGGCGATCAGGCGGGCGCGAGGGGTGATGTTGAACAATTGCATTCGAATACAGACGAACCGCGCGTTTTACTTGCACCATTTATGACGGCAAAGTAGAATGGGTCATCTTTTCGGCGTTGGTCGCCTAACGCAACATTTTAAAGAAACCCAACACTTGAAGGAACGATTGAAGGTCGCAGCCAATTAATTGTCGGATATTGGGAGGGCGCGCGGATCACGCCAATGAACACCCGAGATACAGGCTCCATCGCGCGCGGGATTCCCTCAAGACGGCACGATCAGAAATCGCCTTCTCCACACAACAGGTTTACTTTGACTATGAAGCAACTCATCACCCTGAACGTCAACAACGAGACCATCGAAGTCTATACCGCGATTCACAAGACCCTGCTGGAGGTGTTGCGCGAAGACCTGCAACTCACCGGCACGAAGCACGGGTGCGAACTGGGCGAGTGCGGCGCCTGCACGGTGCTGGTAGACGGCGAGCCGGTCCTTTCGTGCCTGGCGCTGCCCATCGAGTTGGAGGGACAGGCGATCCTGACGGTGGAAGGGCTGGCTGTCGATGGTGAACTCCATCCGCTGCAACAGGCTTTTGCCGACAACGGAGCCGCCCAGTGCGGATACTGTACCCCGGGCATCCTGCTCACGGCGAAAGCCCTGCTCGATCATCATCCGCATCCATCGCGAGACGAGATCCGTCAGGCGCTGGCTGGCAATTTGTGCCGCTGTACTGGCTACGCAAAGATACTCGATGCCATTGAGGCAGTCAGGGTTCCCTAATGGAAGAATTCGACATCATCGGCCAGCCCCTGCCCAAAGTGGACGCGGTGAACAAGGTCACCGGCGCGACGCCGTTTGCCGACGACCTGTCTCTCCCGCGCATGCTGTATGCCAAACTGCTTGGCTGTCACCATCCGCATGCGCGCCTCAAAGCGATCGATACGACGCAAGCGACCGCCCTGCCGGGCGTTGTGGCGGTGATCACTGGCGCAGACCTGCCGGTGAAGTACGGAATCATCCCGAGCAGTCAGGACGAAACCGGGCTAGCCGGTGATAAGGGCCGTTTTGTCGGCGACCCAATCGCCGCCGTGGCGGCTGTGGACGAGGAGACGGCTGAACGCGCGCTGGAACTGATCCAGGTGGAGTACGAGGCGTTGCCCGCCTACCTGTCAATTGAAGAAGCGCTCGATCAGAAGGGCGAACCGATCCACGACTCGGGCGACCAGGGCAACATCCACAAACTGGTCTCACTTGAGTACGGCGATCCGCAGGCTGGGTTCAGCCAAGCCGACTACGTGCGCGACGACACGTTCTTCTATCAGGGCAACACCCATCTGCCGATCGAGCAACATGCCGCGCTGGCGCATTACACCGCCGACTCCCGCCTAACGCTGTGGTCGTCTACGCAGACACCGCATTACGTCCACCGCTTACTTTCAAAAGCGCTTGGCATCCCGATGAGCCGGGTGCGAATCATCGCCACCCCGGTTGGCGGCGGGTTCGGCGGGAAGTGCGATCTATTCGGCCATGAAATTGCCGCCGCCAAGCTAGCCATGATCACGGGCCGCCCGGTGAAGATCACGCTCACCCGCGAAGAAGTTTTCTACACACACCGGGGGCGGCATCCGGTCTTGATGTGGGTGAAGACCGGCGTGCGTCAAGATGGCTCCATCACCGCCATGCACTTCAAGACCTTCCTCGACGGCGGGGCTCACGGCTCGTATGGAATCGCAAGCACCTATTACACTGGCGCGTTACAGACGGTGACCTATAAGATCCCAGCCTATAAGTTCGATGGACTGCGCGTCTTCACGAACAAGCCGCCCTGCGGCCCGAAGCGCGGGCACGGCACGCCACAACCGCGCTTCGCCCTTGAAGTCCAACTCGACAAGATCGCCGAGGCGCTTGGGCTGAGCCCGGTTGACATCCGACGTCGTCATCTTGTGGAGGAAAACTCGCACACGGTCAACCACCTGCGCATTACCACCTGCGCGCTGGACGAGTGCCTTGACAAAGTGGTTAAAGCCTCCGGATTCCGCGAGAAGCACCGTCAACTTGCATACGGACGCGGGATCGGTCTAGCCTGCGGCAGTTACCTGAGCGGCGCCGGGCTACCCATCTACTGGAACGACCTGCCGCACACCTCGGTGCAGATCAAGCTGGATCGCGGCGGCGGGGTGGCTGTCTACTGCGGTCAGGCTGACATCGGACAGGGGTCCACTTCGGTGCTGGCTTATACCGTCGCCGAAGTGCTGGGCGTGGGACTCGATCACATTCAACTGACGGTAGCCGATACCGACCTCACCCCCATTGACCTCGGCAGTTATTCCAGCCGGGTAACATTTATGATGGGCAACGCCGCGATTCAGGCGGCTGAGAAATTGAAGGCGCTCCTGCTGGAGGCGGCCGCTGATATGCTCGAACTGCCAGTCGGAGCCTTGGCGGCTCGCGGCGGTCGAATCTTCTGCGTTGACGACGAGCGGCGCTCGGTTCCATTTGAGCAGGCTGTCCAGCGGGCTGAAGCTCAACATGGCGCGCTGGTTGCGATGGGCAGTTACACGCCGCCCAAACTGGCTGGGCCCTTCAAAGGTTCAGGCGTGGGACCCAGTCCGGCTTATAGCTACTCAGCCTGCGCCGTTGAGGTCAACGTGGATCCGCAGACCGGCGAGATCAAGGTCGAGAAAATATGGATCGCCCACGACTGTGGTCGAGCCATCAACCCGTTGCTCGTGGAAGGGCAAATAGAGGGCGGCGTTTATATGGGGCTGGGCGAGGCGCTGATGGAAGAGCAATCCTTCCGGCGTCAGCAACACAAATCCCCGTCCATGCTTGATTACAAGAGCCCCACCACGCTGGAAACTCCCGAGATCGAGACACTGATTATCGAGCGCCCCGATCCGGGCGGCCCGTTCGGCGCAAAAGAAGCCGGGCAGGGACCGCTGTTGCCGGTGCCGCCAGCCCTAGCCAACGCCGTGTACGATGCCGTCGGCGTGCGCATTGACGAGATCCCAATTACGCCCGAAAAGGTGCTCAAGGCTCTCGATCTCAAGCGGCAGGGCAAAGCCGCTCGCGTTGGACCGAAGGGCATTCCGAACGTCACGTTCCCCAAACCTGTCTGGGTGGAGCCGCACTCAGGGGCGCCCAAATTGGAAGCCGAGTAAAGGTAGAAGATGCTGCGCTTACCACCCTTTGAATTCCTTGCGCCACGCTCGTTAGCGGAAGCCGTCGCGTTACTAGCCGAACGCGGGTCGGCGGCGATGATCGTAGCCGGCGGCACCGACTTATATCCCAACATGAAGCGCCGCCAGTTCGAGCCAGCGGCGCTGGTCAGCCTGCGGTCAATTCCAGAACTGCGCCACGTCGAGGGGACTGCCCAGACCGGGCTGACCATCGGCTCCGGAGTGACGCTGACTCAGGTGAGTCAACAGCCTCTGATCGCAAACGCCTACCCGGCTTTGGCTCACGCCGCTGGCGCCGTCTCCACCGCGCAGTTGCGCAACATGGGCACGATCGGCGGCAACTTGTGCGTGGACACGCGCTGTAATTACTACAACCAGACCTATCACTGGCGCAAATCCATCGGCTTCTGCATGAAAAAGGGCGGGGATGTCTGCCTGGTGGCGTCGGGCAGTGAGCGTTGTTGGGCTGTCTTCTCGTCCGACACCGCCCCGGTGATGGTCGCTCTGGGCGCGAGCGTGTGTCTGGAGGGTCCGCAGGGCAAGCGCGTGATCCCGGTCGAGGCGCTGTACCGCGATGATGGCATCGCCTACCTAACCAAACAGCCGGACGAGATCCTGACCGAGATTCGACTGCCACCGGTCGACGGCTTGCGCACGGCGTATTGGAAACTGCGGCGGCGCGGCGCGTTCGACTTTCCGATCCTGGGAGTCGCGGTCGCCTTGAAACTGGCGGAAGACGGGACGTGCACCGCCGCCCGGATCGTGCTGGGCGCAGTAGAGTCATCTCCGGTGGAGGCGCAGGCGGCTGAGGCTCTGCTGATCGGTCAAAAGCTCACGCGCGAAGTGATCGAGGCGGCCGCGCAAGCCGCTGCCCGTCCAGCCAGGCCACTTGACAACACCGACATGAGCCTGTCTTATCGCAAGCGAATGGCGCCAGTGTATACAGCCAGGGCGTTGGCGCAGGCGGCTGGCTTGAACGGCGATCAAGCCGCCTGATCGTTGTGATCGCCGAGGGGGCAATGGCAGCCGCCTCGATACCCCAGCCGCACCATCCACCTCCGCCAATCGAGGCATATACGCCACATCAGGACCAATTGCGAATCATGGTTACCCTGGAGATCGAATCCCGAATGGCGCAGATCGTAATGCGGGAAGATCCTGAGAGAGTGCGAAGCGCGATACTCGATTCTGTCGTTCCAGTCGATACTCAAATGCTACACATAGAACCAAATTTCAAGGCAACCTTGTGAACATCGCATTTACAAAACATAAAAACGACACAATCATGGTACTGCTTATCACATCAGATGACGAATACCGCCGATTTTACAAGCTGGTATTCCTACAAGCAATTGATTCGTTAATCCCGATAGATTAAATCTTGAGCGTTATATTTCTGCCTTTATAATCGCATCAATCAGGAGCAACCCATGACCAAAGAAACAGAAGCCGTCATCTTATCCGCCGCTCGAACGCCGATTGGAAGATTTCAAGGCGCATTGAGTTCCGTCCCTGCGATTCAACTCGGCGCGATCGCGGTCAAAGAAGCGGTGGCGCGAGCAGGCGTCAACGCCGAAGAGATCGAGGAAGTCATCATGGGCAACGTGGTGCAGGCGGGCGAGGGTCAGGCTCCCGCGCGGCAATCGGGAATTTTGAGCGGCATCCCCGCCACAGTCAGCGCGAGCACGATCAATAAAGTCTGCGGGTCGGGATTGAAAGCCGCAATGATGGCGAGTCAGGCTGTTCGGGCGGGCGATGCGTCGCTCTTCGTCGCAGGCGGATTTGAGTCCATGAGTCGCGCTCCGTTCCTCGTCGCGGGTCGTTCGGGCGAATTAAAATTTGGAGACCAGCCGCTCACCGACGCGCTTCTCAAAGACGGCTTGTGGGATCCGTTTGAAAATTGGAGCATGGGCAACGCGGCTGAATTTATTGCGGA
>JAJTXU010000192.1 GCA_021462845.1 Anaerolineales bacterium
ATGTCATGCTGAGCGATAGCGAAGCATCTCTACCAAGCCAGATCCGAGACTCTTCGGTCGCGCAAAACCGCTCCCTCAGAGTGACATAATACGGACTTTGGAAAAGCCATGCTCCCTCGCGCCTTTTCTCTTTGTCATTAAATCATGTTGGAGTACAATACGAACTGTCCATATTTTCCCCGCCGCCGATTCGGCGGGTACCTCAACACAAGGAGTACTTCCCATGTATCACACACTCATCATCGCAGGCAATGTCGGCAAGGACCCTGAAATGCGTTACACGCCTTCGGGTCAGGCGGTCACCTCGTTTTCGGTTGCCACGAATCGCCAATACACCACAGGCAACGGCGAACAAGTCAAAGAGACGATCTGGTTCCGCATTTCCACGTGGGGCAAGACCGCCGAAACGTGCAACCAATATGTGAAGAAAGGCATGAAAGTGCTTGTGGAAGGGCGCCTCACCCCCGACAAAACCACCGGCGGACCCCGCATCTGGACCAAACAAGACGGTTCTGCCGGCGCGTCCTTCGAGGTGACAGCCAACACCGTCCGCTTCCTTTCGCGCGCGGATGGCGGCGGCGAAGCGCCCATGGCTGGCGGCATGGAACACGCCGAGATGCCGGCTGAGGACGATATTCCGTTCTAGTCCCTGGTTCTGTTCGCAGTTGAACTGCGAACAGAACCAAAATTGAAATCAATATGACCACACCCGATCCTCAATCGGCAAAGCCTCCCAATATATTGGCTCAGCCTGCCGGACCCAAGATCAAACTCAAAGACGGGCTTGAGCCCGCGTATGCCAACCTGGCGCGCATCTCGCATTCGCCCACCGAGTTCGTCATAGACTTCGGTCACATGATCCCCGGCGAACCGACGGCAAACATCAACGCGCGCGTAGTGATGACGCCGCTCAGCGCGAAGTTACTCCTGCGCGCGCTCAACGAAAACCTTGCGCGTTACGAAGCCGCATTCGGCGAGGTCAAAATTCCCAGCGGCAACACGCTGGCTGATAACCTCTTCCGCAATTTGCACCCGCCCGAACCGCCGAAAGAATGACCATGCACAAACTCGAACAGATCGCCGATGACATTCGCAAAAGTTTCGACGTTCGCACGAAACTGCGCGACGAAGCGCTCGCCCTCACGCGTCAACTGACACGCGCTTGCTCGCTTGCCATCCGCGCAGTGCATCGGAGCGCGCAAGAGGAAATGGAAGAGCACCTCGACGAAGCGCACAAACTGGCGGATACGCTACGCGCCGATCTCGCCAAACATCCCGACTTATATTACGCGGGCTACACACAAGACGCGCTCAAAGAGTTTGTAGAAGCCAACGTGACCTGCGCGTTGATTCAGAACCGAGCGCTTCAAACGCCGGGGGAACTTGGCGTTGAAAACTCGACCTATCTCAACGGGCTGGCAGAAGTCGTGGGCGAACTGCGCCGTCGCACGCTGGATATTCTCCGTTCGGGATACTCGCAGGAAGCCGAACGCCTGCTCAGCCACATGGACGAAATTTATTCCGTGCTGGTGACCATTGACTATCCCGACGCGATCACCAACGGTCTGCGCCGCCAAACAGACTTGGCGCGAGGGATCATCGAAAAGACGCGCGGCGATGTCACCTTTAGCCTGCGTGGCGAAGACCTGACGCAAGCGATCCGTAAATTGAGCGGTCAATTGAACGGCGGAGTGAACGAGGCTGATGAGAGCGGACTATCCATCAACCTGAACGAGGACGAATAAGAGAATGGCTCGCCGTCCCGGGAAAAAATACCCTCTCATCATCTACCGTCATATTGTCAGCCGCTGGTGGTTCGCCATGATCTTCATGGGGCTTGGTTTGTTCGCGCTCGCGTACGCCGAGTACATCAAGCCTACTGCCGAATTCAATCCGCTTCCATGGCGGGTATTTGCGGGGGTGGGCGCGCTTGCCATGTTGGCGGGCATATTCTTTTTTGTCATCCGCTTCATGGCATATGTACAGCCACACCCCGCCTTTTTGAAATTCGTTACCCCGTTCCTGCGGATCAACATCTCCTACCGGCGCATCCGTCGCACTACTACAACAGAGATGCGACAGTTATTTCCGCTTAAAAGCGTATCTGGCTGGGGAAGGGATGTTCTCTCTCCGCTTGCGTCGAAGACCGCGCTGGTGCTTGAATTAAACGGTTACCCGGTTTCCCCTGTGATTCTACGGCTGTTCCTCTCGCGTTTCTTCTTTAAGGATAAGACCCCGCATCTCGTTATTCTTGTGGAGGATTGGCTCAAATTCAGTTCGGAGATGGAAAGTATGCGCACCGGCGCTGAACCTCCGGATGAACCGCGCAAGCCGAAGAATTCCATCCTTTCGCGTTTGCCGCGCCAATGAACCCCTGATAAAGATCAAAAAATCTCCGTCACATGTGACGGAGATTTTTTATGCGGGTTTTCTCAACGGCTGTGTGTCCGATTTTACCGGTAGGACTATGAAAAAGGATGTGCCCGCGCCTGTCGCAGATTCGACCCAGATACGCCCCTGATGCCCATCCACGATCGATTTCACAATGGCAAGACCCAGCCCGGAACCGGAAACATTTTCAGTGATATTGCTTCCGCGGTAGAACTTATCGAAGATATGCGATTGGTCTTCGATGGGAATACCCGGACCGTTATCCGAAACTTTGAGAATGATCTGATCACCCTCGGCGAGGATGGCAATATTCACCTCCCCGCCCTGGTGCGAATATTTGATGGCGTTCCCGACAACATTGTCGAGCAGTTGCCGCAGGCGAATCGGGTTGGCGCGAATGGCTGGCAGGGAAGGAGTCACCTCGGTATGCACCTTGATACGTTTAGTCTTGATCGTGCCTTGCAACATGTTCAGCGTATATTGCAAAATGGCATCGAGATGCACAAATTCGCGCCGCGTATCCATGCCGGACTCCATACTGCCGAGATCGAGCAGGTCGTTGATCAGCGCGGTGATATGCTGAACGCTCTCCTGAATGCGTTTAAGAAAATCACGCTGGTTATCGTTCAGTTCGCCGGCGCGCTCCACCAATTCGGTATACCCGATCACCGAGGTGAGCGGCGACCGCAGATCGTGCGACACCGTATGGACAAACTCGCTGCGCATGCGGTCCATTTCCTTTAGATAGGTAATATCCTGCATGGTTAGGGCGTATCCCACCTCTTGAATCGTCGTAAGTTGCGCGTTGCCCACGCGCCCATCCGGGAAACCCACCTCATAATAACTCAGAGGGTCGCTACCGTTCTTGCGTGTGAGGAGCGCCAGCAAGTCAGGGTGAGCGATCACATCGAGCGCGGATTTTCCCATCGCCGATTTTGCATCCAACCCAAACGTGCGGCACATGGCGGGGTTGAGCAGGAGAATTTTTTTCTCCGTGTCGAGGATCATCACGCTGTCGTGGATGTTATTGAACACCGATTCGAGTCTTGTGCGTTCGGCTTCCGAGATCTGCGCGCGTTTTTTGAGCGAGGCGGTCGTGCGCCGCACCTCGCGGCGAAGCCAGTCTCCCGTGCGGTTGGCGTTCTTCAAACTAGCTTCAACCATTTCTGTAATTTCCACGGTTTTCAGCGGCGGGGCTAGATACCCGCTCAAGCCGAGGCGGAATATTTCTTTGACATGTTCGAGCTTGGGTTTATCGAGATAGAGCAAAACGGGCAGGGTGGGGAAGCGCTCATGCAATTCATCCGCGATGCGCGTTCCATCCCGTCCGCTAAATTTTTCCCCCACCAGCAAAAGCGCCGGGTTGCTTTCCTGCAAGATCATCGCCAGCGAGCGGGTATCTCTGGCGATCGCCGTCTCGTATTTAACGCGCAAGGCGCGATCCATCAAACTCAAAACAGGCGAATCGTCCAGCGCGAGCAGAATCAGGTCGGACTTTGGCATGAGGCGGCGATTTCCAGATTCCCTTTCAGGCAGGCTAACGTGATGCACGGATTGTATCACCCGCTCATGGTTGAAGCAAATCAAACTCATTACATGCTATACTCACAAAACAGTTAATCCGACCCAACAAATCCGAAAAGGACACTCATGAACTTGAGCGAATTCAAGCGGGAATTTCAACCCAACATCCTCCTTCCCAGCCTCACCGCTGGGTTGATTGCCGCCATCGTCACCATCAGCATGGAAATTTCCCTCGCGGCGTTGATCTTCTCCGGCGATCTCAACCAATTCCTCGCCGGGGGAATTGGCTTGATGCTCTTCGGCGCATTTGTCGTTGGGATCGTGATTGCCCTGCTCACTTCCCTGCCCGGCGCCATCAGCGTGCCGCAAGATACCCCCGCCGCCATCTTCGCATTGATCGCCGCGTCGATCGCGATGAGCATGAAAGAGGCAGACCCAAAGGCGGCATATGCCACCGTAGTCGGAGCCATTGCCATCACGTCGATCATCACTGGCGCGGTATACCTGCTCATCGCCTGGTTCAAGGCAAGTTGGTTCGTCCGTTACATCCCTTACCCGGTCATCGGCGGATTCCTCGCAGGCACCGGCTGGCTCTTAAGCCTCGGCGCGTTCGGAGTGATGACCAATGTAAACCTTTCACTCTCCACCCTTCCGCAGTTATTCACGCCCGATCATTTATTCAGCTGGATTCCCGGACTCGTCTTTGCCGCGATCCTGTTGCTTGTCTTGCGAAAATCAAATCACTACCTGATCACACCGGGCGCGTTGGTTATTGCCGCCGCGTTATTTTATGGCTACCTCTTTAGCTCCGGGATTTCCATCACAGAGGCATCTGCGCGCGGTTGGCTGTTGGGACCTTTCCCCTCCGGCGGATTGTACCAACCCCTCACCCCCGCATCTCTCGGACTGGTGGACTGGTCCGCCATCCTGCAAAATGGCGACAAAATTTTCACCATCGTGATCCTGAGCGTAATCGCCCTCCTGCTCAACGCCAGCGCCCTCGAAGTGACCGTCAAGCAGGATATCAACCTCAACCGCGAACTTCAAGCCGCCGGCTGGGCAAACCTGCTGGGAGGGCTGGGAGGCAGTACGGTTGGGTATCAAACACTTGGCATGTCTTCCTTGGCGCATCGGCTCGGCGCAAAAAGCCGCCTTGCCAACATGATTTCCGCGTTGATCTGCGGCGCGGCATTATTTTTCGGCGCGTCGGTCATCTCGTATTTCCCCAAACCCGTGTTGGGCGGAATGCTCCTCTACCTCGGGCTGTCCTTCCTCGTAGACTGGCTGATCGACGCGCGGCGCGCCCTGCCGACCCTCGATTACATCCTCGTCTGGGTCATCCTCTTTATCATCGCATCCGTCGGCTTTCTGGAGGGGATCATCGCCGGCACATTCATTGCCGCCATTCTATTCGTGATCTCTTACAGCCGCGTGGATGTGATCAAGAACGCGCTTAACGGCTCGATCTATCACAGCAAAGTAGACCGCCCCAAACTGCACCGCAACATTTTGCACGATAAAGGCGACGAAATTTACATCCTCACCCTGCAAGGATTCCTCTTCTTCGGCACGATCCAAAATGTGTTGGAGAAGATTCGCCACCGCATCGATAAAAACGACCTATGCAAACTCGGCTTCATCGTGCTCGACTTTCATCGCGTCACCCACTTGGATTCATCCGCTGTGTTTGGCATTACCCGCCTGAAACAGGTCATACAAGCGAACAACATCCTCATGGTATGGACGGAAGTCAAGCCGGAGATCGTAAAGAACCTCGAACTTGGCGGCTTGAAAGACGACATCGACAACAGTTTCATTATCAAGCCCACCCTCGATGAAGGCGTGGAATGGTGCGAAAACAAGATTCTGACACGGCAGGGCATGAACGACCTCACCGGGTTTATCGAAAAAGTAGAGAGCCAACTCCAGCGCGTATTCCCCGACCTCAAAAGCGCAGACCGTTTGTTGCAATACCTCGAACGACGCGAACTTCGCGAAGGCGAGACGCTTATCAAACAGGGAGACCCCGCCGATGAAATGTATTTCGTCGAATCAGGATTGGTGACGATCGAATTGGAACTCCCCAACAACAAACATTTGCGCCTGCGAAGCATTCGCGGCGGCGCGATGGTCGGCGAGATAGGCATGTACCTTCAGCAGGAGCGCACCGCTTCGGTGATCGCGGCAAGACCCAGTGTTGTCTATCGCCTCTCCGCCGAATCGCTTAAGACCATGCAAACGAAAGACCCTGAGGTGGCGGCGCAATTCCACGAGTGGATCGTGCGCCTGCTCGCCGAACGCGTCGCGGACAACAATCAGATCATCGAAGCGCTGATGGAGTAACGCAAGGCTAAAATTCAAACACCGGTCGCGATTGACCTGTGACAATCCCCCGGTGATTCCTGATCTCGAGCCCGGGTCCGAACGCCGCCAATGCCTGTTCCTGCTTCGTGGAGAGGATTCCCAGTTGACGCAGGGCTTCAAGCATCACCGCCGGGCGCGCGCGACTGCCCCAATTGAGATTGCCTCCCATGCGAGAAGCGTCGCCATCCGCCACCTTCAACGCGATGCCCAAGCCCGGTGAATCATTCCCCAGCGCGCCGGGCATCAAGCCGACAATTTGAAATCCCTCCGCGCCGCGCTTGCAGACGATCTTTCCCTCTCCAGCCATCATCAATTGCTGGTCGAATTCGCCGTAGCCGCTGATCATCTCAGGGTGTGCCGTCATCGCTGTGGTGATCTTTTTACACGCCGCGGCGCGAGGCTCAGCCAGCGCGCGCGGATCGCACATGCGCGCCATGCCGAGCGCGGCATTGAAAAGCGGTATCGCAAAATTTGGGGCGGAGCATCCATCCACGCCGAGGGAAATGTCGCGGGTGGGGATCAGGCATAAATCGGAGAAAGAGGCGAGGATGTCCTGTTGAAGCGGGTGGTCGATGTGGAGGTAATCCTCCAGCGAATAGCCTCGCATCTTCGCG
>JAJTXU010000193.1 GCA_021462845.1 Anaerolineales bacterium
TGATCACGCCGAGCGCGATGGGCAGGTCGTACGCGGGTCCCTCTTTGCGAATGGACGCGGGCGATAAATTGACAACGATGCGATGACGGGGAAAATGCAAACCCGCGTTCTTGACGGCGGTCTGCACGCGCTCGCGGCTCTCTTGCACGGCGGCGTCGGGCAAGCCCACGATGATGACCGCGGGCAAGCCGTTGGAATAATCCACTTCCACTTCGACGATGACGCCTTCGAGTCCGATGACGGCGCAAGAAAAAACGCGGGCAAGCATGGCGAAAGTGTAGACGAGGCGGGAGGAAATGTCAAACAAAAACATGACTCACCCCGAAATTAAGGCTTCGCGGGTTAGTTTGTTTTTAAAGGCAATAAGGACGCTGATTCACGCAGAAAACGCTGATTTTTCGCTTTTGTCAGCGTCAATCAGCGTTGATCTGCGTCCTAAATTAAATTCAGGGTTAATTATGTCTTGTTTTTGGGAATGGATGGTTCAACCTTTGAGCGAGCCCGCCAGTAAGCCGCGCAGGAAGTATCTGCCGAGGAAGATATACACCAGCAAGGTGGGCAATGCGGCGAGAAGCGAGCCTGCCATCTGCACATTCCACGCAATGATCTGACTCCCCGCCATGTTGTTGAGGGCGACGGTGATGGGCCAATCGGTGTTGCTGGTCAGCACAACTGCGAACAAAAAGTCGTTCCACGCGGAGGTGAACTGCCAGATCAACACCACCACAAAACTTGGAAGCGATATCGGCAGGAGGATGTAGCGGTATATGCCCAACATGCTCGCGCCGTCTATTTTGGCGGCTTCGAGAAGTTCCTGCGGCAGGCTGGCATAATAATTTCGGAAGGTGAGCGTGGTGATGGGAATGCCGTAAATGATGTGCGCCATTGCCAGCCCGGGCAGACCGGTGATGCCCGCCGCGTTCATGAATTGCACGAGCGGAATGAGAATACTTTGATAGGGAATGAACATCCCAAAGAGAATGAACGGGAAGATCACGTCTGCGCCGCGGAATTTCCATTTTGCGAGGACGAACCCGTTGAGCGACCCAAGCGCGGACGAAATGAGCGCGGCTGGAATCACCATCAAAAAACTGTTCCAGAGCGAGGGTGATAATTTTGCAAACGCTTCCATGTAGTTATCGAAGGCGATGCCGCGCGGCAGGTCCCACATGGTTTTCAGGCTGATTTCATCGAATGCCTTGAAGCCGGTGATGATCATCACATACATGGGGATCAGATAAAAGATCGCCATGCCGATCAACGGAAGGTACAACCAGTTTTTGGAAAGGCGGAGAGACCTCATTGTTGCGCCTCCGTTTTGAGAGTGTATCGGATGTATGGGATGATAAGGATCGCTACGCTGAGAAGCAGGATGATGCCGATCGCCGCGCCGCGTCCATAGAAGAGACCGTCGAAGGTTGCCTGCCACATATAAATGGCGGGAACGTCGAGTTGGAGTTGTTTTCCGGCAATCGCCACGATCAGGTCGAACACTTTTAACGACATGTGTCCCAGAATGATGAGCGCGGATAGCGTCACCGGCGCGAGAAGCGGAATCATGATGTGGCGATAGATCTGCGCTTCGCTCGCCCCATCGATGCGCGCGGCTTCTTTTAATTCCTGCGGGATGGCGCGCAACCCGGCGAGGTACAACGCCATGGTGTAACCAGACATCTGCCAGATCGCCGCGAGCGCAATCGCCGCCATGCCCCATTGCGGAGTGGTATGCCACGCGTTCACCAGAGAATCCAACCCAAGATTTGTAAATAATAAGTTGAACCCGCTCATACGCGAACCCATGGCGGGATTCATCAACCAGCGCCAGACGACGCCGGTGACAATGTACGAGATTGCCATTGGAAAAAGGAACAGACTGCGGAAGAATCCTTCGCCTCTCAATCCTTGATCGAGCATGACAGCCAGTAAAAATCCAAGCGAAAGACTGCCGATCACAAATACCCCCGTAAAGATCAACGTGTTCTTGACATCCACGGCAAAGCGCGGGTCTTTGAACAGGTCAATATAGTTGTTGATACTGTTCCAGGTATAGTCCGGGTTCAAGCCTTTCCATTTGCTCAACGAAACCCGCACCGACCAGGCAATGAAACCGTAGACGAAGATCAAGACCGCCAAAATGGACGGTGAAACAAGGATGATGTTCAGAACGCGGTCTTTATCTTTTGTCATAACGCATCCATTCCTTGAAAGTGATAAAAAAATTGCTGAGGCTCCATGTGGAGCCTCAGCAATTCTAACACCAGACCTACTTGCAGGGACCGGAACTTGCGCAAGCCGCAACGAGCGCGGATTGAAACGCGTCCACATCGCCGCTGGCGAGGAACAAGCCGAGAGCGGTATCGATCTCCGTCTTCCACGAATCGTTGGCGACCACGCCGTGAGTCAACGAACCGACAACGGTGTTGGAAGACCAATCGTCCATGGCAGATTGCAGATATTCGCCGAACAGCGATTTATCGCAATCGGTGCGGGCGCAGATGGAGCCCTTGACCGGGTTGAACGCTTCCTGACCTTCCTTTGAGCCTGCCACTTTCAACCATTCGAGCGCGGCATCGTGATGAGGCGCGCCAACCGCAAGGACGAAGGAATCGGAGAGGAACTGGAAGACGCCATTCGCGCCCGGAGTCGCCGCCCAACCGTAATCGGTATTGGCGGTTTTGCCCAACTCGATGAAGTAGCCAGCCGCCCAGTCGCCCATCACATTGAACGCGGCTTCGCCGTTCACTACCAGTTGCGAGGCATCCTGCCACGTCAACGACGCAGAGTCGCTGTTGGCGTAGCTCAACACTTTGGCGTAATTCTCCAAAGCGGTCTTAACTTCAGCGCTGTTCCAATCGGTGGAGCCGTCCCACAAACCATTGTAGGCGTCAGGACCGAGCGTGCCGAGCAGAACAGTCTCGAACAGGTGCATCTTCGTCCATTGTTCGCCGAGCGCGAGAGGTTGAACGCCCGCGGCTTTCAGGGTGTCCATTGCCGCGAACCACTCGTCCATGGTGGTAGGCACTGCCACGCCGTTGGCTTCGAGCAAGCCCGGGTTGTACCACAACACATTCGCGCGGTGGATATTGACCGGCACGGAATAGATATTGCCATCCTGCGAGATCAACGGGATCAACGTTTCGGGCATCACATCGAGCCAACCCTCGGATTCATACAGACCGTTGAGCGGTTCGATTTGACCGGCGGCAACATAGGTGCCGATCAGTTCCTGACCCGCGTGACCCTGCCACGAATCGGGCGGGTCGCCAGCTTGTAAGCGGGTCGCGAGAACCGCGCGCGCATTCGTGCCAGCGCCGCCGGCAACAGCCGCGTTGATAAATTCGATGTTCGGGTCTGTGCCGTTGAACACTTTGATCATGGCTTCGAGACCAGCCGCTTCACCGCCGCCGGTCCACCATGAGAACACTTCCACCTCATCCGCCGCGGCGGGCGCTTCAGTGGCGGGGGCTTCGGTTGCCGGCGCTTCCGTAGCGGGCGCTTCGGTTGCGGCTGGCGGGGCTTCGGTCGCCGCGGGTGTGCAGGACGCTAGCGCGAGAGAAACGACAATCAACGCGCTCAAAATGTAATACAGTTTCTTTTTCATGCTTCTACTCCTAATTGATTATAGAAAAACGGATATTCGACATGGTTACGTTTAAATTCTTCCTCCGCCTGAGTATCACCTCCTTTCAACACTCGATGGATTCCACATGATATCTTCCACAACGATCGCAACCGCGCCAAATAAACTGGCATCGTCTCCAAACACAGAGGGGATCACATCCGTCTTCTTCAAAACATCGTTCAAGGCGCGTTGTGAGATCGCCTCTTTCATCGCGGGAAGTAAATGTCCGCTTGCCGCGCTCAATGTGCCGCCAATGACCACTTTCTCCGGGTTGAAAATATTCACAAGCCCCGCGATTCCCTGCCCCATGGCGTTACCGATCTCTGAAAACGATGCCCGCGCCGCCTCGTCGCCGGCATCGGCGGCTTGTTTGATGAGTTCCACAGAAAGCGATGATTCGTTTTTTTCCAACATCAAGTTTTGCGCAAGGCTGGAGCGACCATTCGTCAATTTCGATTCCATCCGGCGAATCAGGGCGCGCTGGTTCGTGGTTGTCTCCCAGCAACCCGGGTTACCACAAAGACAGACTTCGCCCGTCTCCTCCGACATGGTGGGAATATGACCGATCTCACCGGCATACCCGTTGTGACCGCGATATAACTTGCCGTTCAAAAAGAGACCGCCTCCTACCCCAACGCCCGCATAAATGAAAACAAAATCTTTTGTCTGCCGCATCACGCCGAACAAGTGCTCCGCCACGCCGGCGGCATTGGCATCGTTCTCGATGTACACCTTCAAACCTGTATGCTCGGAGAAAATTCTCCTCAATGGAACGTTATGCCAGCGCAAGTTGGGTGAAAAAACCATCACCCCTTCCTGTAAGTCAACGGTTCCCGGCGCGGCAAGCCCCAGTCCTAATAATCGAAGCTTCAAAGAACGGCAACGGGTCATTGCCTCATCAACAAGGTCCAACGTTTGCTTGATGGTCTTGGTCTGCTCCTCGAAAGGATCCGCCTTCTCCTTGCATCTCCAGATCACTTGACCAACAAAATCCATCAACGCCACAGCCACAAAGTCCACGCCCAGTTCCACGCCGATAATTCCCCCGGCTTTGGGGTTTATCTCCAGCAGGGTGGCGGGGCGCCCGGTGCCGATCGTACCCATCCCGATCTCGTGAATCAACCCGCGCGCAAGCAAATCCTCGACCAAACTTGAAACAGTAGACTTATTCAATTCTGTCATCACCGCCAATTTGGCTCGCGAAAGAGGCGCTTCATTGTGAATGTTCCTCAGAACGAGTGATAAATTTGTCTCTCGAAAGAAGGCTTGATCTGTTATTTTCTTCATTGTTAGTATGTTGGGGCAACAAACTAATGATAGCCCACACTGAGAACCCCGTCAATGACGAATTTCCGATTCATCCACCTAAAGCAAACAAGAAAGCTAAATCGTTGACGTTCGTGCCTGTTGGATGGGTGCGGATCAAATCGCCAAGCGACTCGAAGAACGGATACGAATCATTTCTCGACAGGCTGTCTGCCTCGCTCAACCCCAGCGACTCTGCCCTTCGAGCCGATTCACCCGTCGCCACCGCGCCCGCCGCGTCGGTGGGACCATCCTCGCCATCGGTGGCGAGCGCGATCAACATTACGTTTGGAAAATCGCGCAGTTCGTTCACTGCGGCTAACGCAAGTTCTTGATTCCTTCCGCCCTTGCCATTGCCGCGAATCGTCACAGTCGTTTCTCCGCCCGCGATCAAACAAAACGGGCGCGGACGTTTTGCAAGTTCATCGCGCAGTTTTTTTGCCAGCATGATTCCAACATCACGCGCTTCGCCTTGCAGTTCGTTCGTCAAGATTTCAGAATCAAACCTTTCGCGCTGAGCCTGCTCCAACGCGGCAACCGCCGCGAGTTTGTTGTCGCCGATAATGATGTTTTGCACGCGGGAAAAGATTTTGTCATCAAGTTTGGGTGTCTCAGTTTCATTTGAACCACGGAGACACTGAGTCACAGAGTTTAAAAGTTGAGAATCTCCGTGTCTCCGTGACTCAGTGGTTAAATATTTCTCCAAAATTAATAGGGCATCCTCGCGTGTTGTTGGATCGGGGGCGGTGGGACCTGAGGCGATGGCTTCGAGCGGGTTGCCGATCACGTCGGAGAGGATCAGGCTGACGATTTTGGCTTTCGTCGCGCGCGCAAGCCCTCCGCCTTTGACTCGGTCCAAGTGGCGGCGGATGGTGTTGATCTCATTGATCGTCGCGCCAGAGGCTAACAACGAGGCTGTAAGCGATTGCAACTCGTCGAGCGGAATCAACGGCGCGGTCATCAATGCCGAACCTCCGCCAGAGATCAAGCAGACAAGCGTGTCATCCTCTTTTAATGAGGAGACAAACTCAAGGGCGCGTTCACCTGCGTGAACGGAGCGCGCGTCGGGGATGGGATGTCCGCTGAGGAGGAGGGGAAACCGATCAACATCCGCGCTGAGCGGAGGTCTGAGCGAAGCGACAGCGGAGACGAAGACCGAAGTCGAAGCGGATGAAGCGTGCTTGCTAATGACGAGCGCGTCCACAAGTGGAATCGAATCCGCTAGGGCGGTCAGCATCGGAACGGCGGCTTTCCCAATCGCGAGACCATAGGCGCTGCCATCTATTTTCGGCAAAAAATTTTTAACCGCGCGGCATGGATCAACCGCATTCAACGCGGCAGATAGTATCCGCAGAATGCGCGGATCGTTGAGACTGCGAGTTGCGAAACGATTTACATCCATCCTCATTATCTTATCATCGCGCACAAAACGGAGAGACAGAAAAAAAGCGGTCGCTTCCGGACAACCGCCTTCTTATTCAGAATAACCCTGAATGGTTGACACGTAGTGACGACTTTTGCACTTTTCTAAATTAATCGAGCAATAAACCAAACCACTGAGACACGGAGACACAGAGAACTTGTATTGAGCCCGTCGAAATAAAGCAATTAAGAACTCCGTGACTCAGTGTCTCCGTGGTTCAAAATGAAGCGGAAAGATTGCTCGGTTTAATTGTTAATCTGCAATAGTCGTCTTGTTACGGCTAAAAAGCGACTGAAGTCGCTACTACGCTGTCAGACAATATGTGTTACTCAATACCTTCGCCAATTATGGGCTGGCGGAAGGGTGAAAAGAAGGGTGAATAGCGCCCAAACGGGCGATGCGCTGAAAAATGTCAGCCAATAAAAAGG
>JAJTXU010000194.1 GCA_021462845.1 Anaerolineales bacterium
AATTTCGGGCATGGGCTTTTCCGTGTAGGTTGGGTTGTGAGAGACACAACTTTACCCGAAAAGCCCTGCTTCTTTCACCTATTTTTGGCGAAGGTATTGATCTTGAGGAGGGCTGCCTTTCCCCTTTTTAGACAGCCCCTCTACACGCCAAGGTAGATGTATAATCGGTAAAAGAGTATGGCACAAAAACCGATCCGCTTCTCCAACCATGCTCGCAAAAGGATTGCTCTGCGAGGCGCAACCGAAGCGGAGGTCGTTGAAGCCGTACAAACCGAACAATGGAAACCTGCATTACAAGGTAAGTGGCAAGTTCAGAAAGTATTTCAATTTGGCAAGCCTTCACCAGTCAATCAGAAGGTCTATACGCTCAAAACAATCCGCGCAGTGTTTGCCGATGAAGAAGATTCAATTGTAGTAGTAACCGTTATTGTGTATTACGGTAACAAGGAGTAAGACATGAAAATTACTTACGACCCCGATGTGGACGCCCTCTATCTCGAATTCCTGCACCTCGAAGCAGGGCAAGCCGAAACGCGCCAACTTACTGAAGAAATACTTGCCGATTATGGACCCGACGGTAAACTTGCGGGCTTGGAAATTCTCGATGCTCATCGCGTGCTCTCACAAACCTCAGGTCGCGTGATCTTTGAGATCGAGCCTGCGCTTGCAACAGCAAGCCCGCAATAATAATTCAATCGGGCGGCAGAAATGCCGCCCTTTGCGTATTTTCAGGAGAACTCATGCAAACTGTAGATATCCTCTTCCTCAACGCCCACGTCCTCACCATGGACGAAACGATGACTCAGCACAAACGCGGCGCAGTCGCAGTGACAGGCGACAGCATCGTCGCGGTGGGCCCCGAAGACGAGATCAAAAAAGAATACTCAGGAAAAGAGACGATTGACTGCAAAGGCAAAATTCTCATGCCCGGCCTGGTCAACGCGCATACGCACGTGCCAATGACCCTCCTGCGCGGCATCGCAGACGACCTGCGGCTCGACGTGTGGCTTCAAGGCTACATGTTCCCCGTCGAACGACAATTCGCCACTCCCGAATTCGTGCGGTTGGGCACATCCATCGCATGCGCCGAACTCATCAAAAGCGGCGTGACCACGTTCAACGACATGTACTTCTATGAAGACGATGTCGCCACTGCAACTGCCAATGCGGGGATGCGCGGCGTGTGCGGACAATCCATCCTCAAATTCCCAACGCCCGACGCGGCGTCGTACGAAGACGCGATGGAAAAAGCGCGCGACTACATCAAGAAGTGGAAGGGACATCCCCTCATCGTTCCCTCCATCGCGCCGCATGCGCCCTACACAACCACAGAAAATATTTTGCGCGAGACAGCCGAACTGGCCAAAGAGTTCGACATTCCGCTTCACACGCATCTCGCTGAAACATCCTTCGAAGTGGATAACGTGCGCAAAGAACACGGCATACCCGTCATTCCGTACGTGAAAAAACAGGGATTGCTCGAAGCGAAGGTGATTGCCGCGCATTGCGTGCATATCGACATCGGCGAGATCCGCACGCTTCATCACGCGGGCGCGGGCGTCTCGCACAACCCCTCGTCAAATCTCAAACTCGCCTCGGGCTTCGCGCCCGTGGTGAAAATGCTCGACGCCGGTCTCAACGTCGGCATCGGCACAGACGGACCCGCCTCGAACAACGATCTGGATATGTTCGAAGAGGTGCGCCTCGCCGCATTCATCGCCAAAGCGGTGACGAATGACCCGACTTCGCTCCCCGCGCCGCAAGCCCTGCTCATGGCGACGCGCCTCGGCGCCCAAGCGCTTCACATCGGACATCTAACTGGTTCGCTCACCCCCAGCCGCCGCGCCGACCTCATCCTCGTTGACCTCAGCCCTGTGCACAACTCTCCCTCCTTCCGCCGCTCAGCAGACAACACGTACGCCCAGATCGTCTACGCAAGCAAATCCACCGACGTGACCGATGTGATGATCAACGGCAAATGGGTCATGCGCGAACGTCAATTGCTCACGCTCAAAGAAGATGAACTACTCGCCCAAGCCGCGGACCTCGCCAAGCAAATCGACTCGTTCCTCGTCGAACGCGAACAATCGGTGTTGTCGAAACTCATCGCGCTCGGCGGTTCGATGGAAGAGGAATCGTTCGAGGTGCAGGTCAAGGTCAAAATCACGGAACCAGAACGCATTATCCAAGAATTGAAGCGAGACGAGATAGACATCATCTACGAACGTCACTATCGTCAACACGACGCGTACTTCTTCTTCGAGGACGAGTCGCAAGGCCGCCTGCGCTTCCGCGAAGACGATTTCGTGGACGATGCAAAAAACGCAGTCATACAAACTCGCGCGCGGCTGACCTTGCTCGGACAAAAACGCGAGGGAAAATTCGAGCATGAAATCCTGCTCTCGCGCAGTCGCTTCCTTGCGCCCGCCACAAATTCACTGCGCTTCTATCGTGAATACTTCAAACCAAAATCGGAAGTGCTGATCGAAAAGGATCGCCTGCGCTGGTTCATCAAATACAAAGACACCGAGTTCTACATCAATCTCGATCACATGACCACGCCCCCGCTCGGACATTTCCTTGAAGTCAAATCGCGCACGTGGAGCCGCAAAGACGCCGACAACAAGGCTGATCTGCTAAGCGAACTACTCGAACTTCTCGGCGCGGCAGACGGCGAAGCGGTCGCGCAAGATTATATTGATGTTGTAGCCAACAAATAATCGCGTGGTGCGGGATGGCATCCCGCCATATAACACCATGTCATTCTGAGCCGCGCTCTTGCTCTTTGCGGCGAAGAATCTCTTTGATGGTAGTAAAGACCCTTCGCGGAGTTTATCCTGAGCTTGTCGAAGGACTCAGGGTGACAAATTCTCGCAACTTCCAACGACTCATCCCTGTACCTCTACAGGAGCATCCTCATATCTCAATCACCCACACCCGAAAAACCGAATCCCGTCGGCAACGCGAGCATGTACCTCGGCATTACATCGTCCGCGCTCGTTTTTGGAATCGCCCTCTGCGCATGGATGGGAATCAGCCAACGCTGGATTCAACTTGCCGGCACGCCTCTCTTCGTCTGCGGAGGCGCGAGCGCGTTCCTCGGCTTTCTCGCCGCCATCCTCGGCGCGGCAGGCTTGTTCGGCAAAGACCGCTCGCGCACGACAGCGATCGTTGGCTTAGTCCTCGGCATCCTCGGCGCGTGCATGTTCCTGGGATTCCTCCGCGCAATTTCAGGTGGGTAATCACTGCAACATTTCTGAACGTAAGTCTGTATTCTCTCTATAATTGCTCACCCAGTCGCTAACGCTTAAGTGGACGCAGATAAACGCTGATTTCGCTGATTCAAAAGAATTAACTCTGCGTTTTCAGCGTGAATCAGCGTCCAAAGAATGCCGTCTTTCTTCTTTTCCCTTTCTTTTCTTCGCGCTCTTCGCGACTTCGCGGTTAAACAATGAACCGACTCATCCTCTCCCTCACCATCCTCCTCCTCGCCTCCCTCGCCTGCAACGGCGGAGGCGTTCCCCCGCCGCCTGAAGACTCCATCTTCGACTCAGGCAAGACCGCCTATGGATTCTTCCCCTCCCCGCCCGAAGCGACTCTCGACAGCATCTTCCAACTCTACAAAGACATGAGTCAACATGGCGACTTTGTGTTGATCCAGCAAAACACAGCATGGGAGGATTTTGTCAACGGAACAGAAGGCGAATCGCAAACGCGCACCGACCTCATCAATCAGGTCAAACTCGCAAATCAAAATTATCTCGAATACATCTTCGTCATTGATGCGCTCAACGGACTCAACCGTCGCGAGTTCATCGGCTTGCCTGCTGGCTGGGAGGCGAGTTTTGCAAATCCCGATGTGCGCAGCGCGTATCGCAATTACGCGCTGTGGGTCGCGCGCACATTTCATCCGCGTTATCTTGGTCTCGCCTCCGAGATCAACACCTACATGGACGCGCATCCCAACGACGCGGGCAACTTCATCAGCCTCTACAACGAAATCTACGCGCTCGTCAAAGCCGAAGCGCCCGACACGCAAATCTTCGTTTCGTTCCAATGGGACGACCTCAACAACATGTTCCCCCAGCCTGAGGAAGGCAATCGTCAGCGGCTCAGCCCGAACTGGGAACAGATCGAAGCGTTCGAACCCAATCTGGATTTGTGGGTGATCTCGACGTATCCATATTTTGTATTCCCCTCCGCCTCAGAAATCCCTGCGGACTATTACACCCCGCTTCTCTCGCGGACGGGGAAGCCTGTCGCAATCGCGGAGAGCGGATTCTCCTCCCAGCCCGTCGGCTTCGCGCAAGGTTCGCCCGATGACCAGGTTATCTTCCTCAACGCAGTTCACGACCAGCTCGGTCCGCGCCTCGCGTTTTGGGTCAACACCATCCTCACCGACTTCAACATGGACTCGTACGCGGCAGAAATGGCAAAACAAGGACGCGATCCCAAAGACGCCGAAGCCCTCGCAAATTTTGCCTTCATGGGCTTTTTGAATCCCGACCGCTCCCCCAAACCCGCGCTCGAAGCGTGGGATGGGTTTAGGAACCCATAGAAAAGTGACGGTCATCTTTGAGATGACCGTCACTTCGATTGCTCAGGGTGATTGTATCTTCTCGATCAACCCTTGAATAATTTTTTCTTCTTCGGGGGATAGATTTTCTTTTTGAACTTTATCGTAGATCGTGAGAAGCCAGACCGTATTTTCTAGAACAAAATAATACACAACACGATAGCCTCCCCGTTTTCCGCGTCCCTTTGCAGACATTCTGGCTTTTCGCGCGCCGCCCGTGCGAGGAATAACGGGGTGCGCCTCGGCATCGAAGGTTTGCAGGAAAGATTCAAAATCGCCGCGCAGGCTTGGGTTATGCTTGCGCAGCGACTTCAAATTTCTATCGAACCAGACCGTGAAGATGAAGCGATACTTCATCAAGCCTCTTCCAACACGGCATCGAGGTGAGAAGATAACTCTTGGGGCGTGTCGGTGCGCGAAACCCTGCCAAGAAGGATGTCCTGCAACCCCGCCGCGAGATGTTCGCCAAGAGTCAGCGACTCTAAAGGCGTTTCATCCATGATCGTGACTAAAATTTCCGCGTTCTCAGGCAGTGGGATGTCATCCAGTAACTCGATCCTGCCGTTGTGAACGGTAGCGCGTAAGGTTGGGTAAATCATTTCGATACTCCTTTTGTGCAACGACGATTATATCTTGTTTCAGACATTCAGACCGCACACCAAGCTCGGGATGGGTGCATGGGTAGGTTTAGGAATCGCGGATAAGAGATTTCCTACTCGCAATACAACGTTACATCGAATTTGTTTTCAATTCCTGAAATAATTTCGAAATTTGAAAGCACGGCGTAAAAACCTGTCGCCTTCAAGCCTGCGCTTTGTAAGCCGTCTACAAGCAGCAGCGCTTTCGAAAGAGAAGCATTTTCCATCGTCAATCCTTTGCCATCCGCAAAATTGACGCCTGTCTTCCACGTTTCGTCTGGTGGGCGTACATCATCACAACCCGATAACATCTTAGATTTGGTTGTAATCAACACCCACAATTCATATTTGCCAGGCTGAATTTCTTCGAGCGCATATTCCCCTTTTGAATTTGTTTTCGCATCAGCAACCAAATCAAATGATTCAGCCATTCGCAGTTCAACCGTGCTGGCAAATGGCTTTACGCTGCTATTCGATATGGAAATCGTCCCAACGAGGGATGCGGGGAGAGGGATCGGCGTATCGGAAGGGATTGGAGTGAGAGTTGATGTTGGGGTTGGAGATGCTGTTGGCGTTACGGTACTTGTTGCCGTGGGCAACGGAGTGGACGTAGGCGCATCCGTTGGTATGGCGGTTGCCTGTACCCCGCAAGCAGTCAATAGAAGAAGATGGAGCAATATTACAAATTGGAATTTGATACGAGTCATTTTTGCCTCCTTAAGATTTGGATGTCTGTTTAACGGAATAAAAACAAAGTTTGTTCCACCTTCGTCAAGCTAAATAAGACTTGAATCTTCAAGGTCTCGCAACAATCAAAGACGCCGCAGGTTTGTCAAATGATGCTTTCATCGGTTTTTGAATCCCGACCGCTCCCCCGAACCCGCGCTGGAGGTGTGGGATACGATAAGGACGAAACAAAAAGGTAATTATCAATCTCGCCCAAGCCCTAGCCGGGGAAATCGAAAATGGATTAGTAAGACAAACGAGCTACCCCATTCGAAACTGCGCCAACGCCGTATCCACTTTATTTTGATCTACCCATCCGTCCGTTAAAAGCGAAACGAATAAAGAAAAATCGTCTTTGAGAATACATAACGCATACGCGCGCGACTCTACCGTTGGAGAATCGAGCGCGTCAAGCATAATCTCTCGCACCGCATCGCCAGATTGATCCATTAACAAAGCAATGTAAGCATCTTTCTGCTTCCACGCCATGGACTTGTTCCACGTTGTCACCAGCCGCGGGACATACTCGGGCTTGACCTCATGGCGCAAACCTTCTAATTCTTCGTAATCTGCTTTTTGAACAGCGGCAAGCGCCTTAGACATAAATACATCTTCAGACATTTCATTTCTCCTTATTTTTTACTCACACCCATTCGCCACGTGTTCCTCGAACGTCTCTGCAAACGAATGGTACCCCGAACCATCGCATTTCGCGCGGAAGAAATAGTACGGCGTCTCGGCAGGAACATAAATGCTTTCAACGAATCCAAATCTGGATTATAGATCGGCGCATGAGGCAACCAGCACTCGAAGCGTGGGATGGTTTACAGA
>JAJTXU010000195.1 GCA_021462845.1 Anaerolineales bacterium
TTTGCCGCGAATTTCACTAATTCACGCGAATTTTTAAAAAATTAGCGGAAATTCGCGTAATTCGCGGCTTGGTATTGGGGTTTTGCGTAAGTCCTATCAAAATAAAACGACTTCCTCGCGGAAGTCGTTTTTGATGTACATGCAAAATACATTACGGTTTCGGCGTTCCCTGCACAGCGACTCCGACCCACGTGAAGCCGCGCTTCTCACTGACCGCGCCAGCCGATACCCACACGGGTTGACCTTGCTCGTCCACGCCGTTCTGGCGGACGGTTGTCACCCACCATTGAATTAAGTGAGCAAGAGTATCGTTCGGGCGGAAGGAGGTGGGAACGATGTACTTGGTGTCAGCCACATAATCGGTGATGCGCAGTTCGCCGGTGGTCACATCCTCGATGACAACTTGATATCTTTCGTTATCGCGCAAGGTTCCCACGGAAGCCCATTGCAAAGTCACCACATCGTTGGCAAGGGTGAACGCCGCCCCGTTGGCGGGGAGGAGCAGGCTTGGGGCGGGATACGGAGGCGGGAGCGTCGCAGTGGGAGTTGCCCCCGGTGTGGCGAATCGGGCGCATAAGGGAATGATAAGATTTGTCCCAAGTAACACATTGTCGGTTGATAACCCATTCCAGAATTTGATCGCATCCTGTGGGACGTTGTAATTGAGGGAGATCGTCGAAAGGGTATCGTTTGCTTGCACGGTGTACGATGCCGTTTCGCAGGCTTGGAAGGTCTGCGTTGCCTCGTTAGGAATATCAGTAGGAGGCGGCGCGGGCGTTGCCGTTGGGTAGGGAATTTTCAATGGTTGCCCGACTGAAATTAAACATTCCGATGATAATTGGTTGGTGATAATGATGCTTTGCACCGAAACTTTAAACGTTGCCGCGATTACGCCGCAGGTTTCGCCCTGCCGCACGGTGTAATCGAACGGCGGCAATGGTGTTTCGGTGGGAATTGGCGTGCCTGTTGGGAGTTCCGTCGCTGTAGGAGTGATCGTGGCGGTGGCGGTAGTTGTGCCTTCAGCCGTCGGCGTCACAAGCGACGCGCCGGTCGCGCCAGATTGCAACAGGAAATAGATTGCGACCGCGCCGATCGCCAGCACGATGACAATGGCGGCAAGCGCGGCAGGCAGGCTGAGCGTGATCTCCGGCATGCGGCTCGCTTGCACGACCGCTTCGGCCTTCTTGGCTTTCGTTGCGGCTTTGGCGGTAAGTTCTGTCCCGCATACAAGGCAACGCGTTGCGTTTTCGCTTAAGCGCGTTCCGCAGGTGGGGCACACTTGCGATTTTTGAGGAGAAGGTTCTTGAGGCATACGGGCGGGAATTATACCATCTAACGATTTACGAGATTTCGAGAGGCAACTGGCACAAATCGATGGTTCGCCACACGCTGGTTCAAAGAGCGCGGAGAAGCCTGTGTGCTGTTGGTTTTATTGATGACGCCAACGGGAAGCGGCAACAATCGCATATGCTGTGATTGTGCTATGAAGGAAAGCTTTTTTCAGTTACAGTGGAGCCGCCGCGGGGTATTTGCAACACAGCAAGCCAGTCGCCTTCAATAGCGACAAACACGGCATTGTTCGGTTCAATGCAGGAGACGCCCTGACGCAGTTTGGATGCGCCATGCAAAATTTGGCTAACAGACTCGGGTTACACCCGCTTTCGGATAACGGCAAACCGTGACGCAAGATGAAACCACGGAGGCGACCAGCGCGTCTCAAATTGGGCATTGCGGATGACTTTCCGCATCCCTTCCGGACCTTCAAACTGGTCCAACCGCATAAGGCTTCTCCCCACCTCGAACGCCGCGTGCGCATCCGAACCGACCGTGCCGGCAATGTTGTGTTCTTCTGCAAACTGTTTCGCCGCGCGATTGAAACGCGGATACATACACCGCGAATTGTAGACTTCAATCGCATCCACATGCGGCACAATTTCAAGCAAATCCTCTTCCGCCCAGCCGCCCGGGCGCAACTCATCAAACGGATGCGACACGCTGATGAACGCGCCCTGCTCCTTCAGCCGGCGAATCGTCTCGTGCGGGGTCAACCCTGCGGGAATCTCCTCCGTCACGAACGCCGCAAGGATTTCCCCTTTGGTGGTGAAAATCTCTTCCCCCACGATGACCAGTTCCGGGTCCAGTTTTTGAGCCGCGCGCGCGCCCGCGATCGTGTTGTGATCGGTGACCACGACGCGGTCGATCCCTTTGCGGCGGCACACCTCCACCAACTCGCGCGGTTGCGTCATCGAATCCTTCGAGGCGTTGGTATGGCAGTGAAATTCGAGGCGTAACATATCCGCCATTTTACCGCACCGGGTCAGTGGCGATTTGAGAGGTTTTGGAATAAAATTCAAACTATGGGCGATACTCCGATTTATAAAAGACCGTGGTTCTTTATCTTTGTATGGTTGTTTATCCTCGTAATAGCCTATCTGTGGGAGATTGCCCGAGCGGGAGGATTTCAACTCAACCAGGTGCGAATCGCCTTCGATATTTTTTGTTTGTTTCCCATCCTTTTACTCATGTGGATGGCATTCTTCTCCCAATTCATTCTGCCACTGACCAAAACCGGCGATCGTTGGAGGATTTTCACCCGCGTGATCAGCCGTCTCGTTGGAAATAAGGGACCCGCTATCTTTATCAAGAACGGCAAACAGGAAAAAGAACTGAAGGAAGAAGAGCGGAAAGCGAAAGGAGTGCTGTGGCTCGATTCAGCCAGCGCGGCGGTCACTCGAACCGCAACGAAGATCCAACGAACGCTTGGCCCGGGCTTTCACTTCATTGGCAAAAAAGAAACCATTGCCGGCACAGTGGATCTGCATATTCAAAATCACGCCGTAGGACCCAGCGGTCAGGACAAGCCGTTCGCCGAAAAAACAGAGAATCAATCAGACGAGGAATATAAACAGATACAAGACCGGCGCATGCAGGTCAGCGCATTGACGCGCGATGGGATTGAAATCGTTCCCAACATTTCGGTGACATTCCGAATCGATACAGGCTTTCCGGAGGAAGGTCAACCCGGCTCGCGATTCGGCTATCGCACCGGCGTGACTCCCAAAGACAAGAAGAACGAAAAAGCGGACCAGGAGGCCATCTACAACGCGATCATAAAAGGCGAAAGCATCAACCCAAATCACAACCCGGAATCGTCCCGTTACCGCGTGGCGTGGAATCAACTGCCAGCCGTGCTTGCGGTGGATGTATGGCGCGAGTATGCGTCCAAGTTCACATTGAATCAGTTCTTCGAACCATGCGTCGAGATGCCGCCGCCTTATGTGCCGCCGGTAATGCCCACAGAGGAAGAGATTGACCCGCTCACACGGGCGATTCAAATGAAAAGCGGACGCGAATCATTCCAAATCGCGCTCGCGCGAATTCTGCGCGCCGCAAACCGGGTCATCGCAAAGCTGATATCGATGTTGGAAAAAAAGCCGTCAACTCCGCCGAAAAAACAACCCCCTGTCACCCCCCCACAACCACCGTCACAGGAAAAGAAAGCGATACAGAAAACCGCCTTGCAAGCGATCAATGAAATGGTCAAGGCGCGGTTGACTCAGGAATTTGTCGAACCTTTCGATCAACACGGCGTTTGGGCCGAAGGGCGCGCCCCGGAATTTAGCAGGGAATTTAACCGACTGCGGGACCGCGGATTGAAAGTGACCAGCGTCAGCGTCAGCAACCCTCGAGTGAGCGATACGGTGGCTCAAACGATCATCGGAAAATGGCAGGCTGGCTGGTTGAAATACGCAAAAGGGGAGCAAAATCGAATCAATAGGCGGCGCGAGCTTCACGAATCAGCCGCGCAAGATCGCGCGATCCAGGAATATGGACTATGGCTCAGCGACGGGATCATGCAGGCGCCTCCCCCTGATATGAAAAATACGTTGAAAACCATGCTGAAACGCACGCGATCCATGATCATTCGATCGGATGGCATACGCCGAAAAATGGAAACCGAATTACTGTATCTCGAAGACATTCTGCGTTGGATCGAGGTCAACGGGCGATGAACGAAACAAACGCGCCCGAATCCGCCTTGCAAAGCGAATATCGACTCTTCCGCGAGGGGTCTACCCGCCTTGCTAACGCGTTCTTGAATCGATTTTTTGACCTTTCGCCCCGCGCCGCCCGCCGGCGTTTCTGGTCATTTGTGCTCTTGTTCTTCTTCAGCGGGTTTTCACTCAGCCTCTTCAATTACTCCCTAACCGAATGGTTGGCGCGCATTCAGGACATGGCGATCTATGCGCTCAACTCCACCTATCGAGCGAGTTATATTGGGAGCCCCTTCGGGAATTTCTTGTTATTTTTAATTCAAGTATTCATCGACCCGCGCAACCTCCGCTTAATTCCCCTCCTGCTTGCCCCGTATTTTATTTCGATTCAAATCGCCGCCATCTATGTAGCGGATATTTTCAATCTTGACGAAGTTCCCGTAGCGCGCCGGCATATCCGCGAGGTTGCCTTGGGCGGAAACGACGAGACGATTCGATTCAAAGGCGGCGAAATCGCCGAAGAGAGTAAAAAATCAGCCAATTTTCTCATTGGGGGACCGGGCAAGGTGGTGGTGGAGTTGGATACGGTTGTCGTGTTCGAACTCCCCGATGGCACACCGCGCGTGATCGGACCTACCGGCAAAGAGAAAAAGAACCGGGCGGTCATCGAAGGTTTTGAACGTTTCAGGGAGGCTTTCAACCTGCGCGAGCATTTTGTCGAGTTTCGTGATATGGGCGAGAAATTCAAATCAGTGATGAGCCGAAGCAAAGACGGAATTCCCATTTCGGCAACCGACGTTCGTATTGCCTTTAGCGTCGACCGCGCGGAGGAAGACGGCAAAGCCAAAGCCGATCTTCCATACTCATATACCAACGAGGCGGTGAACACTCTCGTATATCAAGCCACATCCAAAGTAACAAACGAGTATGACAGACCATCCGTGTTCGAGTCGGATTGGGTGAAAAATATGACCAGCCTGATTCATGGCGAGTTAGGCAAATTTATGGCGCAACGAAACCTGACCGAGTATCTGGCAAATTTCGGCATCCCTGAAGTAGACCTGGCAACCAAACGCGAACAGGCGATCTCGCAAGAGATGCGCGGTTTAATGCCAAAAGGCGAAACCGCGCCCGAAGCCAGCCTGGTGCCTGACGTGCCCGAATTCGTGCCGCGACCAAAGATCACACGACTATTCATGGAACTGGAAAATGAATTTGCCGCCCTTGCGAAGCGGCGGGGCGTCAAGTTGCACTGGATCGGCGTCGGCACCTGGGCGTCGCCAGTTGAAAAGGTCATCAGCGAGCACATCGATGCCTGGAAAATATTCATCGAATCCAACGGCTTAGATACAACCAAATCGCTCGAAGGATTGAGCCGCGAAACATTATCCGATAAAGTGACGGGATTGATCCAAGAGATACCGATCGCTTCGTGCGAGCAGGCGATGAGCAAAACCCGCGCTTCAAACCCGGTAATGTTCATTGTATTGAAAGACTATCGGAAGTTTTTAATTCAAGCCAGCGAGGTCTGGATCAACAAAGGCGAAACGCCGCCCAACTCGATTGTCGAAGCGATTCGGCATTTGAATCGTTTTGTATTCCGCGTTGGGAACAATCCGCCTCCGCCGCCAGATAACCCCGAGCCGGGATCGGACGATCCGCCTCCGCCGCCAGATGAGGCGGGACAGGGAAGCGATATTCCTCCCTCTGACCAGCAATAGATCAAAGGATAAACATTATGGAAGATAAAAAATATTCAGCCAATGTAAGCCGCGCTTACCGGGCAGGCTTACCCATCGTTGCCCTCGAATCAACCGTCATCACACACGGCTTGCCGCGTCCACAAAATTTGGAACTTGCGCAGGATATGGAAAACGCCGTGCAAGAGGAAGGCGCCACGCCAGCCACGATCGCGTTTCTGGATGGTGAATTGCACATTGGTTTGAGTAGCGCGGAATTGAAGAGACTCGCCAACGAGAAAGATACCTACAAGGTGGGTCAGCGCGATTTTGCGACGGTGATCACCAACGAGGCTTGCGGCGGCACAACTGTGGCGGGGACGATGCTCGCATGCAAACACGCGGGGATCAAGGTCTTCGCCACCGGCGGAATCGGAGGCGTGCACCGCGAATCATCGTTCGACATTTCGGCTGACTTGCAGGCGTTGGCGACCATCCCCATGATCGTTGTCTGCGCGGGCGCAAAAGCGATCCTTGACCTGCCCGCCACGCTGGAATATCTGGAAACGAACGGGGTGCCGATTGTTGGCTACGACACGGATGAATTCCCCGCGTTCTATTCGCGCGAAAGCGGGCTGGACGTTAGCACGAAGGTTGACACACCGGAAGATGTGATCGAGTTTGCGAAGGCGCATTGGAACGCGGGCATGGCGAGCGCGGTTCTGGTGGCGAATCCGATTCCGAAAGCGGAAGCAATTTCAAAGTCCGAGATGGAGCCGTTGATCGAGAAGGCGTCCAAAGAAGCGCAGGAGAAAGGCATCCACGGCAAAGAAGTCACGCCGTTTCTGCTCCAGCGGATCAACGAGTTGACGAAGGGGAAATCCATGCGGGCGAATTTGGCGCTGCTGTTGAACAACGCGCGGCTGGCGGCGAAGATCGCAAAGGCTTGGCGGGTAAGCGAAAAACGAAAAGTGGCATGAAACCTGGGGTTGTCTAAAAAGGGGATGAAATGAGAGAGGGAAATCGGTCAAAACGAGAACGGGACAAAAAAACTGGCGGTCAATGGATCGCCAGTTTTCGTAG
>JAJTXU010000196.1 GCA_021462845.1 Anaerolineales bacterium
GCGCAGGATTATGCCGCCTTGTTGCGCGAGCATATCCAAAAGGAGGATAACGTCCTCTTCCCGATGGCGGACAACATCCTTGCCGACGAGCAATCGAAACTGCTGAAAGACTTCCACCGCGCCGACGATGAGCGGGGAACGGGGGAGAAGTATTTGAAAGTTGCGGAGGAGTTGGCGGGATGGGGAGCGTAATTACCCTGACAGAGACAGTTTCTTCGGATCGAATTTAGTGTTATTAGCGTTAAAAGTGAAATCGCTCCACTGGGCGACTAACCCCTCATAAGAACTCCGTCTGGAACTTCTTTATGACTCAAAAAAAAGCTGAAGAAACCCCCATTCGCGTTGTCCTCATTGACGACCATCTCCAAATGCACAAGATTGTTCAAGCAACCTTGGGCGCTACAACAGATATAAAACTGGTTGGGCAGGGCGCAAATGGAGAGGAGGGGATTACTCTTTGCGAGCAACTTCAACCCGACATCGTATTGATGGATGTGGTCATGCCTGTATTGGATGGGATTGAAGCCACGAAAGTTTTACACGAGCGCTTTCCAGACATAAAGATTCTGGTCCTATCAAGTTTCCACGACCATGAGAGCGTTTACGCCATGCTTAGAAATGGGGCTGTTGGATATCTAACCAAGGATTCGCTTGCCCAAGACCTGGCGGAAACCATCCGCGCCACGTTTCAGGGCAGGATGGTTTTCTCGAGCGAAGTCGGCGCCCAACTTGTGTCGCCGCCCCAGCCCACCGTGAATTTTCACCTGACCGACCGCGAGCTGGAGGTGTTGGTACTTCTGGCAGAGGGTCTCACCAACCAGCAAAGCGCGCAGAAATTATCCATCAGTCAATCCACGCTCAAATACCACATGACCAATATTTTTCAGAAACTGGGCGTTCAAACCCGTTCGGAGGCGCTGGTTTTGGCGGCAAAGAATAACTTGATTTAGTCGTCTTGCAATGCTAGTTGACATACCTGTCCAAATGGACAGGTATTTTTTCAAAAGAGACAGGTGACGGGGCTCCTTAACCTTTATAGAATATCCGTAGTCAGATTCAAAAAAACCTTCGGGAGGAGCAATCTCATGAACAACTTTTGGCGCTGGTTCACTCAATCCCGCAAACGTGTCTTCTTTGTCACGCTGCTCGCCCTGCTCATCCTCGATGCGGGGCGCTCGTTGTATGCCCGCGTAGGTTACGCCACACCTGCGGAACCGTGGCAAGACGCGCCTTATGAAGCGATTGACTGGCCCCCCGGCAGCGGCGAACTACCTGCGGCGAGCGCTCCCGGCGAGCGAATTTTCGCCGAGCGCTGTGCCATTTGCCACGGGCCGGAGGGCCGCGGCAACGGTCCCGGCGCCCCCTCCATGATCCCGCGTCCCACCGATTTCACACTCGGCCTGTTCAAATACAAGTCCACTCCGGCTGGGCAACCGCCCACGGACGCTGACTTGATCGGCACGATTACGAACGGCCTGAACGCGAGTGGGATGCCATACTGGGGCGACATTTTGACCGAGGAGGAAATTCGCGAGGTGGCTGTCTACGTCAAATCACTCTCACCAGGTATCACGGGGGGCGTAACCCCGAAAGCAATTGTCATCCCCGAACGGGTAACGCCCGATGCGGCGAGCCTCGCCCGCGGCGCGGAGGCATTCGCCGCGGCGGGATGTATCGGCTGTCACGGACAGGATGGCCGCTCACGGATGAAACTAACGGACCAGCGCGGCTACCCAGTCATTTCCCGCGACCTGACCGCACCGTGGACGTTCCGCGGCGGGAGCGAGCCGGAGCAAATCTATCTGCGCCTGACGATAGGATTTGCCCCCGCGCCGATGCCCTCTTACGAAGAGACGCTCTCACCCGAAGCGCGCTGGGATGTGGTCAATTACGTGCTTTCGCTTGCTCGCCCTGCGCCCTGGGAATCCGGCGGGACGCTCGATGGTCCCGGTTTTGCCGAGGAGCCGGTCAAGCGCGGCGAGTACCTCGTCCGTGCGGAAATGTGCGGTTTGTGTCATACGCAAGTAAATGAGAGCATGATCTATTCCGGGGATGAATATTATCTGGCGGGCGGGATGGCGATTCCAGCAGGACCGCAAGGAACGTTTGTTTCCCCCAATTTGACCGGCGATTCGGAAACCGGACTCGGAAATTGGTCGGAGGAGGAGATTGCGAATGCGATCCGCAACGGGCGGGGGAAGGAGCGTAACCTCAACTTCTTTGGGATGCCGTGGGCTTGGTTACACTCGTTCGAGCAGGAGGACGCGCTTGCCATTGCCAGTTATCTGAAGTCCCTGCCGCCAGTGACGAACAAGATTCCGCGACCGCTCAAGTACGGCTTTGTCGAAACGGTAGTGGCGAAGATAGCCGCATCCTCATTGCCGATACCACTGGGCAACCCGACCGAGTTGGTTTACAAATCCGGGAACTATGGGCAGACCGAGCCGGGCTTGCTGCCGCGAGACTGGCCTCAGCGCGGGCTGATCGGAGGGCAGTGGATCATTTTGGGAGTGGGAGTTTTTGCGTGGTTGACGGATCCCCAAAAGGGAGTTCGCTCAAAGAAGGGGTTCTGGGCGTGGTTGGGATTCTCGTTCTCCCTGTTGGGGACGGGCATTCTTGGGTTCGTCATGTGGGTGATGTACAGCACGCCGGTTCTGCCGTTCATACCACCGGAATTGATCAATCAGGGAGTAACGGCGGCGATTCCGTCAGCGGCAGAGGCAAGTTTTGGAACGCCGGAACAAGCGGCGCTTGCGATGAGAGGCGAGTATCTGTACAAGGTGACGTCATGCGCGTTCTGCCATAATCCCGACGGGAGCGGCGGACCGAAGATCAATCATGTTTCGTTCGGGACGGTGTGGGTGCGGAATATTTCGTCAGATGCGGCGACGGGAATTGGAGCGTGGACGGATGCGGAGGTGGCGCGAGCGATCCGCAGCGGCGTATCGCGGGATGGCGGGCCGCTGCACTGGCAGGGGATGGTGTGGGATCATTTGAGCAATCTGGACGAGGAGGATGTGCGGGCGTTGATTGTGTATCTGCGCATTCTGCCGCCGGTGAGCAGAGAGATTCCCGCGCCTGTGCCGCCGGGGCCGGGAGATTGCGAGGAGTATACGTTCTACCTCGCGCAGAGTTGGATGCCGGGGTGCGGGGTGAAGTAGGCAGATAGAATGGAAAACGGGAGGGTGAGAGCCTCGCCTCTCCCGTTTTCCGGAGTTCGCTGTTATTAAGCAAGGGGAGATACCGGTCTGCTTTGTGAGGTGACAGGTCTCTCATAATTATTTAGAATAGCCCATGGATAAGTTTGTTTTCGAGATGCATCGACCACCACAGAAAACAGGAATATGCCATGAACAAGATTCTTAGCGCACAAACGGAAGAAGAGCAAAGAGCAAGAAAAGCCATCATGGAAGTGGCTTATCTCAGCGTATTTGTTTTCCTGCTTTTCATCATGATTCTCACCAGGTCATCAAGTCTCGCCAGCGCGGGACACCGTATATCCTTTATTGCCCAGGGCCTTATTGCGCTAGCCGCTTTAATCAGCTTGATATTTTCCAGACGCGGTTACCCTACGGTCGGCGCGTCTCTCCTTCCTTTTGGAATATTGCTGCTGACAGTCGTTCTTATTAACGTCACAGGAGTTGGAAGCATCAACGCCTTATTTTTCGTTACCGTAATCGTACTTGCCGGGATGACCGCCGGAATTCGAGGCGTCGTCGTGTTTGGCGCGCTTTCAATCGTCTCTGCCATCGGGCTCTACGTTGCGCAAAATCATGGATTGCTGGCAAATAAATCCTCCGTTTCGATTATTACCCCCGCAATAACGATTGCGCACGTGTTGGGGGATTCCTTGGTTCTAATTTTTCTCATTCGTATCTTTAATCAAAACCTGCACAGCGCGCTGGATGCCAATCAGGAACTACGGCAACTCCAAACCAGTCTGGAGTTGCGTATCGCCACCCGCACCCACGACCTTGAAATTGCGGCGCAGGAATTGAAGCGCACCGACTTGATGAAGAGCCGGTTCCTGGCGAGCATGAGTCATGAGCTGCGCACGCCGCTCAATGCCATCATCAATTTCACACAGTTGATCTCGATGGGCGTTGCCGGACCGGTGACGGATGAACAAACAACGATGTTGAACGCTTCCCTGAGCAGTTCGAGACACCTTCTGCAATTGATTAACGATGTGCTGGATATCAGCAAAATACAAGCGGGCAAATTGAGCCTGTTTAGTGAAGCGGATGTAAACCTGAATAATGAGATCAACGCGGCGGTTGACATGGTTCAGCCCTTATTGCAAAAACAAAACGCCGCGCTGGAACAGCCAATCCGATTCATTCAGGATGTTGATCGTGACCTGCCATTGACCGCCTGTGACCGGCGGCGCTTCCGCCAGGTGCTGTTGAATCTTCTCTCCAACGCTGTCAAATTTACCGAGCAGGGTAGCATCACCCTGAGCGCAAAAAAGAAAGAGGATGTGGTCATGTTTGCGGTGATGGATACAGGTCCCGGCATCCCACTGGAAATGCAGGCTCATATCTTCGAACCTTTTGTCCAGGCGACAAGTGATATTAGACATTCGCAAGGCACCGGCTTGGGCTTGCCCATCTCGCGCAGTCTAGTCGAGGCGCACGGCGGTGAATTGTGGGTGGAGAGCAACCTGGGCGAAGGGACAACCTTCTTTTTTACTTTGCCCATTCGCCAGTAACGCAACCAGAGGAAATTACATAATGCATCTTCAAAAGCCAATTCTTGTTTATGTGGAAGACGATGAAAATAGCCTCTTCGTCATGAAGATGGTGGTTGAAAGAGTAATGAAACTGCCGACCTTGTATGTTCTGCAAAGCCGAGCTGATTTTGTGCAACAGGTCAAGGAACTCGGCGTTGTGCCAGATGTCTTTCTGTTGGACATTCAAGTGAAGCCGTATGATGGGGTTGAATTGTTGTCCATGTTGCGGAGCGATCCGCAGTTCGATCAGAGCAAGGTAATTGCCCTCACCGCCAGCGTGACAAACGAAGAAGTGTCGCTCCTGAAGAGCGGCGGCTTTGACGGCGCGATTGCCAAGCCGTTGAACATCGAGGTTTTCCCGGACCTGATCGCCAGAATCATCAACGGCGAGCAAGTTTGGTACATCGCTTGATCTGCCTTTAAAGAACAATTAAATGTCAGGAAAAATGCCGGTCAATTTGGAATGGTATTTTGCTCTAAAGAGACGGGTGGAAATATTGAAAGAGACAGTTAGCAGACCGCCTGTTCGTCCAAAGAATAAGAGCATAAATAAATCGTTTCATATCCATTCGATGGTTGATAAACGCAGGTAGAATGAAAACACACTACAACATCTGTAAGGCAGAATAGAAAAACATGAATGAACAGAAACAAATCCTTGAGCAATATCTAAAGGCGAAGTTTAGCGACAAGGTAGGCTTATCCATTACACGCCTCGACAAACTACGTGATGGTTGGGAAAGCGATAACTATCTGCTCACAGTTGAATATGGGGATCGCCAAACGCGCGAGGATTGGGTTTGGCGTATCTACTCCGGCGCGGGCAGTCAGGTGAAAGCGGCACGGGAATTCAACGGCATGGCAAGATTGCGTGACGCCGGCTATCCCGTGCCGCGCGTTTTTCTTTTGGAGACAGATCACTCGCTTGTTGAAAGACCCTTCATCATCATGGAATATATTCAAGGCGAAGTGATGTGGGAAATGATCGATGCTGCTCCCGTAGATAGGCAGACGCAACTCCTTGATCAATTCTGTCAGTTATTTGTGCAACTGCATGATTTGGACTGGAAACAATTCGATGACAGCCTGCCGGATGACACCCCTTTTTTCTTTATAGAAAAATGGCTGGACGAGGCGCGTGGGGTACTGCAAAACTTCCCCGAAGTTGACGCTTCTCCGTTTTTGGATTGGGTAGCCGCGCGGCGCGGCCTGTTCGCCTGTGCGCGCCCATCACCCGTACATCAGGATTTTCATCCGGGGAATATTCTGGTCAATGCAAACGATGATGCCACTGTCATTGATTGGACGGACTTCGACGTCACCGATTCCCGCTTCGATCTCGCCTGGACGCTTGTCCTCGCGTACGCGTATGGTGGACCTGAATTGCGCAATCAAATTCTTCAAGGCTATCAACGTTATTCAGGGAAGCCAGTGGAGGAAATCGAATCGTTTGAAGTCATAGCCTGCGCGCGGCGTTTGTTCGATTTGACCGTTTCACTTACGCAGGGCGCGCAAAGCATGGGAATGAACGCCCAGGCTGTGGAAGCGATGCGCGCAAACATGGAGGCGCATAGGCGGGTTCACCATCTTTTTGTCGAACGCACTCGTCTGCAGATTGAAGCCTTCGATAGCCTCTTCGGATAAGCGCTCAGGAGAAGAACATAAAAGATATTCGAAGTGTCATTTGTGGCGTCACCCCACTTAAAGGTGGTTAGTTTGCCCATTGTCGAGCCAATAGCAGTAAGAGACTGTTTCTTAACTTCTTTTCTGGACACGGACTGCCCAAAGACGAAGATCCCGTGTCCGTTTTTATGGATGAACATGAAGAGGGACGCCGATTCATACGAGGCATGGTCGAATGCGCGGAGCGAATCAACGCGGGCGATGCGAGCGCCAAGTCCAAACTTGCTCAACACGCGCAGGATTATGCCGCCTTGTTGCGCGAGCATATCCAAAAGGAGGATAACGTCCTCTTCCCGATGGCGGACAACATCCTTGCCGACGAGCA
>JAJTXU010000197.1 GCA_021462845.1 Anaerolineales bacterium
AATCTCTCGTTGAGTTTCTACAATCGCTACAGCGTGGGACGTGTCATAACAAGAGTAATCAATGATGTTGGCACTCTGCGCGAATTCATTACGTGGGCGGTGCTGGCGATCGTGCGGAATCTGCTTGGCATCATCGGCACGCTGGTTGCGATGCTCGCGCTCGATGTGAAGTTGTCTTTGCTCACGTTTACCGTTTTGCCGCTCATGGTGTTGGCGACGATCATCTTTCGCAAAGCCGCGCGTCAAAATTATCGCAAAGTCCGCGCCGCCGTCTCGTGGACCAACTCGGTGTTGGCGGAAAACGTCAACGGCGTGCGCGTGGTGCAGGCGTTCTCGCGGCAGGAGAAAAATTATTCCAACTTCAGCGGCTATGTCAATCGTTATTATCTCGAAACGAGTCTCGATGCGGCGAAGGTCGCTTCGTTGTTCACGCCTGTAGTGGACGTTCTCGGCGCGATTGCGACTGCTATCGTTGTGTACGTCGGCGGAAAATATGTGTTGAACACCGAGATCACTGCGGGCGTGTTGATCGCGTTCATTTTATACATTGACCGCTTCTTTGAGCCGATCCGCGATATGAGTCGGCGCTTCGACACGCTTCAATCCACGATGGCGGGCGGCGAGCGCATCCTCGAACTGCTCAGCCAACCCGTCGAAGTTCGAGACGCGGAGAATGCCGCAGGGTTAGAGGCAATCGTCGGCGGCGTCCGATTCGAAGATGTCCAATTCCATTATTCGGATGACCCGACTCTCGTCCTGAATCAAATCAATCTCAATGTGGATGCGGGGCAGACGGTGGCGCTGGTCGGCGAGACGGGCGCGGGCAAGACGACCATCGTCAAACTGCTCGCGCGATTCCATGACCCGACTTCGGGCTGTGTGCGCGTGGACGGCGTTGACCTGCGGACGGTGACTCAGGCGTCGCTGCGGCGGCAGATGGGCATGGTGTTGCAGGATCCGTTTTTGTTCACTGGCACGGTGAAGGAAAATATTTTGTTTGGCAGGCTCGACGCGCGTGACGATGAAGTGATCCGCGCGGCGCAGGCGGTGGGCGCGCACGATTTCATCATGGGTTTGAAAGATGGATACGAGACTGCGGTGGAGGAGGGCGGCGCGACGTTGAGCGTGGGACAAAGACAGTTGATCTCGTTCGCGCGTGCGTTGCTTGCGAACCCGCGCATTTTGATCCTCGATGAAGCGACCTCATCGGTGGACACGCAGACCGAGCAGATCATCCAACGCGCGCTGGCGACTCTGTTGAAGGGGCGCACGTCCTTCGTGATCGCGCATCGCCTTTCGACGATTACATCCGCAGATAAGATCGTAGTCATTCACGATGGAAAGATTATCGAACAAGGCTCGCACGCCGAGTTGCTGGCGAATCAGGGGATGTATTATGAGTTGTATCGGACGGGATTTCAGGAGTAGAATTGCCAAAACATTCATGTAAGCTTTAGAATAACTTATGTTTCGTTCGAATTTGATTAAGGCGGTTCAAACATGAAAGACAGTCTGATTGAATGGATAAAGAGAATTTGGGCACCAATCGGAGGGGTAATAGGTGTAATCCTATTAGTCAATGACTTCTACAAAAAATGGCAATCCGACAGTGAAACTATTAATTGGGTCGTAGTAATTTTAGCAACGCTGTTCTGGTTTATTTGTCTGGCTTGGATCATATGTAGTTCTGAAAAGAAAAGAAATGGACTATCGTATTCTTATGGTAAACGCTTTAGAGAGCCTTATCGAAATTTGGCTAAGCTTTTGTTTGTGATCAGTGTCATTTCATCTTTCACTTTTGCGTTTGCGTATATTAATCGAATAAACGAAATCCGCCGAATTCGACAGGACAAGATAGTTGTATTGATTGCAGCATTCGATGGACCAGAGGATGTTTTTAGGGTTCAAAATAAGATAATTGAAAGGTTGAGGTCTGAGACTTCGGGATTAGAAGAAGTCCTGATAGTTTCTATTAAGGAGGTAATTACTCCTGTTGATGGAAGCGAGTATGCTCAAGATTTAGGAACGCAAAACGATGCCGATCTTGTAATTTGGGGATGGTATGCCCCAACCGAAAACACGAGTTTTACAGTGCATGTTGAAATGTTAGCGCCAAAAGACTACTCAGAGTACGTTCTTGATGAGAGCGAAATTTTTGAGCCTTTTGTTTTATTGAATTCCCTGAATTCGTTTTCGTGGCAACAAGAATTAGGGACAGACACCTCTGCGCTGGTTGTTTTTCTGTCTGGGTTGCTGTACCAGCGCGAAGGCAATTATTCCGAGTCTGCAATTCGGTTTACAAAAGCATTGGAGTTATCTTCGAAATCCGATGCGATAGTTAATGACTCGGATATTTTTCTTTATCGGGGTGGTGCTTACACTATGAGTGGGAGGCCTGAGGAAGCAATTTCAGACTTTAGCTCTATTATTTCAAATGACCCGCAGTATGAATTGATGTGGCTTGTATTTAATGAGCGAGGCGCAACATACGCAGATATAGGAAATTTTGATCTTGCTATGTCGGATTACAACGAGTCTGTAAAGCTCAATCCTAATGAGGCCATAGTGTTTATTAATCGCGGCTCGGCGTTTTTGGGAGTTGGCAAGCCAGACTTGGTGCTTTCAGATTTTGATCGAGGGATTCAAATCGGATTGGATAGCACTGATCGTGAATTTCATTGGATGGGTGCGACTGCTTATAACAATCGCGGAGTCGCCCACAACGCACTTGGCGATATTGATAATGCAATTCGTGATTACAGTGAAGCGTTAAGTTACAACCCCAACTACTTTAGCGCCCTATTAAATAGGGGAATCGCATACGACGATTTAGGAAAATACGATCTAGCGATAAATGATTACAACCGTGCAATAGAAATTCGGCCAGACGATCCTTCATCGTATATAAATCGAGGCGTGTCATTTGTAAATAAGAAAGAATACGAAAAGGCAGTTAAAGATTACACGCGGGCAATTGAATTAGACCCCGAATGTTTTATATGTTATAAAAACCGCGCCATCGCTTACAACCTTCTCGGAGAGGTTGAGAAATTTTTAAGCGATGCAGAAAAATATTGTGAATTGATTGAGAATGCATCGTCTTTATGTAATTGACAATTATTTGGTTGACAGAAGCAGTTTTGTTAAAGGTGTTGCTTGTCTTACTATTCTTTTCATCCTCACCGCCTGCCAACCATCGCAACCTCTCCCAACCCAAACCCTCCCTCCGCCTCTCGTTGTGATTCAAACCATCACGCCCGTTCCGCTTCCAACGGAGACGCCGCTCCCTTCGCCAACTCCCACAACCGAAGAATTGATCTATCCCTACACCATCGAGGGACTTCGCCAGCATGGCTACCAAAGCGGGGATATTCGCATCCTCGAAACGCTGACCGAAACGGATAAATATACCGCATACCTGATTGACTATCCCAGCGATGGGTTGACGATCACGGGCGTGATGCAGATTCCGAAAGGCGAGGGTCTGTTTCCAGTCATCGTGATGAATCATGGATTTTATGCGCGGAGCGTTTACACCTCTGGTGATGGCACGGATCGCTCGTCCGCGTTTCTGGCGGAGCATGGGTACATCACCCTCGCGTCCGATTATCGCAGTTGGGGCGGGTCGGATGCTGGCGAGAGTCTCTTCTATTCGGGCTTGGCGATTGATGTGATCAATTTGCTCAATGCGATTCCGTCCATTCCGCAGGCGGATGTAACGCGGGTTGGGATGTGGGGTCACAGCATGGGCGGGGGAGTGACGATGAAGGTTCTCGCTGCAATTGGTGGTTTCGACGCTTCGTCTGCGCTCCGCTCCGCTCAGCGCGTGAAGGCGGCGGTTTTATATTCCTCTGTCAGCGCGGATCATGCGGATGTGATCGCGCGGTGGGGGAATGGCTGTCTCGGCGACATCGCCGCGGGCGAGCAAATCATTGGATGCAATTCTGCGGATGTTGTCCCGCTTGATTTGCCGAATAGTTTGCTCAACGCGTTCCACAACGCGCCGAGCGATTCGGAGTTGATGAAGAGTATTTCGCCGATCTATTATCTTGACGCGATCACCGCGCCGATTCAAATCCATTATGGGTCGAATGACGGGCTTGTTTATAGCGGTACGCCGACTGAGTGGTCAATCAAGTTGGATCAAGCCTTGCTCGACGCGGGGAAGGACGTTGAACTCTTCCGCTACGAGGGCGAGGGTCATTCGTTCGTCGGTCAGCCGTGGTTTGATTTTATGGTGCGCGTGTTGGATTTTTTTGATGCGAATCTCAAATAGGATTTGAAAAACTTAGCCGCGAATTGCGCGAATTAGAAAACTTTTCCGCAACATGTCATTCTGAGCGGCGCGACGAAGAATCTCTGTCACTACAAGAAGGTCCCCAGCGGGAGGAGAGATGCTCCGCGGAGTTTACCCTGAGTTTATCGAAGGGCTCAGCATGACATAAATTACTTGATTTCCGCCCGTCCCCTCTTTTTCCTAAAAGCCGACTCGTTCAGCCGATGGAATAAGTTCAACGCAAACGGTTGATTTCCCAGCCAGCCGAGAAACGCGGCAGGGAGTTTTATCCAGCCTCTCGGTGGATTTGGCAGCATCATCGCGGATGAAAAATCCACGATGGAATCATTTAATTGAAATTTGGCGCGGCTGAGGCGTTTCACTTGGGGGGCGCTGTTCAAAAATTCGCGCACAGCCTCTTGCTCCTTCGGTGTCATCCATTGCGGTAAATCGGACGTTGCTTTGAAGTTGCAAATCAAGGCGAGGTCTTGCAGAAGTTGCTTTTGCTCCAGAGAAAACGAATTTTCTTTTTCGACAAAGAATGCCACATCGGGGTCAACGGCGACCAGAGGCTGAAGCCACAAGCGATTGACGGTTGTGCGGATCGCGTTTCTCGCGCCGGGCGTCGTGAAGTTGTAGAGCAACGCCGCGTCGCGCGGGTCTTCCCATTTACCCGAAACGTCGGGTCCCACGCGGAGTGCGTCGCACAGACCAAGCGACGGCAAGACTGGTGAGCCGCACGCGAGGAAATACGCATCCGCGCCCATGGCTTCGCGCATCACTTTCAATGCTCCGCGATACGCCTCTTCGCGCGGCAGATCCACAAATCGTTTACCGGGCAATGCGCCAGCGTAGAGAAAATCCAATTTCAGATAATCGAATCCCCACGCGCGGACTTGTTTCATCAACGCCGAAAGCCATTCGAGAGCCTCTGGTCGTGAAGCGTCCAGCGCGTGGAGTTGTTCGCCCCAGTTGAATCCTGCGGAGACAAATTTTTCATTTCCATCGCGCAGAAACCAATCGGGGTGTTCACGAAACAGGCGCGACGATTCGACTGCGATCAACGGCGCGAGCCATAGCCCAGCCTTGCGCCCCGTAGATTTGATTCGTTTCGCAAGCGTATCCATGCCCGATGGGAATTTTCCGTTCGCCTCCCAATCGCCAATTGATGTTTGCCAGCCATCGTCCACTTGCAGAACGTCGAAGGGCAGATCGCCCAACTCGTCGAAAATTCGATGCAGAATCGCTTGGTCAATTGCCGTGTACAGGCTGTACCACGAACACCAGACGCGCGGCGCGGGCTTGTTCGATCTTTCGCCGAAGCGCTTGGCAAGTTCTTCGGCATATTTTGCGAAGACGGATAGTTCATCTCCGCGCGCGATGAACCATTCGCAACTGTCCGTTTCATGCCAGCCTTCGAGTTGATTCGCTGTCAGTCGAACGCGCGCGTCCAGTCCGAGCGAACCGAGGAGGAGGATGTCATCTTCGTCAAATTCCACCGCGCCGACCCATGAACTGTGCGGAGACGTTTCGTTCGCGTAACGCGGATCCGTTTGCAGGGGATGGAGTATCGCGGGATGTTGAGCGGGGAGGGGAGTCGGATCCGTCCACGCGGAGAGTGACCAGGATTGCCATCCATGGCGGTAGAAAAGCCGGGGAGGGCGAGGCAGGCTGACCGAGCCGCCCTGAGCGAGTCGAAGGGTCAGAGAAGAGGCGGCGATGACGAGGGAGGAGCCGGTCTCAGGAGGCGAGTCCAGTTTGAGAGGGGGAGTCGGCATAAGAGCGATTATCCAATAAAAAGAACGGATTAGCAATCCGCTCCACGATTTTGTTGACGGTCAATTATTGTTGTGGCATAATTTGCGAACCAAAGGCAGTGAAGAGAAGAGTAGGTTTGTGAGTCTGTCAGCGAGTGTGGGCATGGTGTGAGCCACATCAGCGAGCAAATCGAAGATCGTCTCGGAGCCATTTTGCTGAACCCTGAGCGATAGACGAAGGGAAGTAAGCGGATCGGAGTTGTCCTCCGTTATCAAAGCAGGGCGATGTTGGTCGCCGATGAGTGTCACGCGCAGTTGTGCGTGGAATCAGAGTGGTACCGCGAGAATTCTCTCGTCTCTGTGTGAGATGAGAGTTTTTGTTTTAATTCTGTAACGCGACATTTATGTCGCTTTTGTTAACTGCGAGATAAATCTCGCATTACGAGGAGACTAACCATGTTCAAACCCGTTTCACCCAAACTCAACGTGACTTCGATGGAAGAAGCCATGATGAAATTTTGGAAACAACGCGATATTTTCAAGAAGACGACCGAACAACGCGAAGGCACGCCTGAATATGTTTTCTATGAAGGTCCGCCGACCGCGAACGGCAAGCCTGGCGTGCATCACGTGTTGGCGCGCGCGTTCAAAGATCTGTTCCCGCGCTACAAGATCATGCGCGGATTTCACGTC
>JAJTXU010000198.1 GCA_021462845.1 Anaerolineales bacterium
CTCGGCGGGCTGGGCGCGGGACTGCTGACGCTCGTCCTTGCCGCGGTTTCGTTTTTTGGGATTAAGGGAATGATGACCGTCTATTTTCCAAAGGTCGCGCCCGCTTCTGACCTGAAAGTGGATTCGACGCCCGAACAGATCGCGCGCGGCGAGTACATCGCCAACATCGGATGCGTGGGCTGTCATGGTGTGGATCAAGCGCCTCCGCTCAAAGGCGGCTGGAACATGGCGGAGGCGGAAGGCTTCGGCTTCATGGGGCAGGTCGCAACCGAGAACCTTACTCCTGGCGGAAAACTCGCAGGCTACACCGACGGCGAAATTTTTCGCGCCATCCGTCATGGCGTAGATAAGGACGGCAAACTGGTCATGTTCATGTCCATGATCTCGTATCGCGAATTGAGTAACGCGGATACGGAAGCGGTCATTGCCTACCTGCGAAGCCTGCCTGCTGAAACGAACGACGCGCCCACGGGCGACAAACTCAATTTCCTTGGCGTGGTCATTTTGGGGTCGGGAATGTTCCCCATGCCCGCGCCCGCCGCAGATTCGATTGACGCGCCGCCTATGGGCGCGACTCCTGAATATGGAAAGTATGTCGCCACGATTGGAGAGTGCCGCGGCTGTCACGGCTCAGACATGACGGGGACGCCTGCTTCGCCAGCGGGACCCGCCGTTCCCAACCCGCGCCCGTTCGTTGGAACGTTGACACTCGAAGAGTTTATCCAGTCGTTCCGAACAGGCATCCGCCCGAATGGGACTCCGTTCGGCGAAGGGATGCCCTGGCAGAGCGCGTCCATGATGACCGACGACGATCTCGCCGCGCTGTACGCCTATTTGACGGCACAACCGTAGCGCTATGCCTCTGTTGCTCGTCATCGGTTACGGCGGATTCGCGGTCATCGCGTGGTTGATGATCATCAAGCCGTTTTAGCGCAATAAATTTTACGATGCAAAAAGGAAAAGCAAATATGAAAAAAATTCTCAAAAGGATCGGAATTGTGCTCGGCTCGCTAATCGAGTTGTTGCTGATCGCGGGTGTGGTTCTATATCTCATGGGCCAGGCTCGCATGAACAAGGTTTATACCGTCGAACCTTCCAATTTAACCTTGCCCACAGATGCGGAGAGTATCGAATATGGCAGGCATCGAGCCGAAACGTTGTGTCAGGGTTGTCATGGCGCGGACCTGAGCGGCGTGGAGAATTGGTTCACCGCGCCGCCAATCGGTCGAATCGACTCGGCGAATCTCACATCGGGTGAAGGCGGACTCGGCGCTGACTTTACCACCGAGGATTATGTGAGGGCGATTCGTCACGGCATCGATCAAGAGGGGAAGCCCATCTTCATGGTCGCTGTGCCGGCGACAGCGCAGTTGAGCGATGAAGACCTGGCTTCCATTATTGCCTATCTCAAGACCATTCCGCCTGTAGATCATGTTGTGCAGGAAAGGTATTTCACTCCTCTGTCATATATCATGTTTGCGGTAGGCATGTTAGGTGATATGCCCGCCGAAGTGGTGAGTCATGATGCGCACGTGACCGCGCCTGAACGTGGTGTAAGCGCGGAATACGGCGAATATATGGTGAATACGAACGATTGCCGTGTTTGCCACGGACCGAATCTTAACGGCGGTAAATCGCCCGATCCGACAGCAACGTGGATCTCGCCAAACCTCACGCCCGGCGGCGAACTGGCTTTTTGGACCGAGGATGAGTTTATCAATACGCTCCGCACAGGCATTACACCGAGCGGACATCAATTGAACGATAACATGCCGTGGAAAGATTATCGCAATTTCTACGATGATGAGTTGAAGGCGATCTGGTTGTATCTGCAATCGCTGCCGAAGTTAGAACAGTATACAGAATAACCCCATACAGCATGAAGTAAAACGACCTCCGAGAGGTTTTCGGAGGTCGTTTCTTTAAAAAAACTGAGCCGTTATTTTTTATCCGATTCAAATATTTCTTCGATGGTTTTCCCGAACAGTTTGGCGATCTTGAACGCCAGCGGCAGGCTGGGATCATATTTTTCTGTCTCAATCGCATTAACCGTTTGGCGCGAGACGTTGAGTTTGTCGGCAAGGTCCGCTTGCGACCAATCTCGCTCAGCGCGCAATATCTTGAGTTTGTTTTTCATTGATAATTCCGCGCGAAAATGCCCGCGCCGATTCCCCACAGCGCAAGCATGAGGGGAAAAATAAATAGCGAGGGAAGATGAGGAAAGCCGATATTTTCAAGAAAGCCATACGTAAACGTGATCAGCCCGGTTACGATGGCGGAAAAGGTCACCGCCTGTAATTGTATTTTTTGTTGCAGTTCGTCGCTATCGCGCAAGGCTCGCATCACCGCGATCACAACAAAAATTGTCGGGATGACGGGAATTAACGTGATGGCAATTTGCGCGGCTTTCGGAAGTTCAAAGTTGGTTAGTACTGTGACGCTTCCAATCAACAATACAATATACAGCCCCATCGAGACGCCGAATTCTTTGAAGTATCTTTTTTGAACTTCTTGATTCATGAGCCGCCTCCATTTTGATCGTTTGCTTTGTTGAACGCTGTTCCAAACGCGACTCCCAAAGCGACTCCAATGGCGATTCCCATGCCAATATTATCCATGGATACGCCGATTGCAACGCCGATGCCGATCCCAATTGCAAACCCTGCTCCAAATTTTGTGTTTTTCATTTTTGCTCCTGTAAAGTTTACTTGACTTTTCGGAGTATAAAACATCCTTGACAATATGTCAAGGATGTTTGACATTCTATTTTCGCACTTAAAGCGGTTCAAATCGCGCCGTGAAATGCCTCAGCAGTTCTGGAGCATACGTTAACCTGAAGCCTTTCATTTCCTTTGCGCGCGACTTGATCTTGACCAGCGTGTCTGCCACATAATCGAAATGACTTTGCGTATACACGCGACGCGGAATGGTCAGCCGCAACAGCTCAAGCGCGGGATAACTCCATTGATTCGTTTCAGGGTCGGGATGCGCGAACATGACCGAGCCGATCTCCACGCCGCGGATGCCGCCCTCGCGGTACAACTCCACGCCGAGCGATTGCGCGGGGAATTCGTAATTGGGAATATTTGGCAGGAGTTGATTCGCCACCACATACACGGCATGTCCGCCTGTGGGCTGGATGGTGGGAATGCCAGCATCGTTGAGCCGCTGCGCGAGATAGGCGGTCTGCGCGATGCGATAGGAGAGATAGGATTCGTCCAAGCCTTCGTAGAGTCCCACTGCCATCGCGTCGAGGTCGCGCCCGGCGAGTCCTCCGTAAGTGGGGAATCCCTCGCGCAGGATCAATTCGTTCTTGATGTTCTGGAACAACTTTTCATCGTTCACGCACAACAAGCCGCCGATGTTGACGATGGCGTCTTTTTTTGCAGACATGGTCATGCCGTCGGCAAGCGCGAACATTTCCCGCGCGATTTCTTTGACCGATTTATTTTTATAGCCCGGCTCACGCTGTTGGATGAAGTAACAATTCTCCGCATATCGCGCCGCGTCAATGACAAAGGGGATGCCTGCCTCGCCATAGACAGCGGATACCGCCTTGAGATTTTCCATCGAGACGGGCTGTCCGCCTCCCGCGTTGTTCGTGACCGTGATCATCCCGAACGGAATTTGCTCGCGCCCATACTCAGCGATGAAGGCTTTGAGTTTGGCGATGTCCATGTTTCCCTTGAAGGGATGCGGGTTCGCCGGGTCGCTGGCTTCATCAATGACGAGGTTCACCGGGCGCCCGCCTCTTGCGCGGATGTTGGCGTCGGTGGTGTCGAAGTGCATGTTGCTCGGAATATATTGCTCCGGTTTGACCAGACACGCCGACAAAATGTTTTCAGCGGCGCGTCCCTGATGCGTGGGGATAAAATACTTAAAGCCGAAAATATCCTCCACCGCAGACTTGAGTCGTGAATACGAGCGCGCGCCCGCGTACGACTCGTCGCCGCGCATGATCGCCGCCCATTGCTCCTGACTCATCGCGCCGGTGCCAGAGTCGGTCAGCAGGTCAATGAAGATATCTTCCGCTTTGAGCGAGAAGAGGTTGTAGCCCGCCTCTTTGAGTTTGGCTTCGCGCTCCTCACGCGGAACGAGGCGGATGGGTTCCATAACTTTGATACGGAACGGTTCGGGGGGATGGATTGTAGTCATTGTTTGCTCCTAGGGTTAGACTTCGGAGTTTTCCAAGACATCCGAAGTCTTTTGGATTAATCTTGGGTAGCGAGCCTGGCGTATGCCCCTGTGTGTTGCCATTCGGTCTCCAATGACGAGCCGATTGTACGATTAAATCATATTTTAGGGGTCAAATAATCCGGCAGTCGCAAAGGTACATTTCAGGCTAGGGAGTGGCGATGTTGATGTGTAAAGCCACAGAGCGCACACCGTTCGTGCCGCGAGTGGCGCCCTGCGCCACGAGACAGCAGAGATTTCGAGTTTTTCTCTCTATGGGCTCAGTGTTCGCTGTGGCAAAGATGTCTTTTACACACTGGTTTCGCCACTCCCTCAGGTTACTCTTGACGGGCAATTCATCCCGCTGGTGGTATGATTGGCAGACCATATCCCCAGCGCGAGGTCATCCATGTTCGGTTTTTTCAAGAAGCGCGAAGAAATATTCAACAAACTCATTCAAGAACAGGCGGCGGTCACCTTCGAAGGATTGAAACTGCTCGTCAAATATCTGGAGACGCAATCGCCCGAGATCGCCGACCAACTGTCACTGAAAGAAAAAGAAGCGGATGAAACCCGCCGCATCCTCATTGACGAGTTGAATCGCTCCTTCGTCACGCCCTTCGACCGCGAGGACATCTTCTCCCTTTCCCGCTCGATTGACGATGTGATCGACTACGCCGACAGCACAGTCAGTGAAATGGCGATTCTAAATGTTTCACCCACATCGTACATGACGCGCATGGGATCGCTCCTCAAAGATGCGGCGTACGAAATCCATCAAGCCGTCATGCGCCTCGAAAAACATCCCGCCGTTGCCACCGACCACGCCCAACGCGCCAAGGCGCTCGAAAATCGCGTGGAGGGAGTCTACCGCGAAGCCGTCGCGGATCTCTTCCGCGGTCCCGAAGATGTGCATCACGTGGTAGAGATGCTGAAACTGCGCGAGGTATATCGCCATCTTTCCAACGCGGCAGATCGCGGCGACGAAGCGGCAAATATCATCGCGGATATTGTCGTGAAGAAAACCTAGTCCAACATCGTCCCGCAGGTTTGGTTGATCGTCTAAATTCCTCCGAATAACCTGCGGGACGTTTTATCTTCCATGTCCAACGAACTCATCATTGTTATCGCGCTCGCCCTACTCTTCGGCTTTCTAAACGGAATCCGCGACGCGGCAAACATCGTCGCCACCGTCATCTCTTCGCGCGCGTTCGCCCCGCGCACCGCATTGACCATCGCCGCGCTGGCTGAATTTACGGGTCCATTTTTATTCGGAGTGGGAGTAGCCCGCACCATCGGCGTGGACACGGTTCAAGCCGACTCGCTGACGCTGACCGTGATCATCGCCGCCTTGCTGGGCGCCATTGTTTGGAACATCATCAACGGCTTTTTCGGAATCCCCGGCAGCTCATCGCATACATTGATCGGCGGAATTATCGGAGCGGTAATGGTCTCAACAGGATGGGAGGCGATCAAAATCCCCGGGCTCACCAAAGTGTTAGCCGCGTTGTTTATCTTTCCACTGATCGGGTTCGCGTCCGGCTTTCTCTTTACCCGCCTGATCTATTTTCTGGCGCAAAACGCAACGCCAAAGATCAACGATTTTTTCAAACGGAGCCAACTCATCACTGCCATCATCCTCGGCTTAAGTCATGGCACGAACGACGCGCAAAAGTCTATGGGTATTATCATCCTCGGGCTGGTAATCAGCGGACACCTGAAATCATTCGAAGTGCCGCTATGGGTCACCATTGCCAGCGCGGTCTCCATGGCAATTGGCACAAGCCTCGGGGGCTGGAAAATCATCCGCACGCTCGGCGGCAAGTTTTACAAGATCCGCCCTCTCCACAGTTTTTCAACGCAACTGACCGCAGGCATTGTTATTCTCAGCGCGTCATTCTTCGGCGCGCCGGTCAGCACCTCGCACGTGGTCAGTTCCGCCATCATCGGCGTCGGCGCATCGGAACGCCTCAGCAAAGTCCGCTGGAGCGTAGCGGGAGACATCCTCACCGCATGGCTGATCACCATCCCGGTCAGCGCTCTGCTCGCGGCGGGGTTTTACTGGCTGTTGACTTCGATATAAGACTACGGAATTACCAACACCTGCCCCACACTAATATTATTCACATTCAAAATACCATTCGCCGAAGCGATGGATGCGACGGTCGTGCCGTATTTGATCGCGATCGCGTACAGCGAATCGCCTGATTTCACTGTATAGGTTCTGGGAGATGAAGATCCGCTTCCTCCGCCAGTGGAGCCTGTCTCGCCCTCGGCAGGAATCGCCACCGCGGCCGGCACCGCCAGCGAGTCGCCCGTCTTCAACAACTGCGGGTTCGCGCTGACAAGTTCGCGCACCGTCACGCCGTATTTGTTCGCAATCGATTCAAACGAATCACCCGCCGCCACT
>JAJTXU010000199.1 GCA_021462845.1 Anaerolineales bacterium
CAACACGGGCAGAACGGGCAGGTCATCCAACACGAGCATGTTGTTCAACGCTTCCTGCCAACCATCTTCGCTGATGCGTTGCGAAAAATATCCCTGCGCATACATGAAGCCGATTGCAGTGAGCGGCAAACCAAGATCGCTCGCCTCTTTCAAATGATCGCCAGCCAGCACGCCGAGTCCGCCCGAATAGATTGGGAGCGTTTCGTGCAGACCAAACTCCATCGAGAAATACGCGATGGGACGCGAATCAAATTCGGGATGCGTTCGATGCGTCCACGTTTGCGAATCTGAAAAATACGAATCAAAATCCGCAAAAACTGTTTTGTATAACTTTTGGTAGTCTTTATCGCTCGCCGCTTGTTTCAATCGCGCGCGTTCGATCTCGCGCAAGAGTCGGATCGGGTTATGCCCAAGTCGTTCCCACAATTCATAATCGAGCCGTCCGAACAGACGCGCGGCTTCGGGATGCCACGTCCACCATAAATTATATGAAAGTTCATGCAGGCGCGAAATTTGTTTCGGCAGGTCAACGGGTTTCGGAAGTTGTGTTTTGAATGAGTTCATTGCGAACAATGATACCAAATTTCTTAACCGCTGAGACACGGAGACACTGAGATAAAAATTTTCTTCGCGACTCACTGTCTCCGTGGTGAAAGTTTGAACTGGGATAAAATCAGGATATGCCCCGCATCCAACTCTTCATAACGTGTCTCGTCGATTCTTTCTACCCTCAAACTGGTGAGGCGGTCGTCAACATTCTTCGCCGCCTCGGCGTTGACGTGGACTTCGCCCGCGACCAAACCTGTTGCGGTCAACCTCCCTTCAGCGCAGGCTTGCACGCGGAGGCGCGTCCGATCGCACAACACACTATCGAAGTGTTCGAGAAAACGACGGGTGATATCGTCATGCCTTCAGGGTCGTGCGCCCACATGATGAAGCACAACTACCTTGAATTATTCCGCGATGACCCTGTGTGGTTAACACGCGCGCAGGCATTGGCAAACCGCGTGTTTGAATTCACCGAATATCTCGTGGACAGACTCGGCGTCACCGATGTCGGCGCGCGCTGGGACGGCGTTCTCACGTACCATCCAACCTGCCACGCTCTGCGCGGCATGAGGATTGATCGCCAGCCTCGCGCCCTGCTCGCCAACGTGAAAGGCGCGACCATTATTGATCTACCCGCCGCGGAAGATTGTTGCGGCTTCGGCGGAATTTTTTCCGTTGAACATCCCGAACTCTCGGCGGAATTGCTCAAACGAAAAATCTCGAATCTCGAAACCTCAGAATCGCCCATTCTAGTTTTGATCGAGGCAGGATGCCGAATGCACATCGCAGGCGGGTTGCATAGGCAGAAAAAACAACAACGAGTCGTTCATATCGCGGAAGTGTTGAACTCAACATGACCGATTCGCTCAACGTCAATTTCGTCCATGTCGGTGAAGGAAGATTTGCCGTGTACCATCGTCCTCGCCGCGCCGATTTTCCACTTTTACGCGAAATGGGATGCACACATATCATCACTTTGCTCAAATTGAGCGAGGGCGCACAACAGTACGGTAATATGACTCGTGCGGCAGGCATGGAATGGGTCTGGATATCAGTTCCCAATGGAAATTATCCTGAAGGTGAAGTACACGACCGACTCATTGAAGTGATGCCAAAACTCGCGCAACTTCTCGACGAAAACAACTCGATCCTCATCCATTGTTCGGCAGGAGTCCATCGGACTGGATTGGTCGCATATGCGCTCCTCCGTTGGCGAGGGATCGAAAGCGAACGCGCCATGCAGATCATTGCCCAAACTCGCAATGAAACTGCCGAAGGAATGATGGAAAAACGTAAATACTGGGGCGACAAATACGCTCCTCGATCAATTGCGAAAGAATCAACATGGATCAATTCCGTCAAAGAATTCGCACATCGCTTGCGAACCAACATCTTCAAAAAGCATTAGACCTCAACGCCGAGCGGCGCGTGACGCGGCGTATCAACGCGCTTGAAACTCTCCCCGATTGGCGCGAGAGGCGTCAACGCGCGCACGCCGTCCGCGCGGAGGTGATCAAGAATCTCGATTCGTATCTTGATCAATTCACAGTCAAAGCGCAAGCGAACGGGGTTATCGTCCATCGCGCGAAGGATGCGGCAGAGGCGGTGAAAATCGTTTTGGAAATCGCAAAAGATTCACCGCGAAGCCGCGAAGATCGCAAAGAAAACAAAAAAGAAATCAGCGTGTATCAGCGTGAATCAGCGTCCAAAACTTTGGTTGCGAAATCAAAAAGTATGGTCACCGAAGAAGTCAACCTCAACCACGCGCTCGAAGCGGAGGGGATTCGCGTCGTTGAAACCGACCTCGGTGAGTTCATCGTGCAATTGCGCGGAGAGAAGCCGAGTCACATCATTACGCCTGCCCTGCATTTGAAAAGACAAGACGTGGGTGAACTCTTTCACGACAAGCTCGACATCCCTTACACCGAAGACATTCCCACACTGACCAACACCGCGCGCAAAGTGCTGCGCGAAGTTTTTCTCACCGCAGATATCGGCATCACAGGCGCGAACTTCGCCATCGCCGAGGAAGGCGCGATCTGTCTCGTCACCAACGAGGGCAACGGACGTATGGTGACGACCCTCCCTCCGATTCACATCGCGCTCATCGGCATGGAGCGACTCGTCCACAACCTCGACGACCTCGCGCTGATGCTCTCCCTGCTTCCGCGTTCAGCCACTGGGCAAAAACTGACCTCGTACACGCAGATCGTCCATAGCCCGCTGAATGGACAACAACGTCATTTCATCCTCCTCGACAACGGACGTTCGCGCTTGCGCAACTCGCCGCTCAAAGAATCCCTCTATTGCATCCGTTGCGGCTCATGCCTCAACGCCTGCCCTGTCTTCCGCGAGATCGGCGGACACGCATACAAAAGTCCATACTCGGGACCCATCGGCTCGGTCATCTCGGCGGGACTCTTCGGAAGCGAATTCGTTCCGCTCGCGCAAGCGTCCACGCTCTGCGGCGCATGCAAAGACGCCTGCCCTGTGGATATTGACTTGCCGAAGTTGCTGGTGCGTGTGAGAGCAGACGAGTCTCCAGTCTCTAGTCTCCACTCTTCCAATCAGCACGGATTATCTCCACTTTCCACTTTCTCCCTTTGGATGTATTCCCGCCTCGCCCGCCGCCGACGCCTGTTTACCCTCGCCCAAAAATTCGCGGCGCTGACGAGTCCCCTCCTCGCCCCCTTCTCGCAATGGATTCGTTTACCCGCGTTTACGGGTTGGGGGTACAGCAAGGATCTTCCGCGATTTGCGAGAAAGTCATTTCGTGAGAAGTGGGAGGGAATGCAGGTAAACACGGAAACAGGTAGACACGTACACACGAATAAACTTTCGGATAAAGAGGAGACCCTTCGCTCCGCTCAGGGTGACATAGATTTTGTGGAACGCTTCACACAAGAACTCACCGCCGTGCATGGACATGTCCATCACACCGAAGACCCGACACGATCCATCATTCAGTTTTTGCAGTCTCGAAACATCAATCGCATTCAACTTGAGCCAAATGTATTGGATGAAGATATGCTCACACAAGCGGACATCACCTTCAGCCGCGAACCCGACCCTGCGATCCGCGCGGGGGTGACGAAAGCCCAATGCGGCGTGGCAGACACGGGGTCCGTGCTTGAAGCGGATGGCGAGGGGAAATCCCTGCTTGCATCCCTACTTCCCGAAATCCATCTCGCGGTGTTGCGGACCTCGCAAATCTATCCGTCACTGGAAAATGTGATTCACCTTGTAAAGAATACAAAATCCGCTGTCTTCATCACGGGACCTTCGGCAACGGGTGACATCGAAAGCGTCCACACCATCGGCGTGCATGGACCCGGTGAAGTTCACGCCTTTCTCGTTGACGATTGATTTGGTGGATGATAGAATTCCGCCGCGCTTCGACTGCGTTACACTCCGCTCAGCGCGAAAACCGCCCCCATCGTCTAGTGGCCCAGGACGAAGCCCTCTCAAGGCTTAAACCGGGATTCGAATTCCCGTGGGGGCACTGCTCTCATAACCTAAAATCGTTTGTGGAGGAACGTAATACAGCGCGCCGTGGATGTGTGTATCATCGCGGCGCGCTTCGATTCGCGTGACCATGCCGCGCAGGTACAGGCGGCGCGTTTCAAGATCATCGCTCGTCAACGCCTCGCGGATTTGTTCGGCGAGTTGCGCAAGCGTGGGGGCTGGATATTCAGGCGGCGGCGCGGACGCTTCATCCAACGCTTTCAATGCGATCTTCAATTCAGCCGCTTCACGCTCTGATTGCGTGAGCGAACGTTTGAGATTATCGGAGAGACCGAGTTCCGCGATGGCTTCGGTCAGGTTGTGAATCCGTTTACTAAGGGCGGTCAACTTTCTGGTAAGTGTGATCTGTTCGTCCCGTGTATCCGCCGCGCTGTGTTGATGTTCCACTTGGAGACGATGTTGAAGCGCGAGCATCACATCCAGCGAGAGCAGTTGATCGAGCAGTAATTCGGTGACGCCGTTCTCAAGATCGCGTTGCGGCACGTGGCGCGCTTTGCACTCCTTCAACGTGCGGCGGTTCGAGCAGGCGTAATAGTTCCAGTTCTTGATCCTGTGCTTGCTCATCAACGCGCCGCACGCCGCGCAATACACGAGACCCGACAGCACGAACGGCGATGCCAGGCGGCGCGGGTTATCGGCATTGGCGGCGATGGTGGATCGCCGCTTCGCAACCTGCTGCACTTTGTCCCACAGTTCGGGCGGCACAATGGGTTCGCAATATTCCTCGATGACGAGATCGCCGAAATGTAAAACGCCTTTGTAGATGGGGTTCTTGAAAAACGTCACCCACGAATTGACCGCATGATAGATGCCCGTCGTGTCTTGGATGGTTCGCAGGGTCGCGCCGCGCGCGCGCATCTCGAAGGCTTTCAGCACGGCGTCTTTCAGCGACGGGTCAGGAATCCACTTGTGGACGATGCGCGGAGATTTATCGCGGTGCGTGCCGATCTGGATCGGGTCGCTTCGCATCATGCCGCGCGGAGGCAGGGCGGGCATACCCCCGTGCTCTTCCACCATGCGGCGCAGTCCGCTCGTCACATCAATTGAGATTTTGTTCGAGGTCTGTTCCGCGCTGTACAGTTTGAACGCTTGAAAGATAATGCGCTCCGGTCCCTCGGGGATGTCGTCGGTGAGCGAGTGAACGACCTTGCCGAGGTATTCGAGTTCGGCGATGTAGTAGCGACCGTGTTTGGTGTTGCGGGCGAAGCGTTCATAGTTCCAGATGACGACGCCCGCCTCTTCTCCCCCATCTCGAAAGTGTGACATCAACTCGGCGAGCGCGTCGCGGCGTCTGTCGGTGCGACCCGTGCGCGCCTCGTCAACGTAGAGTTTGGTCAGGATGAGATTGCGCTCCTCGCAGTAGGAGCGCAATTCTTTTTCCTGCCGCTCCACCGAGGCTTCTTGTTTGGTCCCGCCGCTATCGCGCAGGTATCCCGTCACACCGGATCCGGGCGGGAATGGGCATGTACTTGCCATGTCTGAATTATACCACCCCAGCAGAACAGGCGTTCTATAATTTTCCCGCCTTTTTCTTTTGGCGAAATTTTGATAGTCTCTTGCGCATGGAGATCATCCCGCAGGTTGCCGAAGCGTTCGTGAGCGGAGTTGCCATCGTCGCGCTCGTGTTTTCCGCGATGGTCTTCACGGTGATGTTCGCGCAGATCATCGCGCAAGCCGTGGAGATCGGCGAATGACGCTCGAACAATTCCTCGGCGTGCAAGCGCAATTGCTCGAAGCCTTCGGCTGGTTCATCCGCTGGTGGCTGATCATGCTCGCCGCAGGCGGAACGGTCGCCGCGAGCGCGCTTGCGATCCTGCTCACCTCGCGCGGGATGTTCGACAAAACTTAGAAAGGAGGCTCGAAATGTCTCTCTCCCTTGACTTCAGCGGTTTGCTGACGCAGGCAGGGACCTTGATCAACGGTTTGTTCCCGTTGTTCATCGTGCCGTTGGGCATCACCCTCGGCATGGCTCTGCTCGGTCGCATCTTCGCTGAAATCCGTAAGGCGATCTAGCCTTGCGCGGGAAAGCGGGTTTGCAAGACAACCCGCTCCGAAGTAGTTGAGCAAGTGAACACCCATTATGAAAAAACTTTTTTATTCGTTCGTCCTGTTAGCCACATTCCTGAGCGCGGTTTTCCCAGCGAAAGCCGCGCCGTTGTTTGACCTCCCGGCGGAGGATGCGGACTGGTCTTGCGTATCACTATATAACGGCACATGCCCGCCCGGAAATATGTCCCCGTATTTTGTGGGAGGAAGTTTCAGTTCGTCGCCAAACATCAACAAGGTGACTACGGAAGCGTTGTTGAACTGTTCGCCCAATCCCGATTGCAAGAACGACTATGAAGTGTATTTTCGGGCTGAGTTTAGCCTTGTCTTTGATGTGTTTGGCACCAACAATAATGAGCACGTTCGCATTTGGGCGGGGGCGCAAGCGCGCACTCCGAGTTCCCTGATCTACACTGAGATCGATTGCGGGACCAGCACGGGCGGAACATGCAGCGGCATT
>JAJTXU010000002.1 GCA_021462845.1 Anaerolineales bacterium
CTGGCATCGCCCACGGTGATTGTATTTTTAAACACATGGCAGCCTCCGCTTCTTATCTTACTCCTCCTTGCTAGTTTGCCAACAGTATCTCTCAAAGTCCGTATTATGTCACTCTGAGGGAGCGGTTTTGCGCGACCGAAGAGTCTCGGATCTGGCTTGGTAGAGCCGCTTCGCTATCGCTCAGCATGACATGTCCGTGTTGTCAAGCGATAATGAGAAAACCATATTGTTCGGCTGGGAAATAATCGACCATTAGCGGGCCAATTAGAGACAGGTGTTTCAAAACAAGCGTCGAATCCGCTTCCTTTAAAGTCCTCAAAGAAAGTCTCTATTTCAAAATCTGTAACAGATTCAATGGATTGAGGTCCGAGCGAGGTCCCCATCGCCATATCACCATCCAGAACGTAAGTAGCAATTACTCCTGCCGCATCCATGCTCAGGCGTTGACCGAGTCCGTTGTAGGAGAGATTGGTCGTTATGGACTGATCGTCACCTTGAACCAGGCGGTTGGCGGAATCGTAGATATAAGTCTCACACCATCTGAGACCAAGCTGCTGCCGTTGACATATATTACTTCACTACCCAAATATCGGGCGGAGTATCAAAGCAAGCCTCTTCATTCTCGATAAAAGTATTATAAATCTCTATATCATTCAAGCCTGTTGCATCTTTAAGAGACTGAACTACTCTAAGTTTACCCGTATCAGTCCCCAATCGTATATCCTCAAGAATTACATCGAAGCGTTCCAAGGGCAAGCTATTTTCTGGCGATTGTAAATTCAAGTCAATCTTTGAAGTAGTCTTTATACCCAAACAAATATGGAAAATTGGCGTAGCCGAAAAACCACCAGAATACCTAATTGAAAACCCTAATTTGTCGTAAAAAAACCATAGATGATAACCCCCGTAAATCTCGTAGGAAGTAACAGCATTAAGCAAAATCCTGTCAGGCATTCCATAAGCCGCCACTATTTTCTGAGGCGAGTAATTTTGCCATACGCTTTGGAATTCAACCGGATAATCGTGCCCTTCACTTGTTACATGGGTTGCATAAACCGTCTCATTTTTTTCTTCAAAACTTACATCATTAGATATAGGTTTTCCTGTGATATCAATTAAGTCAAGTCCACCCACCCCATAAACTGTAGTTTCGGATTCATATCCAGGAAATACTGCTACGAGAACACCTCCTAGCCTATGAATGGTTTTTTCAGCATCACCCCATGTTGTTTGACCAGGGATTATTCCCCACCAGCAAGGTAAACTACAACCGCCATTATTAGAAAGAAATTCCCTGAAAAAGTCTTTTTGTTCTTGTGTTGTCATAGTGTTGGCCGGAGTCGCCATAGGCAAAGTTGGCGTTATTGTCGGGGCGGCGGTTAACATAGTCAATAAAGTGCGTGTTGGAGTAGGGTTATGAAGTCCTGCTGGCGGGGAATTTGGTGTACAACTCCCAATTAATAACAACATAGTAATTCCTAGAACAAGCTGCGTAACTGCAATTTTCTTCATGGGGACGTCTCTCTTTATCGATCAATTAGCCTGTGATCCATGCGTACATGTTGCTTTCCATAAAATCGAAGCGTTTGTAACCTGCATTGTATGCCGCAGGGCTATAGTCAAACGAGTTATATGCCCAATTCATAAACATGTCTGCAAAATCTTCATTTCGCGCTTTATGGCTATCATTAGATTGCCAATCGGGCCAGTTTTCTCCATGATATAAATCTGGCGGATACGTCGTTATATAACCACGTCCTGTTCTTTCGAATTGTCCAGCCTTTGCAGGGTCTTGTTGAAGAGTAGAGTGTGTCCCTGTGACCCATCTAGGGCCGCCAAGAGATTCAGGATAATCATCTACAATTTGAGCATTACCCAAGCTTAGGTAAGGAGCTAGTGAGCCACCATAACGCGTCTGCACCAATGCATGCCCTAGCTCATGAACCAAGAGACGCGCAGGAGATATTTCGCTAAGAGGCGCATTTCCAGAACAAGTGACTTTGTTCGGTCCACCCTGGCAGAAGGTATCGCCGCCTTGCGACCTATAGAAGATAAAATTGTTCCCATACACTGTTTTGAATGCGTCCCAACTTGTCTGTCCAAGTCCCATTACACGAGAAAATTCTTCTCCTATTTTTTGAATGGCGTCCAGTATTTTGGCTTGTTCATCTAAAGTCCATGATGTGCCATCAAAATCTATTCCATATAGATCAAGAGTCGGCACTAATGTCGGTGTTGGGCAAGGTATTGCAGTTGGCGTTTCAATTGGTGCAGGTAGCGTTCCAGTTGGAATGCTAGGCACGGTGCCCGGATTCGTAGGAACCGGCGTTTGAGTCTGAACTGGGAAGGCAGGCGCGGTGTTGTTTGATCCGGGAGAAGGAGTCGGCGCGGGACCACATGCTGCGAGTGTCATCCCCACTGACCCAAGCACCACCAACAAAACCAGAAACATTCCGGTCTTGCTTCCTTTCTTCTTTCTGCTAAAGACCAGCGTAATTAACCCTAACGGGCCTAAAATCGCTCCAATAGGATTCCAGGGAACATAAGGATTCGTGCTATCAGGATTGACGTTACGAGTTAAAAATCTTCCAGTCTCTGAGTCATAGTACCGCCCATTCCCTACATACATTAATCCTGTTGTTGCATCCAGCACGCCACCGAGATAACCGAAGGTGAAATTACCTGTTCCGTTTAACTCAAGCGTATCACCCCAAGGCGTGTAGCGCGCCGAGAGGGTAATCTCACCACTATCATTAGACAGTTGTCGCGGGGTATGTGTTCCATCTGGTAATGTGAATGACCAAGCATTCGTTTCTTCCCCAATTGCGCCTAGACCATAGAGGTAGAACGTCGTATTTCCACTTGATTCTGCTGTTAACGGTCTATCCCCATCCAGTACGTAGGCAGCGATTACCCCTGCCTCATCCATGCTCAGGCGTTGACTGAGTTCATTACAGGTAAGTAAAACAAGCCTCTCCAATTTTATAACTTATGGATAGAAAGCCTCTCGGTTTAGTGTAAGACAGGCAGACGGATTTTCAGTAAACAACTTATGGAAATCTTGTTCGGTCAGCCCCGTCGCTTTTAGTAGCGGAACGCCACTGGGAATAGTATTAAATGGGTATTTGCCCATGTGCAATTCAACCATATCGATACCGATCTCTTCAGGACATAAAATTACGCTTGAAGGTGTTTCGTACTGAGCAATTTCAGTAGTTCTTGCATAATAGACTATGGAAGTATCTATGCTTTCATATTTTAGTTGAACATTAAAACTAAGTGCATTATAAGGGCCGCTAAAGTATAGCTCGACACTATCAGGAATCCCATAAGTTCGAAGAATTTCATCCATGTTATAGGCGGACCAATCTTCTTGTGAAACTCCAGGATCAAACAGATTTAATAAAAGCACTTTTAGGTCTTTGACAGTGTCATCCTGAAGATCTGCAGCAAATTCCACGAATATTCCACTCCTTTCCTCAAACCTAAAATTTGACGCCACACGAAGACGACCGTTCTCTTGTAATGCATCAAAACGAAGCCCACCAAGTTTATCAATTACGCTATACAACTCTTCGTATTGAGTTTGATCAGGTCGAATTCCCCAAAAACATGGTAAGGTGCAATTCCCATTTGTTCGGAGTAGCTCCCTTAACTCCTCTCGTACTTCAGCGGGAAATCTGGTGGGCAATGGTGTCACTCGCGGAGTGACAAGTATAGGATATTCCGGGCTGGGCGGAGGAGATAACTCGGGCATGAGTGTTGCAGTTAGTATTACTGGCTGAGAGTCGTCCGGAGTTGATGAAGTGGAAACATGAGGTGAGGGAGTCTTGTTTGTACTTGGAGGAGTGGAGTAACATCCGCTCAGTATGAACATAGCGACAATTAGATGAAGGGTATATTGTATCTTTTTGATCATTTGCATAGCTCAGTCTGTTTACAGCATAGTCCAATCAGCTACCATAAAGTTGATCTTTTACCCAATCATGTTTTGCGCGACCTATAGGATCAACAACATTGAAATTGCCAGCCACGTAGTTTGCGAATAGATCGCCCCATTCCTCGCCAGCATTATTGCCACCTTCGCTTGCTGGATGCAACTCTGCATCAACAGATGCACCACATGGATCATGCAGATTGGTATTTATAAATCCTTGACCGTCTATACGACTATATAGATTGTTACATTCCCCTATTGCTGGGCAATCCCTCCCCATAGCAAATCTACCCTCTTGGTTTGGATAGTCTGTGTACACCGCCTTATGGTCAAGTGAATAGGTGTATTTCTGCCCTTGAGCGTTATTTAGCAAATGTCCCATCTCATGGTAAATCAAATGATACGGGAATGTATTGACGACATAAAACTCAATGCTACCAGTACTACGAGTATAGCCATAGTACTTTCCATCACCCAGCTCGTTTTTTAAGTGATGAAACACTGTTAGACGATTTCCTAGCATTGCTCTCAAATTGCCGCCTAGCATATTATTAACGCGTGTTAGAGCTCCATACACAATTTGGATATGCACACTTGGCCATTCTTGAGTACCATAAAGAATTCCGCCAAAAATGATACCAAAATTATCCTCGATAAGACGTTTATATTCTTCATCTTGGGCGGATGATACTGGGGCTGGACATCCAAGCTCAGGAATCTCGGTAGGCGAAGATGTTACACTTGGCACGATTGACACAACGGTTCCCGGCTCTGTTGATACAGATTGTAGTGCGGGCGAAGGAGTGGTAGGTGAGCTATTACTGGGAGCTTCTGTTGGTTGCGAACCAGGCATAGGCGTAACAGGCGGAGGCGCGCAAGCAACTAACCCCACTCCAGCACTGACGCCTAGCAACACAATGACAATTACCGCATCCCACTTGGTTCTCGTTTTCCTTCGCCCATAGAGCATAGACACCACCGCCAGCGGACCCAGTATCGTCCCCAGCGGATTCCACGGCACGTACGGATTGGGACTGTTCGGGTACATATCCCGCGTTAGGAATCTACCAGTGGCGGGATCATAATACTGACCATTACCAACATACAGCAATCCCGTGACGGCATCCAGTAGTCCTCCAAGATAGCCATAACTGAAGTTGCCTGTGCCATACGTGTCTAACGTATCACCCCAAGGAGTGTAACGCGCCGAGATGGTAATCTCTCCTTGCAAGTTAGCCAATTGCCTTGGCGTGTTTGTTCCATCAGGTAGCGAGATGCTCCAGTCGGTTGTCTTTTCGCCAATTGCTCCAAGACCATACAAGTAGAAAGTGGTATTCCCACCAGAATCAGCAGTTAACGGTCTATCGCCGTCAAGTACATACGAAGCAATCACACCTGCCGCATCCATGCTCAGGCGTTAGCCCAAACCGTTGTGGTCAATCTCAGTCTGACCAGCCAGCTAGTGTACTTTTGCCACAACTCGATGATCTGCTGCATTATTCTAAATAATGCCAGTCTAGAATTTGGGTGACATCCTCGTTCAGAATTATTCTCGTCTCTCCTGTTGTTATATCCATGACTTGAATGCCTGAGTTAGTTCCGCCAGCGGTGCCCAGATTAGTACCGGAATAAGATAAGGCTATTGATTGCGAATCTGGGGACCATATAAAATTGCATGCACCGATTTCATATGGACAAGTCCATTGATAAACCAACTGCTGATCTTCTAAACTGAGGATTTTTATAAGAGTGCCCTCTGATGTTAAATGAGTAAGTGCCAAATATTGTTCGTTTGGCGACACCATGAAGAAATTTACGCCATCATAGCCGGGGTCAAACAACATTGTAGGAGCTTCACTTTCAGATACTAGCCAAAACTTATAAACAGAATCTCCCTGCTCTTTGGCTACAATCAAATACTTATTTTGGGCGTTTATTCGTTGAATTTGATATGGCTTGAAATAATCGATAAGAATCTCGAATTCATTAAAAAATTCCTCTGTTTCGCCATTTGAATTAACTATTTCCAAGTTGCCCGTCATCCAATCACCGCGCAACCACGTTCTGTCAGATGGAAAAGCGGATTGAATGAATTTGTTTTCACCAGGAAAGAGTTGTGTGATCGTACGCGTGTCAATATTCAAGCTATACATATCGGGTGGTGAGAAAATATCCCTGTAGGCATTGAAAAGAATTATATTCTCTGTCAACCAAAATGGATCAATGCCAGTGTATTCATCACTATTGTATACAGCCTGGTGATTGGAGCCATCCGCATTTGCGATATAAACTGACCCATTTGTAGTAAATAACCACAACCTGTTAGAAGGCGACCAACCACGAGGAATCATGTCTGAAGCTACCAAGAATGGATTTGGTTTATTTGGACTAATTGCCCATATTTCTTCTTGATCGTTTGATGAAGCGTACTTACTATAAATGATATATTCTTCGGGATGTGGTAAAGGTGTTTGACTTATTGCAGATTGGCTGTTTCCCGGAAGGACAGGAGTCCCTGTTGCATCTGGAATGAAGACAGTCGCAGTAGGCAGGGTAGCCGGGATTCTTGTTTGAAGGGGAGTAAATGATTCGCTACTCGTACATGCCGAAAGAAATAAGAAGAAAATATATGTGGCTTTCTTGAAGGCGCTTGTATATGTATTATTCATAAGGTTTTTCCATATTTCTATGGGCAATCGAGCACCTCGTCGGGTGGATTCCAATGCTCAGTGTCATAGTATTGGGCAAAACAATATTGTCCATTTCTTGTTATCGTGTCTTTGTGTACATAACGCTCGGGGCTATGAATTTTACTCGCCGCATACCAGATTACATTAATGTCGGATCTTATCGCATGAGCCGGGCCTTCGATCCCAACTTTAAGCTTAGCAACTTGTGGGTGTGCACCGGCGTCATCCAATAAAGTATCAACCGCATCTACTATTCTTTGCCAATATAAGCCGCTATGCGGGTAAGGGGCTTCCCAAGCATTATAGGCAGGGTGCCCGTTTCCAGTTGGTTCACTTAAAATGAACAGAAACAAATCAGTTAATTGTTTCCTTGTCATTTGATTCCACGGAATGTTATTGGGGTTAATGCCAGCATGATGTGTGATTTCCCAATAAATATAAGCTCGGTTTAGAACGGTCTGAATTATATTTGCCGCAACAGAGCCGCCAAAGGCACCACCTTCACCAAAGACCGTATGTGCGATCTGTTCAACGGGACTATGTATAGCCGGATCTATACAAACATTACTGCCTGAAGCTGAACAAACATAATATGTAGGGGCAGGGCAGTCGGGTAGCGACGGCGTATTGATTGGCGGAGGCGGCTCTGTAGGAGTCGATGTCTCAGTTGGCGCAGGCCCGGGCTCTTGACTGGTATTTGGGTTGGGATCCGAGGGAGGGGTATTATTTATTGGCGCAGAAGTGGGTTGAGGAACTGGCGTACCCGGAGGGACAGGTGCGCAAGCAACTACACCGATGCCCATTGATATTCCAAGCACTATAAGAATAACGAGAGTGTCCCACTTGTTTCTCGTTTTCTTTCGCCCATAGAACATGGACAACACAGCCAACGGACCTAAAATCGCTCCAATAGGGTTCCATGGAACATAAGGATTGGTACTATTCGGGTTGACATCCCTGGTCAGGAATCTACCCGTTGACGGATCATAGTATTGACCATTCCCGACGTAGATCAAGTTGGTGGCGCCATCTAAGATACCGCCCAGATATCCAAAGGTGAAATCGCCTGTGCCCTGTACTTCAAGAATACCCCCCCATGGTGTATACCTGCCTGCTAATGTTACTTCTCCATTGAGATCAGACAGTTGGCGCGGGGTATTCGTTCCATCGGGCAAGGAGTAACTCCACGCATTTGTTTCTTCCCCGATTGCGCCAAGTCCATACAGATAGAAAGTGGTGTTGTTATTTGATGTTGCTGTTAAAGGTCTGTCGCCATCAAGTACATACGTGGCGATTACGCCTGCGGCATCCATGCTCAGGCGTTGACCGAGCCCGTTGTAGAATAAACTGGTCACTGATAACTGATCACTGACCTGCACTAAGCGATTCGCAGAATCGTAGGTATAGTTCTTCACACCGTCTGAGATTAAACTACCGTTGGCGTCATAGGTGTACTGCCAGGTGGTACTACCCTGTTGTGCGGTCTCCAGTTGGTTCGCCTCGTCGTAGGTATATGCCGTGATGATCGTGCCGGGTCCGAGATTCTGTTCGAGTTCCAACACATTCCCTGCGGCATCGTAGGTGTAAGCAAAGTTACGACCGTCGCTGTAGTCTGCGGCGATCAGGCGGTTGAGGGGATCATAGGTGTAGTCAATGATTAGCGATGAAGATTGTTGTTGTGGCGCGGGGAGGTTGTAACTCACGGGCAAAAAATTCAGCGGTTCAGGCGCGCTGGCATCTTTCTGTATCGGTGTCTCGGTGAGCGTTGGTGTTGGTCCTTGCAAGGTAACAGGCTGGCGCGTGGACAGCAACTGCCCAGCGTGATAGATTTCCACAGTGCCGTCTTTGTTTGCAAACACGGTGAACACATCGCCATCTACAAACTGGATGGGAATATCCGCACCGACCTGCACCCATGCCTTGCCCTCGAACTTCCACACCTGAATACGGTTGTTCGGGACATCGTACAACACTTGAATAACGTCCTCGCCCCACAGGCCGTTGCTTTGCGGTTTTTGGCGAGTTGCATTTTGCTCATTTGCCGATTTGTTGAGTTGTGTGAAGGTCACTTTCGTTATCAGTTCTGAGCCGATGGCGATTCCCTGCCAGAAGATTTCAGCGTTCGTCAATTCCACATCGTACGGGTCGGGGTCTTTTTCCTGATTTGTGATTCGGTTTCGAGATGTATCGCGGTTATTGTTGGTGAATCCCTGCCCGCCCTGCACCGTCCCGCCGCCGAAGTTATCCAACACTGCCTCTTCCGCGGCAATGAACCACACGCCGATGTAACCGCCATTGGCGTAATACTGCCACGAACTGACGTTGCGCGTGGCGAGTAATGATCCATTCTTGTACACTTCCACATCGCCGTTGGCTTTGGCGCGCGCGCCGAATTGGTCGCCGTTGTTGAACGTGACCGAAATATCCGCGCCGTGCTGTACCTAGCCCTGGGGCCAGGCGTACGTCCAGACTTCCACCACGTCGTTGTTGGCGTCGTACAACACTTCCAGTGCGCCGTTGCCCCACGTGTTACTGCTTTGCGATTTGAGCAGGAGGTCTTGTTCGCCGCCGTTCGCGTCCACGTTCACGAAGGTGAAATACGCCTCCTGGTCCGCGCCGAACGATTGGCTCGACCAGTACATGTCGGTGTTCGAACCGCTGGAATCCACGTTCAATTGTCCCGATGAAATGCTGTAGGCAGAGGTGTTGCCCGACCAGTTGGCAAGCGTGCCGCTAAAGGTATCGAGAACCGAGGCGGTTGGGAAGGTTCCAGAACCGGTGGGCGTGAAGGTGGGGGTGTTGGTTACTGTCGGTGTCTTTGTGGCAGTGGCGGTTGCCGTGGCGGTAGCGGTTCGTGTGGGTGTACGAGTTACGGTCGGTGTGCGCGTGACCGTCGGCGTCCGCGTGGGCGTAGGGGTGCGCGTGGGAGTCAATGTAACGGTGAGTGTGTTGGTGATCGTGGGCGATTGTGTTGGGGTGGCTGTGACCGTGGGTGTGCTGGTATCGGTTGCGATGGGCGTGGAGGTAGAGGTAAGCGTGGGCGTGTTTGTAGGCGTTTCGGTTGGGGTGCTGGTGGGCGTTTCAGTGGGCGTTTCGGTTGGGGTGGGCGATGCTGCGGGCTGTTCCACATTTTCAATGGCTTGGATCATATTACCGGCAGGATCATACGAATATTCATAAGAAGCCAGCGGGTTCAAGCCTGCGGCGTGTCCGAGCGAAACCAGCCTGCCGGCGTTATTGTATGAGTATTGCGAATCGATTCCGTTGGGACGTGAGATGGATGCTAATCGTCCAATATCATCGTAGGCATACTCTACATTCTGGTTATCCCAATCGGTCACGTTTGTAAGTTGGTTCGCGTCGTCATAGGTATAAGAAACGGTTTTACTATCGGGGTATGTCAATTCAGTACGATTGCCGACAGCATCGTAATCGTACCCAATGATGTTGCCGTTGGCATCTGTAACGGAAATGAGGCGGTTCAGGTTGTTATACGTCCAGCTTGTCGTGCCCAGTCCGTCGGTCATTCCGACCCGCAGACCGTTCAGGTCATACGCGAAGGTCACGTCGGGTTCTGTGCCCGGGTAATCAATACCCGTCAACTGCCCCGCATCGTCATAGGTATAACCAATGGTTTGATCTTTTGCATCGGTCGAAGAAATGCGATTCCCCGCCAGGTCATAGGTATAAAACCACGTGTTATCGCGCGGGTCGGTTTTTTGGATGACGCGGTTGAGCGCGTCGTATCCATAGGTGGTGACATTATCATTCAGGTCTTTCACCGAAATGCGGTTGCCAACCGCGTTGTAGCCGAATTCGTAGCGGACGTTTGTGTCCGCGTCTGCCTGAACTCCGGGCTGGTAATTCAAAACGACGGCCGTCTGCCGATTCAAAGCATCATATTCATAACGCGTCACGACATCGTTGGCATTCACCACCTCAAGCACATTTCCAAGCGAGTCATAGAACCACTCTATCGTATTGGTCAGCGGGTCAACGACCGTCTTCCTGCGGTTGAACTCGTCGTAGGTGTAGTTTGTGGTGTGCTCGAGCGCGTCTGTTACGGCGATCAGGTTGCCTGCCGCGTCGTAGGTGTTCGTGGTTTGATTTCCGTTGGCATCGGTTATCACTTCCGGGCGATATAAATCATCGTAGGTGGTTGTGGTCGTATTGCCGTTCGCATCGGTGCGCGAGAGGGCATTCCCAAGCGCATCATACGTTGTGGTTGTGGCGTTGCCGTCCATATCGGTCACCACGATCACGCGGTCGAGCAGGTCGTAGGTATAGGTGGTTCCGTGTTCTGCCGCGTCAATGGAGGTAATGCGCCGCCCATACACATCGTATTCGGTTTGCGTGGTGCGGTTCAGCGGGTCTGTCGTGGCGCTCAATCTGCCAACGCTGTCATACGTGTAGGTGGTTTGGTTGCCCAGTGGATCTATAGTGGCAATGCGATACCCGGTCACCGGGTCGTATATGGTTTCGGTGATACCGCCGTTCGGGTCAGTGGTGCGGATCAGGCGATTCAACTCATCATATTCGTATTGAGTTTCCCTTGCGAACTGGTCAGTGCGTGAAATAATGTTCCCGTTTCCATCGTATTCGGTCAGCGTGGAACTGCTCAGAGGGTCGACAACCTGAACCACCCTGCCTAACTCGTCGTAATGGAAAACCGTCGCTCTCCCAAGTATGTCTGTTACTGTGGAGGTGTTATTGGCGACGTTGAACGTCGTGATACCTGAATGAAAGCCCAAAGCGTTGGTGGTTTTTAGGAGCCTGCCAGCCGCGTCGTATTCGTATTGGGTTGTATGCAGAAGCGGGTCGGTGGCGGCGATCAGCCGCCCGGCCTCGTCGTAGGTGTTTGTGGTCGTGTTCCCGGCGGGGTCAATCGTCTGGATCAGGCGGTCGGCATCATCGTAATCGTATTGTGTGGTGCGGTCATACGTATCGGTGACCGAGATCTGGTTACCGCGCACATCGTATTCATATTCTGTGACAATGTTGTACAAGTTCTGGTCATTCTGCGGGCGATTTGAGTCGTAGTTTTGCGTCACACGAGTCAGCTGCCCCGCCGCGTTGTATTCATTGTGTGTCACACGTTCGCGTGGGTCAGTCGTATCAACCAGCCTCCCGAGCGAATCATACGTATATTCCCATGTATTGTCGCTTGGGTCGGTCATCGAAATGCGCTGACCAAACGTGTCGTAGTCGTACGAAGTCACGCGACCGGCTTGGTCTGTTGCAGTTTCCAAAAATCCTTCGGGAGTGTATGTGTAAGTGGTATCTCCACCCAATGGGTCTTCACTGCTCATCAACAGCTTCCCATCATAGGTGTAGTTGGTAGTGAAGTTCCGCCCGTCGGTAACCGAGGTCAGGTTGTTCAACGGATCGTAGGTGTATGTCGTTGTGTTGCCCGCCGGGTCAGTTTTCGATAATAAATTGACGCCGTCTGCGCTCCAGGTCATCTGCAATTCGTGACCTGCTTCATTCGTAATCGTCACAGGGCGGAAGTTGAGATCGTATATCGTAGCGGTATCGTTTCCTAATGCATCCGCATCCCCCACCAACGTGCCGCGCGTATCGTAGGAATGTGTTTCCTCGTAATCCAGCCCGTCTTTGACCGTAGTTGTACCGTCTGTGTTATACGTCAATTCGACGATAGGGTCGCTGTTCCCGTTGAATTGTTTCCAAGCGCGGCCATCCGGGTAATATTCGATTGTCAAGGTCGGGTTACCCAGCGGGTCTGTGGATTGTGTCATACGATGCCCGGAATCGTATGTATACGTCCATGTTTGACCCAATAAATCTGTGGCAGATACCAGATCTCCAGCCGTGTTGTATGCGAAGGATACCTGTTGGCTGGCATGATTGGTCACAGTCTCAATGCGACCCTGCGCATCATACTCGATTTGAATGAAGCGGGCGCCGTTATCTGCGCTAACTTCGATCAGCTTCCCTTCTGTATCATAATCGTAATCGAACTGATGTCCTTGAGCATCTTCGCGCGAGATCAACTGCCCGTTTTCATCGAATTTGAAGGTCGCTTGCTGGGAATCGGTCAGCGTATATGTAATGGGCGGGCCCGCAGATTTAGCGAGGGTAGCAATAACACCCGCTCCCGGGCTATAGCTGTCGTTCGCCTCAATTTTGAAAGCGAACCGATTTCCCAACACGCTCTGGAACAGCATATAGCCTTCCATTCCTCCCGGCTCGGTTGGGAAGATAAGCTTCGCTTCATGGTTATGTGTCCAACCATAACCCAGAACGCTACTATCTGTTAGTGCGCCAGTAGTATACGAACGCTGGAAAACGAGATCACCTGCAGAAGTTGGGAAAGACATATCGGCAAGCGTAAAGGAAAATACGCCGGTATTCGTGTTGATCGGGTCGCCGCAGACACCCACTGCACACCCAATCGCGCTGAAGGTGCGGTCTGTCTCGATCACTACAGGAATGATCGATTTATTCCCACCAGAATTCCGTATGGAATTGGAAAAGACAAATGGCAATAAGGAATATTCGACATGATAGTTTACAATTCGGTCGTCCATGATCGTCGAGTGCGATGTTGTACTTTCAATAGCAGTTGCAATATCCCACGACCATGGATAGTTGGGGAGCGTGATCGATCCTTCAAAAAAAAGAAACACGAACCTGATAACCCTGTTCCGCAATCTACATACTCTGATGTCTTGGATGATTGATTGCCAGTCGAGAGGATTCGAAAGCGCGCTTCATGATGCACACTGCCATACACAGACCTCGAAGTCCATAAGTAACTTGCGCTAACGCGAAAATAAACAACTTTACCGGCGATACAACCCGGCCTTGGAGTGCAATCGATTTTTGCCCGTGATACGGTAGGGAAACCCGCCGGGTAGCCTCCATCAAATGTCCCTGACGCCGTATAAGGTGATGCTGGTAAGTTCGGTGAGGGGCAGCCGGAAGCACCCGGCCAACCATTCGGATCAGATACACACAGCCAATCCGCGTCGTTGGGGACTTGCAGAACTGGCGCGGTCGTTGGCTATTCAACAAACCGTGACGGCGAAATCTGCCCGACGCTGGTCTTTGGCGTTTGTTCAGAATTTGCCAATACTGATCTAGCGGGCGTTAATGGATTGATCAATACCGTAGCGATCAACGAAAGTCGAATGAGTATCTCTAATCTTGGCTTCACTGCAAACATCGTTCCTCCTGAAATCAGCCCACAATCAAAAGCCTTATGAATTTAGAGAGTGCCTGGGGCAGGTTATTAATCGAATTCCGCCCAGTCGTCATAGATATAATCTGTTGTCTAGATTACGTCAAGTAATAAATGTCATAATTATTGAAGAAACAGTCACGAAAAATCAATAAATCTCTATGCTCTCCCTCCTAGTTTTTCAAGCATCCAAATGATACGTATGATACGCGTTCTGGCATGGGTTGCCCCAGGCGATGTGCATCTCGCGCGCGGTCAGGTCGATGACGAGAGCCGAAATGGTGCTCTCGCGGTCCATCGGGTCCACGCCGACGATGTTGTGATTACAAATGGAGTTGGGCAGGTTCACATGATCCTTCTGGATCGCCTGCAAGGTCTTGATTGTGTGGGTCGAGTTCTCGCGCAATAATCGGTTCGCGCGGAAATAACGAACGCGCGAAGAGATCAACTCCTCGGGGTCTTTCTCGATCTCCTTCATGGTCGGCGAGAGGTAATGATTGGTATGAACCATGTAGCCGTCTGTGCCATGCAGAATATCGAAGCGTTTCGCAGAGACCTCCACCGAATACATCTCTCCGCTTTCGTGGACGAGCAGGTGGTTGTATCCTGCGGCGCGGCGTGAGACGAGCATTCGCCCGATGGCGCCTGAGATACGACGCGAGGAAAGCACCGCGCGCGCAACGACCAGACGGGGAATGCCGATGCGGGAATCGTTCGGGTAGACCGAATCGATGAGTTGGGCAATGCCGTAGGCGTTGAACCCCACGTTCGGGAGGAGTCCGCCGTACGTCATGGCAAGGAACGGCGGTTCCTCCTTCGGCTTCGCCGAGACCACATACACGTCATTCTCGTCTTCAGGCACCCAATCCTCGTTATGCGCCGCCAGCACGTGACCATCTGCCGCGCGCTGTTCGTTGACGGCGAAACTGGTACAGCGCGTAAGATGTAAGGCATCCATCGTCACGGCTTCCATGGCGTTGAGCGCCACCACGTCATCGAAAGGCACATTCGCCCCCTCGGCAATACCGCGCATTTCGTCCACGTACTGGGGATAACGCTCCTCGGCAAACGGCAAATATTTACGCGATTGGATCTGCGCGCCCTCCCAGGTGAGTTCGAGTGTGCTATACGATTGGTCGATCAACACGCGAGCATTTGCAACACTGTGCTGAACCTGTTCGCGTCTCGCCTCGCCGATCTGCCTGCCCATTTCGCGATGCGTGCCTGAAACCTCCACCAGCGGCGGCGCGGTTTCGTGAAGAATCGTGTTCGGAATGGGGGTCTGTTGCAACGCCATGAATCCTCCAAAAAATCAATCTGCCCCGGGTATGCGCCCGGGGCAGATAAATTATATCATGCGAACTTTTTACGCCTGCGCGGCCGGCGGAGGCGGCGGATTCACGATCAGGCCAGATGTTTGAATGCTCCGCGACCCGAAGCGGGTAATCACCACCGAGCCAATCGCCAGCAACCCAAGCAGGAATTGCGCCAGCCCTCCGAGGCAAGGGATAAACCCAAGCGCGCCGCTGACCAGCACAAACAAGAAGGTGCCAACGCCCACCGTCGCCACCGGCGACCAGGTTTGGTTCATCGCTTTGGTAAAGCGCTCGCCCACCTCCGAACCGAAAGCGACGATCCCAAACAACCAGGCAAAGCCCAGCACAATTGGCGGGATGATCGTGAGAAACAACAACGCGCTCACCACCACCGCCAGCAAGCCCATCGCGCCAACCATCAGCGGTTGCGCGGCAATGGCATTGCCGGCGCGTTCCATTTGCGGCTTCCAGAACAACGAAAGCAACATGGCAAACCCTGCCGCCAGCGTTGCCCAAAAGAACAATTGGAACATCTGCCCAAAGAGACCGAACCCAAAATCGTACTTCACATTGATCATGGACGGATCCTGAAAAGGCGGAACCTGACCATCCGGGAGATTAATGTCCGGCTGAATGTTATTGACGATCTCGCCCTCGATAACGGCTCCCTCCGCCACCACCGCCTGCCCGCCAATCGTGACTACATCACCCAGCGCCGACGCGCCTTCGTTCAAGTAGATCTGCCCGCCGATGGCGACAACATCGCCATTGATGGCTCCGTCGCTTTTCACGGTACCGCCGACCACAATAAGATCGCCGTTGAAATCGGCATCCTGTTCGATCGTTACGTTTCCGCCAAAGACCACCAGGTCGCCATCGAATGAGTCTCCGGATTCCAGCGTGAAATTACTCCCAAAGATCACCTGACCGCTGTCGGGTCCCGGTCCTTGGGCAAACACCGCGCTTGTTGGCACAAGCACAAGCATGAGCAGGGAAACCAGGGAAACGATTCTAAATTTTGTCTTCATACACTACACTCCTTGCGGCACACCGCGAAATGCGAACCGCCAAATTGATACCGACCATAACAAACCGGCGCCAGCAACGCCTGAAACGATGACCATCCATCCAAACGGCGGCAACAACCTGCTCATCACATCCAGGATGACCTTGCCAGCCTCCATGCCTGCTTGAAGCGTTGTCAGGATGAATACAGCCATATCCACCAACGCGGCGATCCAACTGGCAGGCGATTGAAAAAAGCCAGCCAAATAAGGCGATGCCAGCCATCCTAACAACAACATCCCGCCCAAAGCAAAAAAGATGGAACCGAGGATTCGGCGGCGGCGCTCTGCGGCTTTCTCAGCCGCCAGCCGCGCCTGAAAGCGGGTTGCAAATCCCGGAGCGGGCACAGCCAGTTTCGCAGAACGCAAAACCCTGGCAGTCTTTACCAACGCGGCGCAATACGCGCACGAACGCAGGTGCGAATCCAGTTCGCGCTGTTGTTGCGCATCGAGCGCAACCTCATTCAAAAGCCAGGTTTCAAAAGGCTGGTGATTCATGGCGTCTCCTTTCCGTTCGGGCAGGCGGAGCTTCCTCCTCCTGCCACATGCCTGCCAACGCGCGGCGCGAGCGGTGCAAGCGGCTTTTCACAGCGCTGACCGTCAACTGCAACGACTCAGCGATCTCAATTTCAGAATAGTCATACCAATATCTCATGATCACTGCCGCGCGATCGGTCTCATCGAGGTCGCGTAACAATCGATGCAGGCGGTCGCGCTCCTCCCGTTTAGTCGATTCAGCCTCGGGGTCGGGCGAAGCGGGGTCGGCAATTTCGAACACCGTCCCATCCTCGCGTTCCTCATCCATCGAAAAAACCGAGAGTTTCTTTCGGCGCAGGCGGTCGATACAATAATGCGCGGCGATCGAAAGCAACCAGGTGACAAAGGAACGACCCGCGTCGTAACGATGCAGGTTTTGGTAGGCGCGCAAGAAAGTTTCCTGCGCGGCATCCTCCGCCGCCTCGGGTTCGCCCAGCATTCGATAACACAAGTTATACACATGTGTCTGGTGCGATTCGACGAGCCGGGTAAATGCCTCGTCACTGCCTTGTTGAGCCTGGGCTACCCAGGCAAGTTCATCGTTCACCTGCGCTCCTCGTACTCCTTATACGCCTTGTGAAGATAATAGTTGCAGAAAGCTTCACGGAGGACAACCGCCGCTTCATTCTACCAGTGAGGCAGATGCTAACCCCCAGCCATTTCCCCTCGTGAAAAAGAACAAGCCCCTTGCGGGGCTTGTCGTCGTTTACTTGGATGATTTGTTTTTGAACCGGCTAAACAGCGTTTTGCGTTGATCCTGGAAGCGGTCAAACGCGTTCTCCAGCGACGATTTGACGTCGGGCGGAACCTCGCCGCGCTCGAAGAACGCGAGCAATTTCTTCGTGTTCGTTTCCGGCTCCTCGACCTTGGGCGTGCCGCTGGAAACGTAATCGCTATAATGCTGGGGCGAATACATGGACATGTACTGATAATCGCCGTAGGTTTTCGCGTTGGTTTCCGAGACTTTGTTGAAGACGATACCGATCACTCGCGCGCCAGCGCGGCTCAACTGTTCTTTGATCACCTTCGCCTGATCATCCTTCGTCAGGCCTGGCTCGATCACCAATACCACACCGTCCACTTTCGAGGCGAGGTTGTACGAATCGGCAATGATCAACGGCGGCGCATCCACGATGATGGTTTCGTATTCATCCCTTAGTTCGTTCAAAATCGCGCCGACGCGTTTGGAGTTTACAACTTCCGTAATACTCGGCGGGATGTGCCCCGCGGTGATGACATCGATCCGTTTTCCTTTGACCGGTCTCACAACTTCTTTGGCGGCAATCCGCGCATGGATGATATCTGCCAACCCCGGGTTCTGTGAGATCTTCAGGGCTTTGTGAACCGAAGGGCGGCGGAGATCGGAATCGACCAGGATCACCTTTTGGTCGCTCATGGCGAACGAAAGCGCGAGGTTCGCCGCAACTGTCGTCTTGCCATTTCCCTGAACCGGGCTGGTTACAAGAATCGTCTTGGCGGAATTATAGGTTTGAAAGAACTCAAGGTTTGACTGCAACAAACGGAAGTTCTCGGCAACGATCGAGTTTGGGTGGCTCAACACATAGGTCGCGTTATTGCCATTCTCAGAGATCTGCGAAAGATAGCCGATGACCGGCAGGTTGAAGATGCGTTCGACATCAGAGGTTGTCTTGATGGTGCGGTCGAGGTACTCCAGCCCATACGCGGCGCCTGCCGAAAGTAACAACCCGACCAACCCCGCCAAGCCAATAATCAGCAGTTTACTCGTACCCTCCGATTTTGTCGGCAGGTTCGCCGGTTCCACAACTGTCAAGGTGTTCAACGCGCCCTGCTGGGAATTGGAAAGGAATGTTGCGTAATTATCCCGCAGGCTCGTCAACTTAAGAGTTAGAGTCTGGATTTCTTTTTCAGTTTCCGCGATCTGACTTGTGCTCGTCTGAACTTTCAAACTGGCTTGAAGGTCTTTAATCTCCTTGTCGGTCTGTTCAATTTGTTCCTGAAGGCTCGCAAGTTGCTGGTCTATGAATTCCTGCTGTTCTCCGCCCGTGCCGCTAACCGCCGGGCTTAATTTGATCAATTGCTGCGCCAGCTCATTGGCAATCACCTGCGCGCGCCGGGGGTCCGTATCGGTGACAGCGATCTCAACCAACTGGGTGTTCGGAATGATGCGCGAAGTGTATTGCGGAAGCCAGTCGATTCCCAGCGCCGCTTTCGTGGCTTCCTGCACCGGTTCGCGGCGCGCCATATCCGAGTAAATGGTAGCCAACTGTTGCGAGATCGAGATCTGGCCCGGTTCGGGGTTGGGGTTGGAAATGGTGCTCCCCGTAACCAAAGTAGTGCGGGAAATATATTGTGCCGGTTGAAACAGTGTCGAGATCGAGCTGGAAATAAGCGCCAGCACGGTGGTCACTGCGATTAACCGCCACCATTTGATTAGAGGTTTGAGATAGGGATTAATATCCATGGGAACCAATTTTGTAAATAGATTTATAGCAGGAGAAATGAAATGACCAAACGTTCTCCTCGAACTTCATGACGTAACACTGTGGGAAAAGTTACCGCCGAAACCCTAGATTGCGGTCGCTATACGCAAGGCTACGCAGACACATTTGCGCGTGCAACGGCTTCCTCGTATATTTGCAACAATTTTCCAGACAACACTGTCCAATTGTGATGTTTTCGAACATAGTCCAGCCCAGCCTGCCCCACCCGCTGTCGTAGCGATGGATTTTCGATCAATCTCAATATTTCCCGGGAAAACTCATCAGAAGTATCTGCCACCAGAACGTCTTCTCCAGGTTTTGCTTGTAAAGCGCTCATCGCCTTCATATTGGTAACCACTGGAGTTCTGCAAGCCATCGCCTCCAGAATCTTATTTTGGATTCCCGCGCCATACACGAGAGGCACAGCCGCAACTGTTGCCTTTTGAAGATATGGACGAATATCGGGCACGGTTCCTGTGACAGTGATACGCGGATCAGATTGTAACGCGGTGATATTCGCCGGCGGATCCTTTCCGACGATGAGCAATTTCACACTCGGGCGTTTCTCCCAAATTTTGGGCATGATCTCCCGAACCAGAAAATCTGCCATCGAAATATTGGCGTGGTAACTCATCTTACCGCTGAAGACGATCGCTTCCGGATCGCGCTGACTCTCAACACCCGGGCAGAAATATTCCATATCGACCCCATTAGGCAACACGGTCACTTCCGACGGTGTAACTGAAGCAAGCCCTAGGATGGCTTCTCTTTCAGCCTGCGAGGTAATCGTCACATGATGGAACGCGGAGACCATTTTCCCTTCCCAGTTTCGGGTCCGAGCCAACTCAAGAGCAGAGATCAAACGCCCAAATACACTGCGACTCTCGGATAAGGTCAACTCAAAGAGGTGGCTGAGACAGTCCACACTGTCCCACACGACCGGCAGGCTGGGCATGCGCGAACGGATCGCTGTTCCAAACATCGAGCCGCGCAAGTGCTCCACATGCACAACGTCAAAACTCGAAGAAGCGCCGCATGATTTGAAAAATCGTTCCACCAACGCTGGATTCCAACTATACACGGACTGCAAAGGTTGCCGAGAAGGAAAAGCCATAAGACTTTGCCAATAGGAGCGCCACGCGGGTTGATGTTCGTATATCACATCGTGACACAGGCGCTTCAGCGTTTTCGCGTCTTCAATTTCTTCTTGACTTGTCGTTATCGTAAAGACGGTTACTTCCACGCCGAGGGCGGAAAGGTGACCGATCAGCTGGTAAGGTCTGACGCGAATCAGATTCGGAACATACGGGACAAAATACGCGATCTTCATGCCGGGCTGGAAAACATCGACCGCAGGTGAAGCCGATGTAATAGGAGCTTGTATTGAAAACGCAAATGAGACTTGATCGTGCGCCACAACTTTGCCTTGGAAACTCCAAACACGCGGCTATGCAACGCGGCTGGAAATTCGACAACTTTGAATCCTCTAAGCATGGCTTTGACCATGAACTCGGTCCCGGCAAGGTAATCATCCGCCTCGAATTGCACTTGTTCGACCACTCTGCGACGATACCCTCGAAAAAGCGCTGTATACGTGTAGATGTTCCAGTTCAACAAAATCCGATAGAGAAGAGACGATCCCTTGCTAAGAAATATCCTATACCCGGGCACTCCAACCACTTCTCCATCTGGATGGTACGGCGAGGCGGTCACCACATCCACATTCTTCTGAAGGCAAGCCAACAAGGCTGGGATGGTCTCAAATTTATAGGTTCCATCGCTGTCGGTTGTGAGTATGATCTCGCCGGTTGAAGCCTGCAACCCTGTGCGGATGGCCGCGCCAAGCCCGCGGTTCACTTCGTGCTTCTCAAACTTAATCGGAAATTTCTGGCTGGAGCGGGAGGCAAAGGCGGTTTTGAGCGCGTGATACGTAGCATCCTTGCTCCCGTCATCGACAAACACAACTTCCACAGTAGTCACAGCATCGCCGTCCGGCAATGTGCTTCCGATCAAACTTTCGGCAACGGGGAAAAATTCTGTTCCCAGTTTTTCGATATTATCCTCTTCATTAAAGCATGGAACAACAATGGATATTTTCATGGGCGCCTTTTCACTCCTCACGAGAGTTGATTTTATAGAGCGTGTAATTTTCAATGGTAACAACAGAGGTGCAACAGCCCTCCGCTAAAAACTCAGTGTACATCCCAGTCCACTTCGAAAAGGGACCGTCGATCAGGTAGGCTGGGTGATATAACCTCGGATCATAAGTCTCATCCGTCATTTCACCAAACTGCGTTTCCGCTGTCTTGAGGTCGACCCAACGGTTTACAGGATGGTGATACGTGTGGTCTGGCGTCAATAAATCGAGCTCCCACTCCCACGACTCGATCACCGCATCCGTGGGAACGTTTTGAATCATGTACTCTGCTAGCTCTTCGGGCGTAGCGTCGTATCTGACGTCAATATCTTGTATCTGATGCAACAGCCCGTTTCCCGCCCAAACCAAACCCGCCAACAGAAAAGCGGAGCCTGTGTACAAGGATAGTTGTTGCAACACCGAACCTTTTCGCCGCTCGCTCCAGGTCTTGTGGATAAATAAATACATTCGATAAAACACTTCTCCAGAAAAAACCAACCCGATGGAGAAAGCCTCGAACATATAACGGGGCCACCCAACGGATGCAAAACTGAACCAAAGTATCCAAACCAAGACGAATACAGCCAGCATAAACCTCCCCAACCCAACTACGGTTCGCTGGCGGCTTTCCAAAATAGACAGAACCAAGCCGGGCCCTGCAAAAAACAAAAACCCAGAACGCGCGAGGTACCAGATGTTTCCCGGTATTCGACTCGTCCGAAATGCCAGGATGGTCACCTCTGTGCTCGAGTCCAGAGCCGTAATATGCGCGCCAAAATTCCCCGCGCCGACAAGTTTATATTGAACGCCAAACCATAAGGCGGCAGAAGCCAGCATCACAGCCAAAACGATCATGCTATGGATGGGTCGAATTTGTTTGTAATAAAAATAATCCGCAACAACCGCCAAGCCCAACGCAGGGGCAAAGATCCAATACTGACCCTTCGTCACCAGAGCCAATCCGAAAAATAGGCCCGAGAGAATCGCGTAATACGTTTGTTTCGTTTTCCCGAGTGCAAGGAAAAAGAAAAACCCGATAAAAAAATACATCAGGGCGGGAACATTGCCCAAAGCCTGCCTGCCATAGAACAAGAACCCTTCGTCTGGGATCGATAACAACAGGAATATTGAGATCAACGCGGGAGGCGCGCTGTACAACACGGAAGAAATGCGAAAAAACAACAAAGCCGCCGCAACAAAAAACACCGCGGCAAGAACACGAGCCTGCAATAAACCCGCTCCGAAAACCTTGAAGACCGCCGCAACCGGAATCACCAGACCCGGCCCGTTCGCGATCAAAGGCTGGTCGAGTATCCGAAACCCTTCTACAGATTTCATGGCATACTGCCCATGGTTGACCAAGTTCAAAGCGCCTTGCAATGCCAGCCCCTCATCAAACCAGGTGACCGGGTAATAGGGTTGATTATAGATACCCAACACCAACAGAGAACAAAATGCCAGAGCGATGAGAAGCCGCCTCACGTTAATCGCTTTCCAATCCATGCAAGAGACCCGACACAAATACTACGGTGTATATTGATACAAATATCGCGGATACTCAAGATTGTATCGCTTGGGCAACGTAGACAGCGCGGCAAACCTATCGCCCAGGTCTGTTACAAGGCGATAATCATCCGTAAGGAAGAAGAGAAGCGGATCGTTCTCCAGCGGATAATTCGTCAGGATGTAGGCGGTTCCCTCCGGACGTATGACTGGGTCCAGTAATCCCTGAACAATTCTCACATCCTCATCCTCCGCGCCGGGACCGCGAATCAAATCCTCCATCGGCACCCAATGGACAGCGGGCTCGAACGTATAACCTTCCTGTAACTGCCCAACCCACGGAGCATAGACGGGGCCATCGAGAGAATTCAAATACCCGACGAAGTCTTGATACGCCTCATCGGCATGCGAGGAAACGATCACAGAGGTCGGGTTATAAAAAAACAAGGCAAAAGATAAACCCAACGCCGCAAGATGAAGCGACCATTTGCGCGCGGTTGGAAATTCGCCAAGGAACATCGCCATGCCGATTACACCCGTGAGGATAAACCATACGCCCATCGGGATGAAAACATTATTGTTCGAACCGGGGTCGAGGGCGCCCATAAAGCCGCTGAGCAAAGCAAAAGGTAGGGTGAAATACCAAATACTCGCCTTGCTTTTCTGTTTGAGCACATACATCAGCGAGGCAACCACTCCGATGCCGGCAAGGGCGGGATAATTTGTTACGATGAAAACGAGATAGCGCGCAACGGCATCGACGTTGAGATGGCTCCAACTGCTGGGCACGGTCAACGTGTAGTAATGAAACAGCGAACCAAAGAAGAGCGTCGGCGCAAGCAGGTACAGCACAGGTCCGAGCGCGCCGGCGGTCACCCAATAGGGCAGGGAATTCTTCAAACCGTCGCGCCATGTGAGGTATAACACGCCCCCCATTGCGAACAAAGCGCCATGTTGTTTAAACCAGAACGAAGCGATCAGCGCCAACACACCCAGTACATTGACCAAACGGGATTTGTCCAACGAGATCAAATAACACCCAAGTAACGCGCAGAACAATAACCACGAGTCGGAATGGGCGTTATCGAGGTAGGTATCCATCACGCGATACGCGGCGACGAACAGACCTACCGCAACAATCCCCCACCACGCGGACTGTGTCTCTTTTTTGACGGCAAGAAAGATGACGATCTCCGCGCCGAGCATGCCGAGGATGGCCACAAGCCTCAGGGTAAAGAGGTTCGCCCCGAATAGCCACGCAAACGGGATCGAGAAATAGTAATAGAACGGAGCATACGCCAGCGGCACGAAGCCCGGCGACGGCTCAACATAGATCGGCTGACCGGCGACCGCTCGCTGGAAATGCTGGACGACCGTTAACTCCATGGCTTCAAGGTTCAACGGGAAATTGACATGGTTGACCCATAGATATGCCGTGAACAGAATCCAGGCGCCGGCATAGAGGGCGATCAGGTTCAGAAACATGCGCGAAAGATTCGACTCTCGCCGAAGCCCGAGAAGTATTCCCCCGCCGAATACCAGCAGGATCAATAATTTAATCAGCATGGTTTACTTTTCGATCCGTTGATACAAATCATAGTCTCCGAACGTCTGTACCCATTGGTAATTTTCGAAAACATATTCCACCGGGTAGATTAACGTCCATTTGGAGAACTCGCCGACAAGGATGTAATCGGGGTTTTCCGTTTCAACGAAAGAGTAGCGATCCCTCACCGGCTCGCCGCCGTAGTACACCTGGTTCACAGCCACCGCGAGTAATTCGTTTTGCGGGTAATGATACTTGTGGTTTGTCAGGAAACCGATCTCAGGCTCCCAGGTTTCGATGATCGCCGATTGCGGCACATTGGCGTTGAGATAGTCTGCCATCAGTTGGGCATTGTTCGGACCGGGAAACGCGATCTCGGAAACTGTCTTTGCCAGCGGAGTCGCGATGATGGTGACCAGCCATAAGGTCAGAGCGAAGCGGGCGGCGTTCTTCACCTCGAACAACGAGCGGAAAAATCCGCCGCTCCAATTGAAGTTGAAGCCCTCCGTCAGGCTGTGGAAGAAGCGGGCGATAAAAATGCTGGAGAGGGTCAGCCCGAGGAAGGCGTAGCGGATCCAGCCGATGGAGGCGACAATGAACCACACCAGGTTGAGCGCGATCATGAGGAACAAGACACTGAATTTTTGTCCCTCGCGCGTGCGAGGCGCGGATACGAAGAAGGCATAGATCAAGGCGGGCAATAAGGCTTCGAGATACACCGCCCGCGAACTGAGCGCGCCCACATTGGCGGCGAGTTGCGCGAGGTTGAAGTTGAACGCCGCGCCTTCAGCAGAGGCTCGCAATAACGCCAGGTTTTCGGTCATCGTGGCGGGACCGAGATACATCAACGTGAAGACCTGCCAGATGCCAAAACTGCCAGCCGCCACAATGCCGGGGATGAGAAAATTCTTGTGCGAGGAAGTTTTGTAATAGAAGATATCCAGCCCCCACGAAAGGATCAGGGTTGGGGCGAGGAAGAGCAGGTATTGATATTTGGTGATCATCGCCAGCCCAAAGAATAAGCCGATCGTCACCAGCCGTTTCGCATCGTTTTCATTCCATTTGGCAAACCAGAGATAGAGAGCGAGCGCGAGAAAGAAAAAGCCCGGCACCTCTCCCAACAATTGACGCCCATATTCTAAAAACAACACGCTCCGCGAGGAGAGGATCAGCGCCAGGGCGATCCATGCGACCGCCCTGCCGGAGAGATGCTCCGCCAGTTTGAAAAAGATATAGCAAGCCGCCAGCAAGTACAACGCCATCACGACTCGCGCCTGAAACAGGCCGATGCCAAAGAGTTTGAACGCCGCCGCGATAGGAAGCATCACTGTGGGACCAACGCCAATGGTAGGACCGTAATAGCGGAACCCATCACTGCTGATATCGGCATACTCGCCGTATTGCACCAGCGTTTTCGGCACATGCAGGTGCGAGCCTTCATCGAACCACGGGGCGGGGTAGCGCGTCAGGTTATGGAACGCAAAGAAATAGACGAGTAGGATTCCAAGCGTTGCAAGAAGCGTCTTTCGGTTGTTAGAAAGGAATTGTGACATAATCTCTCCGACGGCTGAAAAAACTGTGCTTTATCTCCCCATCGTTCGGGGTCGTTATGAATAGGTGGATCGTATCGATTGCCGGCTGGCGGGGAGGATCAACTGCGCGTATTCCACGCCGCCAAGTACTAGACGGGTTTTCGCGGGAGTGGGTACACCGTCTACGGTGACAGCGGAAAGTTGTTTCCCAGCGTGGATGGCGGGGAGGAGAACCGTCAGCGTGGATAAAGGCTGGGTGGGCGGGACCAGTTCGCACGTCAGGGAAGAATCGTCGGCATCCCAGGTCACATGCTCAAAGTTCGAGTCATGCCGGGCGTCGGAAAACCATAGCCATTCTTGCGCGGAAAGAATCGGCACGCCGAGTTCGTTGGCATAATCCAGCGTGCCTTCCAAAAAGATCCGTCCCGATCTTGCGGGATCGCCGCCGAGTTGGAAGGGGTCGACGTGGAACTGCCCGGTGATGGCGCAATAGTCGCCGTATTTGACCGAACGATCAAGCAGATACTTTGAAACGTCAACCGTCTCTTGCGCGCTCAAGCCGGCATAGCCGCCCCACTCCGGCACATCCATTGGGATATTGTGTTCGTCGGTCACTTGCGTGAGTTGCTGATAGAGATCGATGATATGCCCCTGCTCGTCGATGAATTTCATCGGGCGCCCGCTGCCGGTGAGGTGACCATTCACCCACGCGCCGTTCGGCATTTGCATGGATGGACCGACATGATAGTAATCGAAATTCATACGCATGCCATACATGGCTTGCACGCGAGCGGTTTCCATCCAACCTGCCCATAAGACGCGATGCGTGCGCACGGTTTGCGATACGGGTCCGTAGCCTCGCCCGGTAAATTCCTTCCAATATAATTGCCATTCGTCGAGCCCGGTTTCCACATACGGGTGCATGGCGATCTCATGCCCGCGCGCGCGCCAGGATTCAACCAGGTCTGGCGTGGGCGACCCGAATTCTTCGCCAAGCGCGGTGGAAATGACAGGCACGTTATCGGTCAGCCAGAAACGGGTCCAGCGGGCGGCGCGGCCGATATCGCTCACGATCTGTGGAGCGTAATACACGGTCATGTGTCCCCCGCGATCATCCACGATCTTCAACACCTCTTCGATGAACGGGACAGGGTTGCTGTGTGAATCGCCGGTGGCGACCAAAACCGATTTTTTATCTTCGGGAAAATACCACAACCGCGGCAACGGGCGTTTGCTCATATAAGCCAGCATATTCACGAGCATTCGTTGTTGCTCATCGGCTTGCGGAATTTGAATCCGTTCGAGATCGATCCACCCCACGAACATGTCGACCGTGCGCGCGCCGTTCAAACCGTCCAAATCCTGGTTTACCAGTTCGGGGTTTCCCTGCCGCATATACGCGATGCTCTTTGCGAGATCGAATGCGAATGCCGCCGCAACGCCTTTGCCGAATCGATTCATCACAATCGCTGGCTTTCCATACGGAGCATTCTTGGTAAACAACCACGCCACCCCCTCCGCGCCGGCGAGATCATACAAATCTGCCGTTCCGTGAAATTGCAACGACAACGGGTTACTACCGCCATTAGCAGGATGGTTGGGATCATAAAGAAGATACGCGTCGGATAACGAGCCTGCGCTTCTCTCCCAGCCGAACATTGATTCAAACCCTGCGGCCGGTTTCAAACTGACAAGCCCCCCGCCCCGAGACACATACTCCTCGAACATTTCGATCTGCGAGGGTGTCAGCGGGGTCTCGGCAAGCAAGACCACATCGTATGCGCCGATCACCTCCGCGGAAAGCGACGATAACGCCGCTACATGAAAACAATTGACTCCCTCCGCGCGCAGAATCTCGGTGAGAAAGATGCCGAACTTGTTTTCCGCTTCGGGGTTCACAACAACAAGGATGGGGACGGAGCCGTCTGCCTCTATGGTGAACAGGCTGTTGGGGTTAACGTACGGATTCCGCTCGACGATGGGATCGCCGTTCGATTCGCGTAGAACTCCATAGCCCAGCACGGCAGTCACCGCCGCGCCTGCGCCAGCCAGTTTGAGAAAGTCTCTGCGGGTAATTTTTCGTTTCATAAGATTCTGAGGGAAATGTCATGCCGAGGGGCGCGAGGCATCCTTCAGCGTGACAAGATAGATGCTTACTTGAAAATCGGCGAGCCGATCAATTCCTCGAGATAGGATCGAAAGACCTTGAGCGCGGTGGCCGATGCCGGGTCGTTGGCAAGGTTGGACTGTTCTTGCGGGTCGTTCCTCCAGTTGTATAAAACCTCGCCGTATTCTTCATGGACGATGTATTGTAATTGATCCCCCACCACCGACTTCATCTCTCCGTAGGTTGTGGGGTTCTGTTCCGCCGCGCCGACGAATTGCGCAACTTCTGAAATCGGTTGCGCCCAACCCGGCGGAACGCTTCCGCCGAATAATTTAGTAAGCGGTTGAGATGGGAATGCGCCGTCGTTGACATTCAGCAATTGCAGGATGGTGACCGGCAGGCTGGTCGTTGAAACAGGGGTATCGACGACAACCGCGGAGGGCACCCCCGCCCCCCACACGATCAGCGGTACGTGAATCTCCTGCCGGTACAACGACGCGCTATGTTGGAGCAATCCATGCTCGCCCAACGACTCGCCATGATCGGCAGTGATGATCACAATGGTATTCTCCAATCCGCCGCGCGACTCAAGCTCGGCGAAAAGGTCTTTGATCTGATCGTCCACATAATTAATCGAGCCGTCGTACGCGTCGATCTCCGATTGCAGTTGTTCGGGCGTCAAGTCGGGGTGGTAGCGTTCGAGAAAGCCGTTGATCAGCCCGCCCTGGGTCTGACCGTATTTACTGAGATAAGGTTCAGGCGGCGTGTACGGATCATGCACGTCGAAGTAATTGATAAAAACGAAGAATGGTTGATCGCTTCGGTCGATCCAACGCAACGCCGACCGATTGATCTCCGGCGCAAGCCGGCGCGTGGGAACGCCTTCGTAGTTGAAGGCTTTGCGCAAGCCATAATAATCGAAGAGATAGCCGTATAACGATGAATTGAAAAACGCATCAGGCGCCGATTGATAATTGTCTTCAAAATGCAGGAAGCCGCGACCGAATCCCTGACGGCGGGTGAAGAAGAGCGTGTTCGCCGAAAATGCGCCGGTACGATAACCCTGTGCTTGCAACACCTCGCCAATCGTCGGGTACGTGTCATCGAGCGGCCGCGTTTCAGCTTGATGTTCGTAGGTATAGCGGCCGGTCAACATGGAGGCGTGAGAAGGCTGTGTCCATGAAGAAGGCGAAATGGCGTTCTCAAAACGGACACCCTCCGCGGCAAGCTGGTCGATAAACGGACTGGTCTCGCGTTCATAGCCGTACGATGAAAGATGATCGGCGCGCAACGTGTCCACCACGATCACAATGACGTTCGGCGCGTCGGCATTATCCCTCAGTTGGGATGTTTTTATCGATTCGTTCATCCATCCCGCTCCTTGAACGACAACAAAAACCGCGATCCCCGCGCCTGCAAGCCATTTCAAACCGTTTTGAAGTTTTCGTTCAATGCCCTGTTCGCGTTTGGATAACATGTTGAAGAGCTGAACGCTTGCCCCCGCCGCCAAAATCAAAATTGGCAATAATGAGATGCGCCCGAAGAGAACGATGAAAATCCAATCGAATACGGCAAGAAACGAAAAGACGAACAGACCGAATCGATTGATCGGGATTTTCTTTCGCAACGGAAAGCCGACGAGCGCCAGAACGAACCCCGCCAACGAAAATAGAATCACATCCACCAACGGCGCGATCCACAATGTCTCGTACCAAATGGCGCGATTCTGCAACCGCCACGTGAGCAGGTTAAAGTGGTGCAACCCAAACAGGAGCGCGCCCTCCACCAACCCGGTGATCAAACCGAAGGCGACAGCCAGCGCGAGTATTTTCTTTGCAAAATCTTTGAAGGTGTCTTTCAAGTTTTATCTCAGAAACAAGTAATGCGACATTTATGTCGCTCTTGCAATAGGCGACGTATATGTCGTATGACCGGTGGTTATTTATTATCGTAGGGCCACGTCATGCCGTGTTGGGAGAGGAGATCGAGGTAATAATTCTTGAGCTCGTCTAGCGCGGCAGGATTTTCACCAGCAAGATTATTTTCCTGATTCGGGTCGTCGTTTAGATTGTACAACTCGATGCCATTAAACTCATGGGCGATGAACTGCCACTCCGGAGACAACACGGTGACCATGTCGCCTCGAATCGACAAGTGATTCGGGTTCACCCAACTAGACTCTGCCATCTCCGCGATGGGGTCGGGGAAATTCGCCGCCGAAGCCGGGTCAGCCCACAATTGAGAAAGAGGCGGGCCGGGGAAGGTGGTCTGCTCCGATTCTCCGAGCATATCCAACAACATGGCGGGGACGAATGTGTTCGAGACCGGCGTATCGATCCGCAGGTTTTGCGGCACCGATTTTGGGTACCACACGATCAACGGCACGTGGATAACCGGCTTGTACAACGAGTTGTGATGCTCCCACAAACCGTGTTCGCCGAACAACTCACCGTGGTCGGAGGTGATGACGACGATGGTGTTATCGAGTTTGCCGCGCGAATCCAATTCTTTCAACAGCAGGTCGATCTGCTGGTCGGTGTAGTAAATGCCGCCGTCGTACGCGTCGATCTCGCCTTGCACTTGCTCGGGCGTTTTGGGGTTGTAAATATCGGCGGTGGTCCAATCGGTGTTGACGAGTCCGCCGGGGTTGGGCAGGTTCGAAAATTTCGCGCGCTCCGGCGAAATGTAGGGCGCGTGAGCGTCGTAATAGTTGACAAAGGCGAAGAATGGTTTACTGTTGTCCTGCTCGATCCAATCCAATGCGGATTGGTTGACGCTCGGACCCCAACGGCGGTCTATCGAAAATTCCATGTTAAATACTTTGTGGAAAACGTAATATTCCATAAAGCGCCCATACACAGAACTGACCGCCAACTGCGGAAGAGTTTGATAATAATCTTCAAAATGGAGGAAGCCGCGCGCAAACCCCCAATGGCTTGTAACAGTTTCAAAATTGCCGTTGAATGCGCCGGTGCGATAACCGCGTTCGGTCAACGCTTCGGCAATGGTGGGGTAGGTTCCATCGAGATAACGCCCGCCGTCCGCCTTGTGTTCGTAAGGCCAGCGACCGGTGAAAAGCGAGGCGTGCGAGGTCAGAGTCCACGACGAGGCGGCGTAGGCATTTTCGAACATCACACCCTCTGAGGCAATGCGTTTGAGGGTTGGGTCGGTCTCGCGTTCATACCCTTGAAGCGACAGATGGTCGGCGCGGACGGTGTCCATCACGATCACTAAAATATTCGGGGTTGATTCGCTTCTTTGCGTCTGCGGCAGATTGCTTGTTGCAACACGTTCGCGAATCCAAAAACCGCCTTGAATAAGGACGAACAACGCCAGCGTAACTCCGGCAAGGATTTTGAAGGTCTGTTGCGTAAACTTGGAAAAACGATTTTCACGCGCAACGATGAGCATGGCTATTTGGTAGCCAATGCCCGCGCCCAAGATCGCCGTGGCGGCGGGATTCAACCTGCCGGAAAGATACACCAGCAACCAACCGAAAATCATCAGAAAGCAAAAAACAAAAAAGACCGCCTGCCTGGCAAATTTTCGCGGCAGAAACTGGGCAACGACCGCCACGCCAACGCCGACGAGCAGAAAGAAGAGCGCATCGAAGACGGGCGCAACCCACAACACTTGCGGACCGGAACCGAGATAGGTGATCTGTCCGCGCAGGAGCTCGTAGCGTTGCAACGCGTATAGCAACACGCCTTCCACCAAACCGGTGATCAGGCCAAGCCACAACGCGTATTTGAGGATTTCAACCGCAAATTGTTTATCGAATTTTTTCATGAAAATGTTCCATAGACTCTATTCGAAATAAAATTGGGACGCTGATAAACGCTGACTCACGCTGATTAAAGAGAAAAAGCTGCGTTTTTCTGCGTTCATCAGCGTCCAGTATTAATCTTCGACTTATTACGGATAAAGTCTCATACACAGCCGGCGTTCTCTAACGACGATGGGCGCGGTATACCTAGATATACCCCAACCCGCTCAAGCGCTCGCGGAGCATCGCCTGCTCGTCATCGGATAAGCCGGAGGAGCGGTTCAATTCCATGCCCGCCACCCACGATCTTCCCTCGATATTAGCAGGCAACGGGTAGCCCGCTAATTCCAACACGGTTGGGGTGAGATCGAGCGAGGAACCATCCTGGTATCCATCGATCGGATTGCTCGAGGCAACGAGCACAAAACACAACTCCCCCACCACCAGGATAAGGGTGTCATCGTTCAAATGCTGGAGCGTTTCACCCAAGCCGCGGTCGAAGTCAAGGTAGAGGTCGGCGGACCCGCCGTCACTGGGAAAAGAGGCGTTGAGTTGACAGCAATCCCATTCAGCGGAGGCAAGTTTCGATTGCAGAGCGGCAACATCCTCGAACATGGCAACATCTTTTCCCGCTTGCGCGAGAAATTCAGCCAGCGTCAGCGTGTGCGCTTCGTGACGAGCCAGCACGTTCCATTCGCGCGGGTTGCCTTCGAGTTCGCCGAAACAGCCCATGTCCATCAGGCGGCGCAGATTCTCGAGCCGCTCATCGGCAAGTAGCATGGCGCGTTTTGCGCCTTGTAAATCGAACGCTAAAATTTTCATGATAGTAGATCGCTTCCTTCCATGGCGTTGCCCTTTGCGACGCCGAATGCGTTGAGAATGGTCGGCGCAAGGTCCATCAGACTCGGCGACTCTGCGCTGAATTTTTTATTCATGAACAAAATGCCCGAAGCCAGCGCGGGATCGATGACATGATCTCCGCCCCACTTCTTAGTGTTGTCGGCGAACAATCCTTGCGGCACGCCGCCCAACGGCGTATCCCACGAAACGCGATACCCTTCGGAAAAATTGACGATGAGGTCGGGCGCTTCGCTCGCATACGGGCCGCGATAGACTTCCTCGCTTCGCGCCACACTTCGAACTGCCACGGCTCCCCGGTCGGAATCCACCAGCCCGGTCAGCCCCGCCACGATCCCATCCCGCACAGACTCCGCCTCCCCATCCGCCACGATGCCGTTGGCTTCGCGTCCTTTGCGGTTGATGAAGATGCAACCCAAACCGAGTGAAAAGGCTTTGGTCTTGTCCCAATCCACGTTTTGAAAAAAGTCGCCGCTTTCGCCCGGCTTGACCCCGGCCTTGAGCGCGAGGAAACCGTTAGCGTGAAGCCATGTGTTGAGATTTAATCCGCGCTGGAACGAATTCATGCCATGATCGCTCAACACAATGAAAAGCGTATCCGGGTCGGCGTGCTTCATCGCTTCGCCGACGATCTCGTCACATTCGCGGTAATGTTCTTCGATCACCTTGGCGTACCGCGAAACGTCCTCGCCTTTGTTGGCGGGGTGATTCGGCTCGGTGAATCGCCAGAACATGTGCGCCAACCGGTCGGGGGTATCGAACAGGCAGAAGAAGAATCCTTTTTGGAATCTGCCCAATTCAAATTCCATCATCTTGCGGCGTTCGCGCAACACGGTGCGGCACTGGTCGAGGTACGACGCATCATCGAAGCGTTCGTTGTTCAACCCGTCGTGGTCTTCCGCCATGCCGGCGGTGTAATACCGCCCGATCTTCATTGCCAGCTCGTGGGCATATTCCTGCGGCGAACTGATCGGGAACAGCGGTTCCTCGGTTTCGAAATTGACGGGCGAGGCATATAACTCGAACTCAGGTTCAAGTTGACGCAGGTTGAAACGCACAATGCCCGATACGGTTTGCATCATCCCCACTTTGAACTTGACCTTCAGCCATTTGCTCCATTTGCCCAAACCTACTTCGAGTTTGTCGGGCTGTCCTTGCGAGGTGATGATGATCTTGTTTTCAGACTTCTGAATTTCGATTTGGATGTCGAACTTGTGATCGGACTTCGTCTTCGGGTCGCGCGGACCGATGACGTGGGTTGCCACCTTGCCGTTCTCCACGTTGACATTGACCACCTTCTCACTTTGTTCGGTGTGCAACTCTTTGCGCGTGGAGTAGAACGTGGGAGTTCCGAACCCGCCGCGCAAGTCGGGAACGCCAACGCCTGAGAGCATTCGTCCCTTCACTTTGTCCGGTGGGTAGGCGCATGGGATGCGCAGGATGGTCGATTCCACATCTCTGGCGGAGAGGAGATCCCAAAACGGCGTCCCGCGCCGCATGTTAACCACTTTGGGTAGAACGAACGCGTTCTTCTGTTCGTAACGGCTCAACGCCATTAAAGGCAGGTAGGATTTCGGGTCGCGGGTGAGGAAGTCGAAGATGCCGTGCCCGCCGGGGTTGGTGCCGGTCGAGAAGGTGGACCAAGCCACAGGCGTCTGGGCGGAGGCGGTGGTTTTGAGTCGCGAATATCCGCCCTGCTCGCGCAACCGCATCAAGTTTGAGAGTTCACCACGAGCCATCATGGATTCGACGATCTTCGGCTCGAATCCATCCAGCCCGATGACAATAACTTTTTTCATCGGCTACAGAATTATTGCTCTTGTTTTTCTTCGGCGGTTTCTTCGATTTCAACATCCGGGGGAAGTTCTTCGGGAATACCGCGCGCTTTGCGATATGCCTTCTTCACAAATTTGACGATGATGCGCCAGAACATGAGGAAGAAGCCTGCGATTGCCGCCAGCACAGAGGCAATGGGCATGAGGGTTTCAGGTCCCAAATAGCCGCGTCCTTGCGCCGGGTCGGAAAGCCCCATGAGGGTGAGCAATCGGGTAAATCGGAAAATTGGATTCATGTTTGTATTCCTTTCTTTTTTATGCAAGCACTTTTTTGCGTTCGCGGTAGAGTTCCTGGTCCACTACAGATGCCATCGTTTGCGCATCTAGTCCGCCAAGAAACGCGCCGACCTTTTGCAAGGATTCGGTTGGGTCGTTGACCATCACGTTGTAGTCGACATACAGCGTTTCGATATTTGCCTGCCGCACGAGCCAGCCCTTTACCTGTTTGAGGTGCTCCTCGTAGGTCTTCGCCATCTTATCGTCGGGGATGTTGTCGTCGCCTTTGCCGAGCCGCCCCAACATTTTCTTCTGAGAAGATAAGATTTCCCTGAGGTCGCGGCGCATGAAGACGATCTTGTACTTGAATTCGGGCGGCAGGTAGGTGATGAGTCCAGTGACGATCTTCACCACTTTGCCGACCGCTTCCGGCATCCAGCCGAGGTCGCCGTCCTTCATGTTTTTGACGCGTTCGAATTCGTAATAACCTTTCGGGTTGTTCGCGTCTGCTTCGCGCAGGTTATCGGTGAGGATCGGCAACCCGCCCGCTTCGAGCATCTTCATCATCATGGATGTGCCCGAACGCGGCAGTCCGGACACGATGATCACTGTGTTTGAATTCATCCATTTACTCCTGAGACGATATCAGCCGCTTCGCGCGCGTGACGGGAAACGGATTCGCCGTTGGTGAGCGCGGGGTAGATCTGCGACGTGGTGGCAAGGAAGAGATTCGCAATCGGCGTCTTCACCGCGGGGATCAAGTCCATCTCGTTCAAGCCGTGCAAAGGTTCGACATACCGCTCCCGATGGATCAAGAAATAGCGGACGGATGAAGCGTCAAAACTCGGGAACATCGCCTCCAGGTTTTCAAGCCAGATCTTCTTGATCTCGTCGTCGCTTTTTTTCTGCCACTCACTGCCGGGCGCGGTGTATTTTGGCAAATAGACCAGGTGATAGCCGCCGGCGTATTTGGGGTCGATGTACGCAGTTGTCTCGATCACGCCGGTAAACGGGTAACGGTCGTCGGTGATGTTCACCGTCCAGTTTCCTGTCAATGGGCGATCGAGCACAAGCAGTGGAGCGATGATGCCAAGATAGTCCGACTTGCCAAGATATTCATGATACGCCTGGTCGGCTGTGGGGATCAGGCGTTGAAAGACAGGGGTTTGCATGGTGCAAACCACCTTGTCGTACTTTACAACCTCGTCGTTCGCCATGCGGATGCCCACCGCCTTGCCGTTTTCGATCACAATTTCCTTGACAGGCGTTTTGAGCAGGACGCTCCCACCCGCTTCCACGATCTTGTCTGTGAGGGCTTTGATGAGGGTGATGTATCCGCCGATCAGATGCCCAGCCATTTCTTTTTGATTCGCGCCTTCGCGCGTCGATTTCATGCGCACGAGCCGCGACCAGATCCAGGTGGCTGGCACATTATCGAAGCCGCCGTCGAATTTCGCTTTCAACATGGGGCGCCAGATATTTTGGAAAGTGGTCTCGCCGCCCCACTTCAGCAACCAACTTTGAACACCGACCGATTCAAGCGATTTCCAATCCTTGACGAATTGCGCGGCAAGAACGGTGAGACCCAGCCGGAAGCGGTCGACCCAACCCAGAGGCGGGAACTTCAAGAATTCGATGATGTTGTTCATCGGGTAAAGTTTGCCTTTGTAATAAAAACTGGTTTTGGTTTCTTTGTAACGCAGTTGGTCGTGGATGCCCAGCTCTTTGCACAGGTCGCTGAGGAAGCGGTCGCTGGATAAAATGGCGTGATAGAACCGATCCACCTGAGTTCCGTCGCCGAGCGTGATGGGACCCGCCAATCCGCCCAATACGGGCGAGGCTTCGTAAATGGTCACTTTGAGTCCGCGGCGCGAGAGGAAGTAGCCGAGGCTGATTCCCATGATGCCGCCGCCGATGATGCCGATCTGTTGTTGTGATGTTTGATTCATAATCCTGGTTTTTCTGCGAGGGTTGATTACGCCGCTACGCGCTCTTCATGCACAGACAATTGGATCTGCCCAAGTATCTCTGCGATTTTTTCGCCCGCGGCGCCATCGCCAAAGATGGGCGGTTGAACGGATGGAGGCATGAACGAATTCCATTCATGGACGATCATGTCCACATCCACGCCGACGAGTTTGTTCCAACCGGCGGTGACGGTCTCCGTCCACTCGGTTTCGTCGCGCAGGGTGAGGCATGGTTTTTGCATGAAATAGGCTTCGCGTTGCACGCCGCCGGAGTCGGTGGCGATCAGGCGCGCGTTCTCCTCCAGTACCATCATGTCATAATACCCTACCGGTTCGATCAAGCGGACATTGTCGCCAAATTGCGCGTCGAGTTTTTCGAGCGCGCCGCGCGTGCGCGGATGCACGGGGAAGATTACCGTCTCGCCGACTCGGCTCAGGGCGCGCACGATGTTCGTCAGGCGCGCGGGGTCGTCGGTGTTGGCGGCGCGATGAACGGTGACCAAACTGTAGGAAGCGGGAGCAAGCCTCAGGTCCGAAAGAATCGTGGACTTTTTTCGCGCGAGCGGACGATTGGCGAGGTTGGCATCCAGCATCACATCCCCCACCCAATAAACATTCTTTGTGATGCCCTCATTGGCGAGTTGCCGCACGGCAGTCTGGCTTACGCAAAAATAGACGGAGGAGAGTTGGTCGGCGACAAGGCGGTTGATCTCTTCCGGCATGCGCCGGTCGAAACTGCGCTCACCCGCTTCGATGTGAACAGTTGGGATGTGCAGTTTGCTCGCGACGAGCGCGCCCGCCAGCGTGGAGTTCGTGTCGCCGCGGACGATAACCACATCCGGCTGTTCTTGGAGGACGATCTCTTCGAATCGCACCAGGATTTCGGCTGTTTGCCCCGCGTGTGAGCCGGACCCCACTTCGAGATTGTGGTCTGGCGCGGGGATGCCGAGTTCATCGAAAAAGGTCTGCGACATTTTATAGTCGTAGTGCTGACCGGTGTGGACGAGGATTTCGCGGTGGTGTTTGCGGAGCGCGCGACTCACAGGCGTTGCCTGAATGAATTCGGGGCGCGCGCCAACAACGGAGATAATTTTCATGGCTCCCTCTGATATTGTCGGAGTAACTGAGGTCGTGTTTTCAAGATGCGCTGGGTAAGTTCCACCAGCGCCAGCCCGGCGAAGGGGATCAAGACAGCGTCTACCGGCAACCGGTAGCGGATCAACGTCCATGTGAGGATGTGCACAGCGGAGTAGACGATTGCAAAGAGCATGAGGAGTCCCTGCGGCGAGAAGAGCAGGTTGAGAAAACGGTTCCCTTGTTCACCGGCTTTCGCTTTGACGCTCAACCACAAACCATACAGCATGAACGGCAGGAAAAGCCCGAAACTGCCAATGCGCGAAATATTGCTCAGGGTGGATGAATCGGATGAATACCAGAACATGAAATACGGGGGAATGCGACTCAACGATAGCAACAGGTATCGCGCGGGGTCGTCTGTGACGAATTGGATTCCACGTTTGAGAAGTTCCTGGTCGAGCGCGGCTTCGTCGAGGTGACGGAGCTCTTCGGGGATCATCTCTTGATAGGTTTCAGTCGGCAGGATGGGGATGAATTTTGTCCCATGAATGGGATGGTTGCCCCAGAAGAAGGCATACCCGGAATTGGTATTGAGCAGGACAAACCGATTAAAGCGCGAGTAGTTGTATAACGAGGCGGGCAGGATGAAGGCGACCATCAGCACGATGGAGACCAGGCTGGGGAGCAGAGGCAATTCGACCCTGCGGCGGAAGCGAACGGTCCATATCCAAAGAAAAAGGAAGGGCAGGAAAAGCAGGAAGACCTGGCGCAATACCACCGTAATGCCCAGCGAGATTCCCAATGAGACGCCGAGGTTGACATCCAGTTTGCGATCCATGTTTTCAGATAACCGAATTCCAAAATACAGGCTGAATAGAATGGCGGTGATGTAGAACGGTTCGGTCATCAGCGCCGCGCCGTAGTAGAAAAAATAGACATATACGGCAGTGATGCCCGCCGCGACAAGCCCGACGGTTTTTGAAAAAAGTTTTTCGCCAAGATGAAAGGTTATGTACGGGTGCGCTATACCGACGATGACTGCCTGCACGATCCGCGCGGCAAGCGGGTGCGGACCAAACAGGATATAGATCAGCGAAAGGTAGAGTGTGTAGAGGAAACTCCAATGGGCGGTGGGCGCGTCAGCAGGCGTGATGGGCCACCACAACTCGCCGAAGGAAAATCCGTGCCCGCCGACGACTCGTAACGCCAGGTTGTGATATGAGACCTGGTCGAAGATGCCGGGCAACGCCACTACGGTATCGCCCATGGCAAATGCCATCGCCAGGCGCAAGAGCACAGCCGCCGTCATGATGACCGGCAATGGCTGTGCGGCGATCTTTTTCAGGATATTGTTGTTCGAGGTTTGTATCATTCTTCGTAAATTGTTTTCATGGCAGAGAGCGCCGCCTGCCAGTCATATTTTGTTTCTGCAAGTTTCCGTCCGTTGACGGATAGTTTTTCCTGTAACGATGGGTTCTCTAGTAGTTGAACGACCCGGTCGGCAAAATCGTCCGCTTTGTCGGCGACGATCACATCTCTTTCCAGTTCGGCTTGAATGCCTTCCAGCCCGATCGTGGTGGTAACCACCGGCATGGCATAAGCGAATGCTTCGAGGATTCTCACCCGCATCCCGCCGCCCGCGCGCACGGGGACAACCATCAACGCGCTCTCTGCAAGATGCGGAGCCAGTTCGGGAACATAACCAGTTACATTCACGCTCCCCGAATTGCGAGCCTGAAATTCGAGAAAGTCCTGCGGCGGGTTTTTACCGATGATGGTCAGCGTTGCCTCTGGCGCTCGTTTCTGAACCAGCGGGAATACTTCGTTGAAGAACCAGCGGATGCCATCCGCATTGGGCGGGTAATGCAAGGTGCCCAGGGTGACGATATTTTTCGAGTCAGGCTTACGCTTGACCGGTGTCAGTTGTTGCGTATCCACCGCGATGGGTATCGTGGCGATCGGCGCAAGTTTGTCGCCTGGTTTTACTTTTGAAAAGTGCAACGCTTCTTCGAGCCCAGCCCGGTCCACATCCGTTACCGCCAGCACATGGTCGACCGTCTTGAGGAGTTCGCCTTCGTATCGCTTGACGCGCTTCGCCTCGACGGCGAGGATGGGTTTCAAGAACCAGCGCGCGTTTTCGCGCATCCGTTCGATGATGGACCAAACGGCATTGTGAGCGTCGAAAATAACTTTTGGTTTTTTCTGCGGCGCGATTTGCGCGGCGCGAAGCCCAAACTGAACCATCGTCAACTGATCGGCGTGGATGATATCGAACTTGCCTTGCGCCGCGAGCCGGTTCACCGCCTCTTGCATGGGTTGTAGATCATCGCGTTCGACGAGAAATGGGCGCCCCGTAAGGTAACTGCGGATCATAAACCCGGCATCCGCCGCGCGAGACCGTCGAATCGGCACCGGGTAAACCGCCTCGCAAACTTCAGCCAGGGCGGGCAGGTGCGGCTCTTCTTCTGGACGAACGAAGGAAACCAAAGTTACAGAATGACCCTGCCCGGCAAGGAATCGGAGAACGTGCCAGGTTTTCACTTTGGGACCCGCATCTGGGGGAAACGGCACAATTTGAGTTAGGAAGAGTATGTTCATAAGGTGTGATTAAAATTCAGCCACAGAGTCCGCAGAGGTTCTGAGATGGAAACTCAGCGCGCTCTGTGATCTCTGTGGCCCGAATTCAAAAAATGGCAATGCTCACTTCAAATTAAGGCACAACGCCATCACATCGATGTTCGAGCGTAATTCTTTCTTCGCCTGGTCGTTCTTCGACGGGATAACGAAACCGACCACCCACACCAGCAATTTCAACAGGCTCATAAAAAAGAACAGCACGCGCAAGAGTAAGGCGCTTACCAAACCATAATTCTTTTTGTAAAACATCATCTTTCCGCGATACACCATCTTGCGCCGCTTCCAGCGATCCATGCTCCTGCCGCCAAAATGAACGATGGAGGAATTCGGCAGAAATACCACCTTCCACCCAGCCTTGTTCAAACGGTATTGCAAATCCGCTTCATCGCCATAAATAAAATAGCCTTCATCGAGCAGTCCGATCTGATCAAACGCCGCGCGCCGCACCAACAAACACGCCGAACTCATCCAGCCTGTTTCTTTGATCTCTTGCGCATCGCCATGCGAAGGGTACCCAGGCCACAGTAATTCGCCAATGTGCGTCACGATCAGAAACTCCTCCAGCAAGGTTGAAAACGGAGCAAACCCCGATTGGAACGAACCATCCGGATTCAACAACCGCCCGGCTGTCGCTCCAGCCTTGGGGTGCGCATCCAGATATTCCACCAGCACATCGAGGGCGGGAGCGTTGACAAGAGTATCGTTGTTGAGCAATAATACATGACGCCCGTTCGTCGCTTCGATCCCCTGGTTGCTTGCTTTGCCCAGCCCCACGTTCCCGGCATTCTGAATCAACTTCACCTGCGGATATTTTTCCGCCAGCATCTGCTGACTGCCGTCCGTCGAGCCGTTATCCACCACAACCACATCGAACGAACTCTTCAGCCCGCCTTCGTAGAGGGATTTCAAACACGGGTCGAGATACGCCTTGTTGTTCCAACACACCAACACAATGGACATATCCACGACTGACTCTTCGCTTCTTTTCTCGACGTTCGACCTGGTCGCAGTTTCCCGAATCATCTACTCCTCCCGATGCTTTCGATCGAGATCGGCGATCTCTTCGTAGGTCCCCAAGTCAATGTATGTGCCATCCTTCATGTGCACGCCTTTAAACTTCATCCCCAACGCGATGGCGTCGTTCATGATCTTCGCAAAATCGGAGATGCCCTCGTCGTAAACGCATTTGTGCAAATACTCGGTGAACTTCGGGCGCCACACGATGCAACCCCACATTTCGGTGAGATCGGTTTGTTTCGGCTTGTCCACAATTTCACTGACGCGCGAATCGCCGTCCATGTTTACCATGCCAAATTTTTCGGGTCTCTCCGTGGTGAACATGCCGAACAACACATCATCGTCGGGCGAGGCGGCTTCATAGACGCGCTTGAAAATATCGTTCGGCTTCATCAACGTATCCGCCATGCCAAAGAAGACGGTCTTCCCTTTGATGAGGTGATACGCCGAATCCAACGCGTGCGCGAGACCAGGCGAGGTAGATTTCGTCTTCCCCTCCACCACCTCCTGCACCACATAACTGATATCGCACCCGAAACGTTGACCGCTTCCGAAATACCCCATCAACTGATGCTTGGTCTCATTGACCACGAACACGATATGCTTCAAGCCCGCGTTCGTTAAATTATCCACAACAAATTGAGAAATGGGTTTGTAATGATTATTCCGAATCACAGGGTACAACTCTTTCGGATACGGCAAACCCAGCCGAACTCCCTTCCCCGCGGCGGGGATCAATCCAATCAATTCTTCCATGCAAGCCTCCCGTATTAGGTAAGTTTATTTTCCTTGCGCATTTGTTCGATGGCGACCAACCCCCCAAAGAAGATCCACGGCAAGATGCTGGCGCGGAACCCATCCAAGCCGATGTTATAGGCAAACGGCAACAGCCAATCTACCAAATACGCCGCCATCACACATGCCGCCACGCCAGCCAAGACGCCATAGGCATAAGCCCTCGCAAAACCGTCTTTTAGGTTCCGCGATAGCCTCCAGCCGAGAGTTCCGACTTCATACAATAGCCAGATAAAACAGACCAAGCCAGCTAGTCCGGTCTGGGCGATGATATCCACAAACTGACTGTGCGAGTTGAAACGGATGTGGTACCCGCGCAATGAAAACAAAGGCGCGTACCAATTGTAGTTGGCGAAACCAAGCCCCAATAGCGGATTGGCGCGGCTGATGTCCAAAACAACGACCCAGGCGTCAACGCGCGTGCCCCAACTATATTGGTCGGTGGAGATCAAATCCTGCGCCAGATACGCCACGCCGATCAACGCAAACGGGATGGATGCAAAAGCGAGTTTCGGGAATTTCAACGCCACAAGAACGCCGACGCCGACCATGGCTGGCACCCAGCCCGATTTCCAATCTCGCGTTTGAATCACCGCAACGAATAAGGTCAACGCGACAATTCCATACAGGAGGATACGGATATTCTTCTTAAGGTCTTGGTTAAATATCGCCTGGGCAAGCGGCAGAATCACCAGCCACGTCCAGAGCATGCTGTTGGCAATAAATCCATTTTCGAACACCGAATCGATGCCCGCCCATTCGACCACCCTGCCGAGAACGTAGATCATGCTCAAGGCAACGAACGTGATGACAATCGCCTTCAGCCAGCGGATATCTTTGATGATGTTCCCAGTCATCACCATCATGACCAGCGAGAAAAAGTAGATGGCAAAGCCGCCCAACTGTGTATCGAATGGCGCTTGTGTTGCAAGAGAAAACCACGAAACCTGCCCCATGCCGAATGCGACCACGCACACGATCATAAAGAAAACAGCAGGACGCACAGCTGAAGAGCGCACGAACTCGAACCGTCGATGGACAACGAACATGTTTCCGATCCACAGAACGGACATTAGAACAACCAGCAAGACAGAGGCATTAAAGCCGCCGGGACCGGAAAACGGGACAAACATTCCCGCAGGCATCAAAAAGATGTATGCCAACAACGGGTAGCGCAGTAATAGTCCCAGCGCCACCAGTCCCCCAATCGCCGCCAGAGCGATAACCAACACGTTCACGGTTCCCCAAAATGAGGCGGCGACCGTTATAAGAATGGTCAATAAGCCAACGCTGTATTGAAACGTTTGCCGGGAAATCGTAACCTGCCGGTCTATGGTGAAGAATTTTAGGTTGAAATTAATGTTCATGAGTCGCGTCGAGGATGCCATTTTAACTCAATACCCAGCCGTGGCAGGATGACAAAGCGCAAATCAATCCGTTCAGCCGCGGCTGGGTATGATAGCCGGTTGATGGATCCGTCCACAGGACGGAAATCCACACAATGGGGTTACGTTCGACTCAGGGCATATAGGTGATACGCCTATCCTTGATCTTGTGCCTCATGTTGGCGTTCAGGGAACCAACAAGGTGGCATACATCGAGAAATGGAAGCCATCCGATGTTGATAATGTGGAATATGTAGCGGGAAGCGCGCCAAACGTGTACGAATAGTACCGACCCGAACCCGATAATGCGACCCTCCCCGTGAGAGTATTGTTTTGCGGCAGGAACACCAGCCAATATGTTCCAGCAGGAAGTGTGGTTTGCGTCAACACGGGTTGCGTATTCCACCCGGCAACTGGCGTAAATGCGGCTGTCTCTGCAAGGCGGGCGCCGGGCGCATTTCCGTTATTTGCGTAAATTCCCAAGCGCAATTGACCTCCCGTGGTGGATACATAGTAGCTCAGACTCTGTATCGTCGCGCTTTGCGAAAGCGTTACCTGCTGGGCGATCAACATATTTCCAATGCCGGAATATGGGGTTGTCAGAACGCTCGTTTCACCGATGGTGATCGGCGTCCCGCCCGGAGAGGTTGATGTAGGCGCGGGTGAATTCGTCGACGTTGGAGTACGCGTAGGAGTATTCGTCGATGTTGCCGTGAACAATGGCGTGAATGTCGCGGTTGGAGTACGGGTAAATGTTGCAGTATTTGTCGGGGTACTTGTCGCCGTAGGAGTTGAGGTCTTTGTTGCCGTATTGGTCGGCGTGGCAGTAAATAAGGGAGTGAGGGTTGCCGTCGGTGTATTGGTTGGCGTGTTGGTGATCGTCGGTGTGAAGGTTTTTGTGGGTGTCGAGGTATGCGTGGCTGTATTCGTTATCGTCGGCACAGTTGTGGATGTGCTTGTTGGTGCGGCGCCGAGAGCAAAGGTGGCGTAGAAAGAAAAGCGGAATGTGCCCGAAGCGGAAGAAGCCGAGTATGTTGCCGGTAATGACCCGAAGGTGTAGCCATAATAACGCCCGGTACCTGCGTAGGTCATACGTCCTGCCAGGGTATTATTTTGAGGCAGGAATACCAGCCAATATGTTCCGGCGGGAAGTGAAATCGGCGTAACGACCGCCTGTGTATTCCAACCGACAACCGGGGTGAACGCGGCTGTCTGCGCCATCAATGTTCCCGGCGCGCTACCGGAATTGTTATAGATGCCCAGCCGTAACTGTCCGCCCGCCGTGGACACATAGTAACTCAGGCTTTGAATGGTGGCAGTCTGCGACAAAGTCACCTGCTGTGACACCAGTTGATTACCAGCGCCGGAATAGGATATGCCAAGGACTGTTGTTTCGCCGACATTGAAAAAAGGCGATGGCGTGCTTGTCGCCGTGTTCGTAGATGTGACAGTTGCAGTTTGAGTGGGCGTCGATGTAAAAGTAGGCGTGGAGGTAAACGGAGGTGTATTCGTCGGAGTGTTGACCGTCGTTGAGGTAGGCGTGGCAGATGGACCCGGGGTACCCGGCATGGCATATTCAAATGCGCCCATATCGCATCCGGCGCCTTGCGGGCGGGCAATCCCGCGTTGATCCTCGCTTGCGCACGCGCTATTCACGCCGGCAGAATTCAAGGCTGAACTTCCTGAGAGCAATGCATGTGTGTTTGTAAATCCGCCGTTATTTTCCAACGCGCCCAACAGCGGATCAGTTGAAATTAGATTCGTACAAGTTGCGCTCGCCGGGCATCCGCCTTGAACCACGCTGTCTTTCACAGTGACGGAACTGGTCTCATCATTCTGGATTTCATCGTTCGTGCCGCCATCTGCCCATAAAATACTATTCGTAATCAGCGGAGCGCTGCCGGTCAAGTTAAGCATCGCGTCGCCGCCTGCCGTGCCGGAAGCGTTGACGCTGTTATTGCCGGTAAACGTCACGTTATTGAAAACCGGGTCGCCATCTATATTCAAGATGCCGCCGCCGCCCCACGGCGCGCCGCCCGAACTTTCGTAGGAGGTGTTCCCGCTAAAGGTCACATTTGTGAAGATCGGGTTGGCATATTCATTCAAAATACCTCCGCCCCGACGGGTGGCGGTATTGCCATCGAATGTCACACGGTCGAGCGTGGTTTGGCTATTGTTGTTGAACAACCCCCCGCCGCCGACCGCTGAATTATTCGTGAAGACCACATCCACCAAGGTTGGGAGGTTGGGTTCGTCCACGCCGGGACCGCCCAATGTTTGAAGATTCAAGCCACCGCCAGCGGCAAATGTGGCGGCATTGTCGATAAATGTCACCCGCGTGATAGACACACTTCCATTTTGCACATACACGCCGCCGCCGATGCCCGCCGTGTTATTGCTGAAGGTGATATCCGTAAAGGAGGCGCGGCTGTAATTGGCTTCCACACCGGATGTAGAAATAATGAAGACTCCGCCGCCGCGTCCGTTGGCATTGTTCGCTGTGATGAGGAGGTTGCGAAGCGTCGGGCTGGTGTTCTGGATGTACATGCCGCCGCCGACGCCGCTCCCCGAATTCTGGTTGCCGCCGGTGATGGTGAACCCATCCAGTATGTATGTGTCAGTGAGCGCGCCGTTCGCGGTGACAACAGAGTAAGCATTCCCGGCGTTTCCTGCGGTTTGATCGATATCACCGCTCAATACCGTTCCGTTCACAGCCGGGTTGGAATTCCGCTGGCTCAAAAGGGTGTTGCCTACGGTAAAACCGCCATACACCGAAACGCCGTTTTTCAACACAAAGGAACTATTGCGGTCGTTGTTTGACTGGCTGGCGCCCTCATCGGGATAATACGTTCCACTCGCCACCCAAATCTGGTCGCCGTTTGAGGCGGCTGTTATAGCGTCTTGCAAACTCGAATAGGCGGTAGCCCAGCTACACCCGTCCGGACTGGGAGCGGTGGAGTTGGCGTCCACATACACCACGCCTGCGCACGCTGCGCCGGCAGATGACAGGATCACAAATTGCGAAAGGACAATGGCAAGAATAAACAACACGGACGGAATCGAACGCAAACCCATCTTCATCATGGCTCCTCAACAGTGGTCCGCTTCCATGCGCCAGGGGTTCATGGCGTAGCGGAAAATAAAAATAAAAAAATCAAAAGGGATTACCTGTTGGCAATCTCTTTAATCAACTCAAAAAACCTAAGCATTACCTTCGACCAATTAAATTTTTCGGCAACCAGCGCGGTTGCATTGATGGAAATCTTTTCGTGAAGCGCCCGGTCTTGAAGCAAATTTATAACATGGGATGCGAACATTTTCGGTTCATCTGTAACCAAAAGGTGCTCCCCAGTTTTAGCGTCCAACCCCTCCGCGCCCTTGGAGGTTGCCACCACCGGCGTCCCGATGGCCATCGCCTCTAGAATCTTCAACCGCGTGCCTCCCCCGCTCAGGAGCGGCGCAATGGCAACCGTGGATGACGCGATCAAGGATTTGATATCCTCCACATACCCTGCGAGGGTGATATTTTGATCGGAGGGAAGAGGCAGGTTTTCATGGTCGCCTGTGATCACCAGTTTCGCATCGGGGATGTGTTGCAACACCACAGGAAAAACTTCGCCGACAAACCAAAGCATGGCTTCGTAATTTACGCGGTATTTGAACGGACCCGTAAAGACGATGGTGTTTGCCTGCTTTTTTATCTCTATATTTGCATAGTCGCCGACATCGATGCAATTGGGAATGACTTCGATCTGATCTTTTTGTCGGGGGAAATTTCTCGCCACCAAACCGCGCTCGGTTTCAGAAACAACCGTGAAAGATCGGAACCCATTGAAAAGCCGCGAAAGATACTGACGGTATTTGAACCACGTGAGGGCATGGCGGGGACGAATTTTGCCGCCCGGAGAAAATGCGCGATCATAAAACAAGCCGATCTCCAATTCCTCGAACAACGCCGGAAGCCCCTGAAAGTATGGATAGTACGCCGCCATTTGCAATTGAGACGCGATCACGAGGTCGAACTTCTGCCTCGAGATGGCTGTCGTAATCGCGCGCGCCATCTCCGCTGAAAACGTATCGATTACCGAACGCGGTTTCATAGACAAAAATCCGAGGCGCGCCTGCCATGCGCCGGGCTCGAACTCCTTCCATGGCAGGACGACAATATCTGAACAAAGGTTACGGATTTCGGACGCTTCAGGACGCCCGCCGGTCTGGTCTACAAAACTCAACAGGGTCACCTCGTGATGCCGGCTCAACCCGCGCAAAAGGTTGTAGATGCGCACTTTGGAGCCGTTGTTCACCGGGTACGGGAACCAACGGGAGAGAAAAAGTATTTTCATCAGTGGATCAATGATCGGATATAACCTTCGATCTCCTCGATCATGCGTTGCAGGTCAAATTTACTTCTGGCAGTTTTGCGCCCGGCAGTTCCCAGTGTAGCTCTCAGGTCAGGCGATTCGATCAGCCGTTGTAATGCCATCGCCAGGCTGGTCGAATCTTCAGCCGTGAATACGAGCGAGTTTTCCTCATGGACGAGCATCTCCGCCGCGCCACCCACTGGAGCGCCTACCACAGCCAAGCCTGATGCCATCGCTTCCACGATCACCCTCCCGAACGGTTCCTGCCAGATGGAAGTGAACAAAAATATATCGGACTGTCGATAAAGCGCCGGTAACGTATCCTTAGGCTGGGCAGGCAGAAACGTCACGAAGGAGGCGAGGGAGTCGCGAGCGATCATCTTGTGAAGCGAATCGATATAGTGCGGGTCTCCGTCGCCAACAATCGTCAGGTTCGCGTTACTGATTCCATGTTTGCTCACGAGGCGCGCCACAGCCTCGATTGCGGTGTGAACGCCTTTCTCATGAGTAAGACGCCCAATAAACAATAAAGATACAACTTTATTCGCGCCCGGCGTTCGTTCACCTGCAAGGTAAGGAGTAGTATCGACCGCCCCGTAGACAACCCGCCCCTCGGTTGAGACGACACCCAACTTCTCAAATTCATTTCGCATGAATATAGATGGAAAAAGGACGCGGCGAAGACGAAGACGCGGCTTTTCCTCTCGCGATAAAATGCCCCGGGCGATCGGCTTTAACAACAATTTTGGCAAGCCTGTAATCAAGGAGCGCGGGGATGCGTTCCAATAATTTTCATATTGGCTGGGGAGCGTGGGCCAGTAATCGCCCATGTAGTAAACCGTTCGCTCGGGCATAAGAGACTCGGCAAGGGCGGGCAGTGACCGGGGTAAATTCCACATCCCCCAAATCAGGATGATATCCGGGTTCCAGTCTCTCACGGTTTCACGAAGCAGAGTCAGGTTTTCTTGTTCCCGCTTTTTCCGACGGGTAAAGAACCACACCGCATTTTTCAGCGAGGCAAGTTCCATTTCGAGGCGGAGTTCGCGCCGCACCCAGTGCGGATCGGGAGATTTCAGGTTGCCCCGTTCGTGCGCGCTGGTCAGGATGGATACCTCGTGTCCTCGCGCTCGCAATCCATCGCCCACTTCCTGACACCATTGCTCGTATCCGCCGCGGCTGGCAGGCGGATAAAAATTGGTGAGAAATAAGATTCTCATCAGGGGCTTCCCCCTGGACCAACTTGTTTCAGAAAGACTTCGATGCCGTTTGTCATCTGCTGAATGGTAAATCGCTCTGACGCAAGTTTGCGGCCAACGTTCACCAATCGGCGGCTCAGCTCGGGGTCCGAAAGGATGCGCGCGATCCGGTCGGCGAGTCCTTGCGCGTCTTCCGGCTCGAACAACATCTTCTTGTCGTAATGGCGGAAGATCTCGCGGCTCCCGCCCACATTGGAGCCGATGACCACCAACCCAGCCATCATCGCCTCGACGATGGTGCGCCCAAATGGTTCGGGCCACGTGGAGGTGAACAGAAAAACATCGAAGTCCTTCAACATGGCGGGGATTTCTTCACGAGCAACTTTGCCGGAGAAGTGAACAATGTTTTCGATCCCCAAATCCGTAACCCGCTGTTGCAGGTACTTTTTATATTCGGGATGCCCGTCGCCCAGAACGGTCAGTTCCACCCGGTCGGAGAATCCTTTTTGAGCCAGCAAGCCCAACGCTTCGATCGCCGTATGCACGCCCTTATCAGGCACCAACCTGCCGAAATAAAGCAAACGGGTCGTGTGACCCGTCTTCTTGACTTTCTTTTGTTGCGCGAGGTGTTTAAACGGCGCGGGGTCGGCTCCCGCATAGACGACAGACGCGCGCGGCGGAAATTTGCCGGCGTTCACCAGCGTATCGCGCACATATTCACTGCAACAAATGACATGATCGAACTTGAGACGCGGCGGATACCCTTGTCGTTTGAGTCGCGCAAGCGCAAACGACCTGAGGAACCGTTTGAACCATTCGGTTACGCGCCGATTCGCCGGGGACTTCCAGTACGCCAGATGCAGGTCTTCATCTGTGGGCCAATACGACGCCATGTAATACGTCACGCGACCCGGCATCCATTGTTCAGCCCAATACGGCAGGTTGTGCGACATGGCAAACATCCCCCAGAACATGACCACATCGGGCTTGAACACATCTATGGCATTTTTTAATTCAGCCAGGTTTTCTTTTTCCTGCCGGGGAAGTTTGAAGAAAAAATCGAGCGGCTTGTAATAATGAAGGTCCGCCGTCAAGTGCAGTGTGCGGGTCACATTTCCTGAGCGCGCTTCTTCTTCCGATTGCACCCCATAGCGGCTGGTGAGAACGCTCACCGCGTGCCCGCGCGCGAGCAGTTCGCGCGTCACTTCATGGCAGAGTTGTTCGTATCCGCCCAGTTCGTAGGGCGGGTATTGACTGGAAACAAACAAGATGCGCATTACTTCGATCTCCCCACCATCCGCCGCAGGGATTGGATCAACTTTGCGCCCAGGAAAGAGCGCAACAAGGATCCAACAAAGGCGCGATCCATCATAAGCGCCGGCTGAACACGCAACGCGCCGAGAAAATGCCGCCGCGCCGCGCGCACATCGCCCTGTCCGTACGCCAGCAGACCAAAGGCATATTCCGCGTTGGCATATGCAGGTCGCTTGAACTCTGTCAAACGCAATTCATGGTCGGCAAACAATTTCTCCAACAACCGCAGTGTTACGCGCGTATTCTGCTCGAGGTTGATCGACGCGAACTCGCCGCGATATCCTTTTGGCTGATCGCCGCACGCCAACTCGTAAAATGTTTCCACGCGCGCCAGCAACGCGGGTTGCGCCACCGCCATCGAACGCAGACATTCAAACGCGCGGACTTCGTTCTTTGCCTGAAGATATTCCACAGCGGATACGAGGTAAGCGCGGCTGAATGCGCGACGTTGATCCACGCTCCATTCCCCAGTGGGGGCTGGTTCGGCTCCGAAATTCTTTTTCACCACTTGTAAGCGGTTCTCGAACTGCCGCGTCGGGTCGGTGGACATACTGCCCGGTAAAATGCGATGACGGGTTAATATCTTTGTCGTATGAATCACCTTGAAGCGGCTGGCGATCCTCAGCCACATATCCAGGTCTTCGAGGGCGCGCAGGGATGTATCGAACAAGCCCACAGCATCGTAACAACGCCTGCGCACAAACATCGATTCGGGCACGAGGAAGTTTCCATCCACCAACGCCCAATATAATTTCTCAGGCGCGATCTCGCGCGCTTCGATCTGCGGCAACGGTTGATTCACATGATCTACAAACCGATACCCGCAATAGATGCCGTCGGCATCTGACTGACTCTGCAACGCGGTCACGAGGGTTTCGACGAAGTCGGGTTCGTACATATCGTCCGCATCGAGCACACCGATGAACTCCCCGCGCGAGGCGGCGATACCGGTATTGCGCGCGGCGGACAGCCCTTGGTTCTGTTGAAAAATCGCGCGAACCGTATTCCCGAACGCGCCGATCACGTCGCGGCTGTTGTCGCGCGAACCATCGTCCACGACGATGGTTTCCACGTTGCGATAGGTCTGCCGCAACACGCTGTGAATCGCGTCTTCGATGTATTGGGCATGGTTGTAATTGGGGATGATAATACTGACGAGGGGAAAGGTTTCAGGCATGGAAGCAGGTGAACGGTAGGAATGAGGCGTTAGATGTCTTTGACTGGCTGGCGTTCGATCACGGCATGGAAGATGTGTTCAAGGCGGGCGAGGTAACTTTCCCACGAAAAGTTTTTTTCGGCTGTGGCGCGGGCATTGGCTCCCAATTTCGAACGGAAATCAGAATCGGAGAGCAAGCGATTTAACGCGGCAGACATCGCGTTCGCATTCCCAGGCGGGATGAGGCTCCCGTTCGCGCCATCCTCCACCACGTCCACGATCTGACCGATGGATGAGGCGACCACCGCCAATCCCGCAGACATGTATTCAAAAAGTTTCAACGGCGAAAGCCACATCTCCCGATCCATCGGAGGGTATGGCACTACGGCAATATCCGCCGCCGCCATGTAGTGCGGCACATCGGAATGGGATACGATACCGGTAAAAATAACCGAACGCTCCAAGCCGAGTTCGGCGGCAAGCGCGTTCATGGCGGCGCGGCGTTCTCCATCCCCCACCAGAACAAGACGCGCAGTAGGGTGAAATTTCAAGACTTCGACAAATGCGTTGAGCAGGGTTGGAACATCGTGCCAGTGGAAAAAATTTCCCACAAACAGGATCACAGGTTCATTGTTCAAACCAAGTTTCGAACGAATACTTTCCCGCGCCTGTCGATCGGGCTTGAAGCGGTCAACATGCACCGCGTTCGGAAACACCACCAATTTATCGGCGGAGACATTCCAATGGTTTACAAGGCGCCGCCTGCCGGACTCTGTCACACAAATGATGCAATCCGCCGCAGACAGGTTGTATCGAAGAATATCTTCCGCGCGCCGGCGAAGCAGACCGGTGATCGGTTTCTCCATGATATCCAATTCCATGATCTGGTCGGCTTCAAAAAAGATCACATAGGGAAGCCGCAGGCGTTTTGCCGCCATCGCCAAGCCCGAATTGTATATGCCGTTACGTTCGTAGATCACATCCACAGAGTTCAGTCCCCGCGCTGCCGCGTCAGAATAGCGGTAGTTCGAAAAATAATTCAGGTATGGGATGCCAAACAACTTTTGGATTCGCCAGACGAGTTTGCTCGCCAGCGAAAACAAGGGGGATGCCGTCCACGAACGACGGGCGGGCGAAACAGCCTCCACGTCCGAAGTGACCGCGAATTCGTCCACATTCATTGGGGCGGCAAAGGTGAGCGAATGTCCGCGACTGAGCAACCCGTTCGATAAATTCCGCTGGATGATGTAGGTGGCATCGGCGGGTTTGTCGCGCATCGCATCCTGGAATGGCGCCCATTCTGGAAGGCCTATGGCAATTTTGAGTTTTCTACTTGACCCGGAAGACATGAGCAATAATTTCGTTGATGATTTGTGATGTTCGACGATCCGCGCGTTATTCCGAAATTTCGCCGCGGGCAATATATTCCGCTTTGTTTCCCGCGTTGCGCAGGATGCGGGCTGGCACGCCAACCGCCAAACTATTCGGCGGCATATCTTTGACAACGACCGCATTGGCGGCGATGACACAGTGATCGCCGATGGTAATTCCGCCCAGGGCTTTGGCGCCGGAGCTGACGTGCACGTAGTTGCCGATGGTTGGGCGCTCTCCTTCTTCGCGCTTCACGCCTATCGCCACATCTTGAAAGATCAGGCAATTTCTGCCTATCGTTTCCGCGTCGATATACGTGCCGTGTCCGTGCATGATGATCAAACCTTCGCCGACTGCCGACGAAGGAGTAATCATCAACGTTTCAAGAGGACGCAGGAACCGTGTTGCAAAGAAAAGCAGGATACGATTCCATACCCCGGCGGGTTCGCCCAGTCGAAAATATAGCAGGGTACGGAACTCCTCGATATCTTTACCATACATCAGAGTGCGAAGTTTGGACGCCAGGTCTCCGCCTGATTTCTGTTGATAGATCATCAACATCCAGCGGTCGATCTCCGCCTCGATAAGTTCTCTGGCGGGAGAGCGCTTCACCAGCATCAATGCGGGATACAGTTTCAGCGTCCGGTAGAATGAGCGCAGTTTTTCTAGCATAGTGGATATGTATTCGCAATGTCAGGTTTGATCAAGACGCCGCGTGGGATTCTTTGACGCGGACACCGTCGCGCCTGATGATCCGCGCGGGCATGCCTGCCACCGTGCAATTCGGCGGAACATCGCGGGTGACAACTGCGTTGGCGCCGATGACGGCATTATCTCCCACAGTCACAGGTCCCAGGATTTTTGCCCCGGCGCCAATATAGACGTTATCGCCAATGGTCGGGGGGGCGCTTTTATCATCCCTGAAGCCGATCGCCACACCGGGGTTGACCCAACAATTCTCACCGATTCTTTGCGCGGCGATGACGGTTCCAAAACCTGCCCGCGCAAAGAAACCGGGTCCGATATTGATCGGTTCTGCAAAGCGGAGCGCCACTTTGGGGTAGGGATACAACGCTCTGGCAAGCGCAAACAACGCCCGCCCACGCAGGCCGGTAAAACGCCCAATACGCGCATAGAACAAGTTGCGAAATTCAGGAAAAGAATCCAACAACCAGACAAGGAGGTCGATGGACGACTGCTTCCGCAGGCGAGGCTTATACACTTGATACCATCTCAGCATGTCTTTCTCGAGCGCAATTCGATTTGCCGAGCGTTTGAACAGCAGGATGTGGGGAAGGGCTTTTAGTTTTGCAATCATTGTGTCACCATGGATAGAGATTGAAGATCAAAATGTACACACGGGCATCAAGTCCGGTTCAACACCGAATTGTAAACACTGAGAAAGTTCTGGCAGACCGAAAGCGGTCGGAATGGACCCTGTTCGTACGAACGCCGAGACGCTTCGGCCAGTTTCGAGCGCAGATCGGAATTTTCCAGCAACCGATTGATTTGCTTCACTAAACATATCGAATCGGCGGGGACACACAGCAACCCATTTTCGCCGTCTTGAATGATCTCCGGTATCCCGCCCACGTTCGTTGCCACGATGGGTCTCCCATACGCCATTGCCTCCACGAGAGAGACGGGTTGCCCTTCCAAAATGGACGGCATCACGAAGATGCCAGTTTGCTTCATGATAAGCGATAATTCGTCACGCGAGGTAAATGCGCCGGCGAATATCTCGGCGCTATCGAGCCCCAAACCGCGAGCATGAGCCGCCAACTCTTCTCGAAGCGGACCTTCCCCGTAGATTTTCAGGGATGCGCCCGGGTGTTTCTCTTTGATTGCCTTGAATGCGTCTAACAAGTAGACGAGCCCCTTTGTCACGAACAGTCTCGCAATGGCGGTTAATTGAACCTGAACATCCCCGCCCGCAAGTTCACGAACCGGGAATCCCACATCGGCAGGGTCGGGAACAAGCGGTCCCTGAACAACGATAGGACGGGTCACGCCGCAGATCGTTCGTAGCCCTTCGGCGCTTTTCTCCGAGACGGCAATGACCACATCTGCTTTGTTGATGCTCTTATCAAATCCCTGCCACCAATTAAATTGCGGATCGGGCGTTTGATGTTCTTCGTACACAATGGGCAATTTGTTGGCATGCGCCCAATCGATCACAAACAACAAGCTGGTTGTGTAGCCCTGAATGTGCAGAACATTCGGTTGCCAGGTTGCCTTCCAATACGCCAGCATCAGGCGCACAAAAGGCTTTCGCCAGTCGGGTCCGATCACCCGTTTCATCGCATGCCCGCGAAACCAGTTCCGCGCGCTTTGGAATGCATCGACCGGCGATGTCCGTTTCGCAACCATGATCGCCAGCCCAAGCAAGAGGATCAAAGGGATACACAGCCACGTTAACCCATTCAGGATTTTTTCCTTTGTAGTCCAGTCTGAGGCTGGCAAGGATATCCATTTAGGCAATTGATAAAATCGCACCGGGGTCTGACGAAGACGGGCGAGATACTGATTGGCGGGAGGCACCCAAGCCGTAGACAATAAACTGACCTCATGCCCCATTTGTTGAAGCCCCATCGCAAGCGTGATCGTGTATTCTTCCAACCCGCCCAGTTCCTGCATATCGTACAGGATCATCCCGATTTTCAATGTGACACCTGTTTCCGTGAATTAATGAACCGCATTGGCAATAAGTTAAAAACCATTTGACGCCGATCATGCGGAAAGCGCAGATTTTTTCTTTGCATCCACGAGTATCGGCGTCTCATTTTATTGAGAAGCCCTACGATCTGCCATTAAGAAGTTTGACATGGATGCGGGAACCCAGCAATTTCAAATCTTCCATAATTTTTTCTTCCGTCGCGGCTTTCAACACCACATGCCCCAGGCGGTCTGGTCCCAACCGGAAGGCTGGCACTGTTTCGCCATGTTCATGATCGATGACTGTTTCAATGATGTCCAACCCATTACCATCCACATCGACGCGGTCCAAACTCCCTGCCGTTTTGGAAGTAATGAGAAGATTCCCGCAGGGGTTTCTGGATTCAAACCGCGCCTGAGGCTTCGATCCCAAACTCAACCCGAGAATATAAGCATAATAATCGATCTCATAATGCGTGGACACAAGTTCCGGCAGGCAGGTTGCGCCAGCGCGCGCGCCGATTTCCAACACGTACACGTGATCGCCGCGCAGAATAAAATCTGCATTAATCGCGCAGGTGGTCAACCCTAATGCCCTGATCGATTTATCCAGTTGGGTCCACACCAAACCCTTCACCTTGTCCGACATCGAATACGGGACGTAGTGACCGATAGGCACATCCGTTTTCCCATGATACAAAATATCGCCATGCGGCATCACGAACTGCGCCTCCCCATCGATCACCGCCGCCTGCGCGCCGAACTCCACGCCGCTGATGAATTCTTCCACCAGAAAATATTTCTGGCGCGTGGCGCGCATCACATAATCGAAGGCATGCGGCAAATCGTCTGCCACATCCACGCGGATAATGCCGCGACTACCGGAGGTGTCGACCGCTTTGCAGATCACCGGCTTCTCAAACAGATCGAACGCCTGACGCAATTCTTCCAGGTTCGACACTTCGCGGAAACGAGCCGTACACACCCCGGCGGATTCAAACCGGCGCTTCATCTCCCTTTTGTTTGTTGCCAGCACCCCGGCATTTTCTGAAATCCCGGGCAGACCAAGCGCATCACACACCACTCCCAACGCTCTGACCGCCGCATCGGTGCCTGTGGTGCAGATGCAATCCACGTTCTCATCGCGCGCCAACTGCACGATCTTTTGCACGTCGGTCGTATCGATATGGCAGGCTTGATCCGCCAATTTAAAGCCCGGATAATTGCCCGCCGTGCTGACCACCAGCGCGCGCATCCCCATTTCTTTGGCTTTACGAATCAGCGGGACCTGATAAATACCAGCTCCAAGTATGAGCGCCGTTTTCATAATTCACCTTTGGTATTGCGGAAAAGAGTTTGGAAACGCTAACTCAACCATCGCTCTGTGAAGCGGGAAGGAGACGCGAGGCGATCGTTTGAACCGCTTGTAATCTCCTCAAAGGACGCACATCCCCGGTGGAGATCATCACCGCCTGAAAATCCGACTCCACTTGTTTCATATCGAACCATTCGGAAAGTTGATCCCAGGCTTCGAACAGGGGCCATACCGCTTTTTTCCCATGAGCCTGCAGGGGCTCGAAGTCGACACACAGCGATGTTTTTTCCAACCCTTTCATAAACGGTTTTCTCAACGCCGCAGGAATCTTATTGACAATTTTCTTTCGGAGGAAATATTTGCCGGTCATACTATATGGTTCGGAGCCATAGGTGCCGGAATGACAGCAAGTTTCCCGTAATGGCGTCGAAAGACATCGCCCAACAACCTGCGATCATCCAGCACAGCCATAGGCAGGGAGAAACAAAATCGCGCGTAGGTTCGGTCCAGAAACGGCGTTGCCACGCCTCGCCAATAATCCTTCAGGGTGGAAAGAAAGTTGATAAACGTTCTTTGCCTGCTCCACAACTCAAGATACATCAATTTTTGATGATTCGCGCCGGGATAGGAATCGATTTCCTTGCGAAGGTTTGCGGCGTTTTCTTCGAGCGCGTCGTTCATGGGGCGCTTCATGGTCGAGCGAAGCAGGGACGGATCCCAATCGGAATACCATTCATGGTTTACCTGATACCGCTTGGTCCTTTGGAAACGAACGGAATCGTTGATGGCGTCGCCGGACAAAACATCGCCGATGAAACCGGTGATGGTGGGCGCCGGAGGTTCCGCTTGAATTTCATCCAGAAAAGACATCAGGTACATGCCCTGAAAGTGCATGGCAGTTCCGAACATGTCGAACCAGCGCCGTGTGTACTTCATCAGGAAGTCTTTCGGCAGGTTGATGTGTTTCCACGGGAAGCCGAGCGCTTTGGCAATTTCACGGGAATAGATCACGTCGGTGTTGTCTGGCGAACCCCAGGCGTATGATCGCACCTCCACGCCCAGATCAGCCGCCACGCCGGCGATGAGGCGCGAATCCAAGCCGGCGGACAGCGGCATTGCCCAACGCGGGTGCTGTTTCAATATATCTGCAATCGCTTTTTGGGATAGGAGATGCATTTCATCGACAAGATCATCCCAGAGCGAGTCCCAGCGATCGTGGCTGGGTTGCACCGACCAAAAGCGCGATGCGCGATAGCCCCGATCATCCCAGGTTGTCACGCTATCGGGCAGGATCGATTTCACATCTTTGTACAACGTCCAATCGGAGATGAAGTGCCCGTTGAGAAGGAGCGAAGCCAGCCCCGGGAGGAAAAAGTCGTCGGGGGTGAGGTCCGCTGAGGCGACTGTAACAGGCTCCAATGTCGAGGCGATGCGGCGGTTGGATGATTCCATGTGGTAGACCGGCATGCTTCCCAGCCAGTCGTTCCATAGCGTCCATGAATCCCCCTGCGCGTCGACGCGTAGGAGGATCACACGCCCTTCCCACGGCAATAGAAAATCTTCATCGCGTTCTGCGTTCAGAAGTTTTTCCTGTACCTCGCGCCAGGGGATTGAATGATGCGGGGAGCCGATCAGCGCGAGCGTCGATCCATCGGGCATGAGATGCACACAATTGGAGATCGAGTTGCGCCCCCAAAGATGCAATGTTGTTCCGCCGATCTCGAGCGAGCTTCTTTCAAGATGTTGAAAGTAAGACAAGGCGCGGTCTTCGGCTTTGAATGCGCTTGATGAATTTTGAGGTGATAAGCCTCGAGTAATCGTAAACCCTAGAATTTGGCTCATGTGTCTCTCCAATGGAAGTTTCCCGCATGATCGATTGTTTGTGTCCCGCCTGAGGTTGAATACAATCAGGAACGAACGCCGACGCCGAACATCGATTTGAAGAATAACGACAGCGCGCCGCGATCGACGAGGTACTTCGGTCTTCTGCGGAAGGCGCCCATCAGCATGGTGGGAATATTTTTCGTTTCGCCATTCCGATATTTCTGCTCCGCTATGTTGACAAGAAAACTGGCGATCAGCCACTGAGTTCCATGTTTGCCTAGATGCTTTTCAATCTCGGCTGAAAGGGAACCGAGGCGGGATAAGACTGCCGCCTCGCCGTTGCTCATGGCAAAGCCCAGCATTTCGTGGGTTGCCTGCAGGACGAATTCTTTATCGGGTTGAAACCCTATTTCGTCGCCCAGGGAAAAATATTTTTCAGCATCGTCTGCCCGATTCCAAAACAACGCGCGGATGCCTCGAACATAATTACCGCGGGCAACTGCCCACATATACCCCTCCAGCACGCCCGGCATTTCGGGAGGAAATTGTTTGAAGATGGTTTCCAGGAGCGTTTCGTAGTCGTGACTTTCATCGTCGATGCAATACCCCATCAGGAACGTTGTGTACAGCGATGGCGCGCCGTAAAACAAACCCGGCATACTTTGGGAAATTTCCCAGAGCAACTTGCGCCCTACCGCGGTTTCGCGTTGAGTAAACGCGACATTCGCCCACATGGCGCGGATGGCGGAATTCCCTATCGGGCGCATCTTCGCAACCTCCGGCGGGCAACGAGGGTCTGAGAAGATGGCTTCCTGGCAGGCAAGTTCGTCTTCGCATTTTTTCTCTAAGGCGCCGAATCGCCGCCCGGCTTGGTAATTTCGGGAGTGCAATACCCGGTCGATGCGGGCAAATTTGCACCCCGCCATAAATAATTTTCCGCAAACGATGATCTCCCTGCCGCGCATGGCAACTTGCGGATACCAAACTTCCTCGATCAGCGCCCATTTTCTGCGAACCACCCACGCGCTTGGCGGAAGGTAAAAACCCAGTACCAGTTCTCCCAGCGATATGTTTTGGGGAGGCATGGCAACCGTGCGAATTGAATCGGATGAATGCACGTGTTCGTAATAGGGGTTGTAGGAAAACCCTATTTCGGGATTTTCTTCGAGGAATTTTACGTGCGCTTCCAGTTTTTCGGGGTGGAAGGTGTCATCCTGGTCGAGGAAAGCGACGATCTCCCCGGCTGAGTGGGTGATGCCGGTCCATCTTGCTGTGGAGGCGCCTTGATTCTCTTCGTGACGGATGTATTTCACCCGCGCATCGGAAAATTGTTGAACCGCCTCGCCGGTCGTATCGGGAGATTTGTCGTCCACGACGATCAATTCAAAATTGGCATGGGTTTGAGCCAGCACGCTTTGAATTGCCGCCGCGATGGAGTCGGACCCGTTATAGGCAGGGATGATCACGCTGACGAGCGGATTATTCTTCATGGCATCCATTAGACAATATCTGCAAATTGGTATTCTACGCGCTTGAAGAACCACACGCCGGCGATAAAGATGAGGGCAGAGATGCCTGCCGCCGACCACAAGTATTCGCCGGGCACACGGCTATAGACCAACACATCACGGTACGATGCGATGATTCCCGCCATGGGGTTGAGGAAGTAGAGCCATTTCCATTGCTCAGGGACAAGAGAAAGCGGATACAAAATGGGAGACGCATAAAACCAGACTTGAATCACCAGTTTGAGGAGGGGGTCCACGTCACGGTAGAACACGTTGAGGGCGGCTGAGCCAATTCCCAGTCCGAGGATGAGCGCCATTTGAATCAGCAGGATGAGCGGCAGGAAAAGCAATCCCTGCGGAGAGAACGGTATCCGATAGATCATCATCAAGATGACCAGCAGAACAAACGAAATCAGAAAGTCCACGAGGCGGGCAAGAAGCGCGGCAACAGGCAGAGCCTCGCGCGGAAAGTAGATCTTCCCCACCAGGTTCATGTTATGCACGAGCGAGGCTGCCATGTCGGTGATCGAGGAGGCAAGCAACGTCCAGGGGATGACGGCTGAATATGAAAATAAAATGTAGGGCACGCCGCCCGTATCCACAGGGACGATACGCGTAAAAACAACGGCGAAGATGGCAACGGTTGCCACCGGTTGAACGATCGCCCAAAGCCAGCCCAGGGCGCTTTGTTGGTATCGTCCGCGCAACGTTCGGACGGTCCACGCCCAGACCAGATCGCGCATTTTGTGAAGGTGATTCGTCTGGCTAAGCATCGTCGCCTCCAGAGGTTGCGCCGGCGGCGACCCGATCATTTTTGGAAACCCGATTCTGCCCCCAAGTGCGGCTGGGTTCAAAGACCGCCTTGTGTGCCTCGTGTCCCTGAATGGAGTTGTGAATCTCGAACCACTCTGAAACGCCAAAGGCGATGCCATCCGAATCGTCCGCGTTCATGATCCAGGTTTCTACATAATACATACTGCCGAATAACTGCGACGGCTCGAGTTTAAGGAAATATTCCCCCTCGCCTTTTTCGATGGACATGGGGAATTGGTCGAGATGCGTGCGGATGTTGCAACACAAGAGTCCGTCGGAACGGTGGATCAAAATGATGGCATTCGATTTTCCGAAATCTTTATAGGCCGTGTATTTCACGCGGATCACCAGGGGCTGGTTTGTATGCGCTTCACGAACGATGTTCCCATCCACGTCGAGCACGTCCACATGAGTAACTTCAATGCCCGCGTTGGCATCGTCCATTCCCCCATCGAGTCGGTTCATTTTTTCGATGCGCTTTTTCTCAAGCACGCGATTGTACATGTCGATGATTTCGGCGCTCGTCCCGGAAGCCTGGAGTTGTCCGTGTTCAATGTATAACGCGCGCTCGCACAACGCCCTAACCAAACCCATGTCATGGGAGACAAAGATGAGGCTGGTCCCGTTGCGCAACAAGGATTTGATGCGCTCGATACATTTTTGACGAAAGGAGGCATCGCCCACTGCCAGCACTTCATCGACCAACAGGATCTGGGGTTCGATACAAGACGCGACCGCGAACCCCAGGCGCACTGCCATGCCGGAGGAATAGCGTTTTACCGGTGTGTCGATGAATTCTTCGATCTCCGAGAAAGCGACGATCTCATCGTATTTTTTGTGAATCTCCTTATACGTCAGCCCCAGGATCGTCCCGTTGAGGTAGATATTTTCGCGACCGGTCAAGTCGGGGTGAAAACCAGCCCCCAACTCGATCAACGCCGAGAGTTGACCGTTCACCTCCACCGTGCCAGTGGTTGGGTTCGTGATCTTCGCCAGCAATTTCAAGATGGTCGATTTCCCCGCGCCGTTTGGACCGACGAGGGCAAGCGATTGTCCCGGTTCCATGCTAAAGCTCACATCCTGTAAAGCCCAATGGATTTTCTTATCCGCCGTACTTCCCTGTTTCCCCAACGACGACCGGACCATCTGCGAAAGAATCGACGGGAGGCTGGTGCGCGTTAGACCGAGGTTATATCGTTTTGAAACATTGGCAAATCGAATTACGGGTGTCATTGCAACACTCCGCAAAACACTTTTTCAATTGTCATGGAATAGACCATACCCATTTTTAAGGACGACCTTTTTGATATTTGTTATAAAGTACAAGCAAAACGATCAAGATTACCACGGTGGGGAGTACGCCCGATGCAATTGCCACGGCGGGGTTGCTGTTCGTGCCGAAGATTGGACGATCGAGCAACCCTTCGGGGATGGGGGTAAGCGTGGGAGTGGGAGTACCCGCAAAGGAATCTGTGATCGCTGTCGCGGTCTCGACCGGAGTCGGGTAGACTTCCGACGGTAGTTTCATCTCTTCATCCAATGTCTTGTAGGTGAACCAGATGCCATGCGGCGGTCCGCCGGGATCCACCCTCCAAACAGCAAAAAGAACATTGCCTTGAACCACAACCGATCTCACATCATGCGCCGGGTAATCTGTGATAAACCGTTCAGGGCTCGACCAGAGGCCGTCTTTAAATTCACTGTGCCAGATACCGCCGATCACCCGTTCTTCGCCGTTCTCAACCACTTGAATACGTTGAATGAATAAGGCGTGAGGAATATTGTCGCCATCCAGCGCCATGGTATTTTCACCGCTCCTACCCTGATGCCTGTTGAAAGGAATGAATGGGGGCGTCCATGTATCGCCGTTATCATTCGATATGCTCACCATCTGCATGGGGCGTCCCTGCAGCACGGGACCGTTCGGAAATGGGTTGCCATTGTTGTAAAGCACAATCACCTGCTTGCCAGTGTCTACCAACGAGGGATACGAGGGACCGAAGGAACCCACACCGTCATCTGCTCTTTGATTCAATGTGGTCGGCTGGTTCCAACGGTGTTCGCTCAGATCGTAACGCGCATAGTGAAGCGAAACATCCGCACCCAAATTTGTCACCACGTTCCAAACTGCATGGATCGTATTATCCTGCCCGGGGAATATCCGCAAACTGAATGGGACATTGCGCGAATCGCGAGTTAAGAAGACCGTTTCCGGGTCGGACCAGGTTGAGCCCGAATCGGTGGAGTACACAGAGTAGACCCCTCCGCCCGCGATATTTCCTGAATAGATCACCACCAGGTTGCCCTGA